>NZ_JBEXGL010000004.1:0-434558 GCF_040607315.1 Micromonospora sp. NPDC005305 | reverse complement strand
CCGGTAACATTCCGAACCCGGAAGCTAAGCCCTCCAGCGCCGATGGTACTGCACTCGGGAGGGTGTGGGAGAGTAGGACACCGCCGGACAATCTTCCAGTCAGGGCCACCCTTCGGGGTGGCCCTGACTGCGTTTGTGGCCCGCTTCCGTGAATCGCCCCGGGCACGCTGCCGCGTCTCGTACCGTCGGTGCGGGAACCGCCCGCGCCTGCCCCGTCAGGCGGGCGGAAAACGTGACGTGGTGTACCCGCCGCCCACGATCGGGGGCGGAGCGGTGGGGGTACCTGCTGATGGTTCGGCCGGAACTGACCGCCAGGCGCTGGCGGAGGCAGGAGTGGTCATGAAGATCGGAATCATCGGGTCGGGGCACATCGGAGGCACCCTCACCCGGCGGCTGCGCACCCTGGGCCACGACGTCACGGTGGCGAACTCGCGCGGGCCGCAGAGCCTGACCGACCTGGCCGCGGAGACCGGTGCCACGGCCGGCACCCTGGAGGACGCCGTCCAGGGCGCGGACCTGGTCGTCGTCGCCATCCCGCTCCGGGCCGTGCCGGAGCTGCCGGCGGCGCTCTTCGACGGCAAGCTGGTCGTCGACGCGGACAACTACTACCCCGAGCGGGACGGCGACATCCCCGAGCTGCTCGACCGCAGCCTCAGCTCCAGCCGCTGGACCGCGGACCACCTCAAGGGCGCCCGGGTGGTGAAGGTCTTCAACAACATCCAGGCCGCGTACCTGATGGACGGCGGCAAGCCGGCGGGCACGCCCGACCGCATCGGGTTGCCGGTCGCCGGTGACGACGCCGAGGCCAAGCGGGTGGTCATGGAACTCGTGGACGCGCTGGGCTTCGACCCCGTGGACGCCGGCACGCTCGACGAGAGCTGGCGGCAGCAGCCGGGCACCCCGGTCTACGGCACCGACCGTGACGCGGACGGCGTACGGCAGGGGTTGGCCGCGGCGCGGCCCTGAACGGGCGTACGACAGGGAAAAGCCCCGCCGGCGATGTGGCCGGCGGGGCTTTGCCGTGCGTGCGCCCGACGGGCGTCAGGCGGGTGGCTTGGCGCAGATGAAGCGCGGCTCGGGGTCGTAGCGCCAGCTGAACTTCTCCCGCTTCACGACCTTGCCGTCCTTCTTGATGACCCGGTAGGCGTCCTGGGCGAAGCCCACGCTGCCCGCGGCGGAGATGCAGCTCGGGCCGGGATCCAGGTAGACCGTCCTGGGCTGGGTGATGTTCCGGCGGGGCCCGTACTCCGTCTTGACGCTGTCGTAGATCTTGGTGCTCCACATCGACACGGTGATCGTGCTGGAGGTGTAGGACGTGTCGATCAGGACGCCGTGCGGGGTGTTGTTGCGGAACTTGAAGTCCAGCTGCGGCCAGAAGATGGTCGACTCGATGACCGCGGGGTAGCGGCTGAAGTAGAACGAGTGCGGCTTGTGCTCGACGTCCTCCAGCCCGGCGTAGTAGCTGGCGTTGAAGAGCGTCGTCGTGAACTGCGAGACCCCGCCACCCACGCCCGGCACAAGCTTGCCGCCGACGATGGTCGGCGCGTCCTTGTAGCCCTGGTCGTAGCCGCGTTCGCCGGTGTGGCCGTTGAGGGAGAAGGTCTCCCCCGGCCGCACGATGGCGCCGTCCACGTCCTTGGCGGCCTGGACGATGTTCTGGCTGCGCGGCGAGGACAGACCACCGGGGAACCGGGTGGTGAACGTGGAGACCCGCTCCTTGATGCCCAGCTCGGCGAGCTTGGCCTCGGTCAGCTCGGGCTCGGCCGGCTTCAGCGCCGCGGTCACCGTGCGGCCGTCCGCCCTGGGCAGCACCGCGAGCAGGTCCCGGCCGAGCGCCGCGGCGTCGACCTGCCGGCCGGCCCGGCCCGGCACCACCTTCGGCTTGCCGCCGCTGATGGTCAGCCCGGCGTCCTTGGGCGCGACCTCCAGCTTCGCCAGCCCGTCGCCGAGCGCGGCCCGCAGCCGCTTGACGTCGACGCGGGGGGTCAGCTTGCCCGCGTCGTCGGCGGCGAAGCGCAGGCCCCGGGCGATGGCGGCGGGCGGGATGGTGACCTTGCCGCCGTCGGTGGTGAGCGTGACGGGTGCCGCGACGGCCGGACGGGCCAGCTCGGCGAGGAACCGGTCGACCTCCTCGCGGGTGGTCGCCGGCCACTTCTCGACCAGCGGCACGGTCACCGGCTTGCCAGCCAGCCAGCCGGCCTTCACGACGTGGGCCGCGCCCGCCGCGTCGACGGTCAGCGCCGGCTTCGGGTAGACCGGCTTCGGGGTGGTGCCGGTGAAGATGATGGCCGGCATGGTCATCTCGCGGCCCTGGTTGCCCATCGCCGCTCGCAGCGCGGCCTCGAGGCGGGCGGTGTCGACCGTCACGACCGGCTCGACGGTTCGGGAGCCGACGAGGCGGCTCACCGGGTGCGCCTCGGCGGCGGCCGCCGCCGCCACCGTGGCGTCCACGTCGATGGCGAGCCCGACGTCGGCCGGCTTCAGCTCGGCCTGCTTCTCGCCCACGGTGACGGTGACCGGGGCGTTGAGCGTCGCGGCCCGGCGCGCCAGCTCGGCGTGCAGCGCCCGGGCCGCCTCGGCGCGGCTCCGACCGCCCAGCTCGGCGCCGAGGACCGTGGTGCCCCGGGGCACGTCGCCGGCGTACGCGTAGGCGCCGAGACCGGTGCCGGCGGCCAGCACGGCGGCGACGATCCCGCCGGCGAGCAGCATCCGCCCCCGGGACCGACCCGACTTCCCGGGCCCGCCCGCGGCGGGTGCGGCGACCGGTTCCGGCTCCACGTCCGGCCAGCTCACGGCCTTCACCTTCACGGTGGGCCGGTCGTCGGCGGAAGGCACTTTTTCGCCGTACAGCGTCACAGCAACCTCGATCGGAAGTACCACGCGGGGACCGCTTCCCCCACGGGAGACACCTACGGTAACCAACGCCCGAGCCGGCCGGCAGTCTCCGCCCCGGGGGGTTGTCGGGCGGCGGCGTCCGCCGTTCGCCGGTGTCGCCGTCATCACCCCGGCGGGACCTCCGCGGCGGTCCGGATCGTGGGACGGTGGCCGGGTGCGGACGGATGAGCGGACCCTGGCGTACGGCGGTGGCTGGCTGGACCGGGCGGGGGCGCTGCGCGCCGACCTGGGGTGGGTCGCCGCGCGGCTGACCGACCCGGAGAGCGCCCTGCTGCCGCTGTGGCGGGACCGGTGCCTGGTCGCGGCCGATCGGGTGCCGGTGCGCCGCTCAGGGGCCGAGGCGGCAGGGCTGCGCGCCGCCGCCGACGAGACGGTGTTCCTCGGGCTGGACTCCGGCCGGGCGGCGTTCGCCGTGGACCTCTCCGGCCGGGGCGAGGCCGAGGCGTGCGAGTTGGCCGGTGCGGCCGAGGCGGTGGACGTCCGGGCGCTCGTGGGCGGGCTGGGGCCGGCCGAGGCGGCCGTCCAGGCGTACGCCAGGGGGTTGCTGCACTGGCACCGGGGCCACCGGTTCTGCGGCGGCTGCGGTGCGGCCACGGTGGCGGGCGACGGCGGGCACACCCGGTCCTGCACGGGCCCGGGTTGTGGCCAGCTGCACTTCCCCCGCATCGAGCCGGCGGTCATCGTGCTGGTCGAGGCGCCCGGTGAGCCGGAGCGCTGCCTGCTGGCCCGGCACCGGGGCGCGGCGGAGGACTCCTGGTCGACCCTGGCGGGGTTCGTGGAGGTCGGCGAGAGCCTGGAGGACGCGGTCCGCCGGGAGCTGGCCGAGGAGGCCGGGGTGGCGGTGGTCGACGTGGCGTACCAGGGTTCCCAGGCCTGGCCGTTCCCGGCCGGGCTGATGGTGGGCTTCCGTGCGACGGCTGCCTCCACCGAGGTGCGGGTGGACGGCGACGAACTGGTGGACGCGCGCTGGTTCACGCGGGCGGAGCTGCGGGAGCGGGTGTCGGCGGGGCGCCCGCTAGGTCGGATCGACTCGATCGACCACCATCTGCTCGGGTCCTGGTTGGACGGCCGGAGCTGACCGGCCTCCGGACGGTCAGCCGGGTCGGCCGGACGGGTGAACGGGGCATCACCCTCAGCGGCTTGTCAGCTGTCCGTTATTGAACTGTGACTTAGGCCCGTGACGGCTACCACAGGTGAAACGTCTCTGTCTTCCTGTCGTAATAGGGCCGTTTTGCCCTGAGCCCCTTGCTATCGGGATGTTAACCGTTGGTAACCGTGGGCGATCTTGATACCACGACTGTGTTACCCGTCAGTAGCAAGGGACTTGTGAGGTGTGTCGCTTCGCGGGAGCATGCAATCCGCGTACCGCGCGTCCGTCGGCACAACGGGCCCGCGCCGCCCCGCAGCTTTCCCCGTCCCGCGTCGCGTCCCGCGCCGGTGACGCACCCCCCGTCGAGGAGGACCTTGTGAGTGAATCGGAGAACCGCCAGATGAGTGGCGGCACCCGTTGGCGTCGCTTTGCCGCCGTGATGGTGCCCGCCACCGTCGTGGCCGGCGGCATCGTGCTGGGCATGGCCAACGGCGCCATCGCGGCCTCGTTCGCCGTCTCGGGCTCGACCTTCAAGGTCGGCGCCTCGAAGCTGGAGGGCAACGGCTTCAAGCAGTACGGCGGTCTGGTCAAGGAGAGCGACGGCATCCAGCACCCGGTGGCCGTCTCCGAGATCGCCGACGCCAAGCTCTACGACCTCTGCCAGTCGGTGAACGCCAGCCTTCCGAACATCCCGATCGTGCTGACCATCAACGCCGGTGGCGGCGGCAAGCCGGCGACCGCCACCGACCTGCTGATCGACATGGACTCGCTCGAGGGTGACGCCACGTTCGAGAAGATCAAGATCGGCCGCGACGCGGGCGACATGAACCCGGCCCAGCCCGTCCTGCCCAAGTCCTTCGGCCAGAGCGCGGACAAGGTGACCATCACCGGCCTGGAGCAGGTGGCGCGGTCCACCAGCGCCGGCGTCTTCACCCTCAACGGCCTGAAGCTGAAGGTCAACGTGGGCAAGAACGCCAAGGAATGCTTCTGATCTGATGTCGAGGCCCGCGGAGGGCGCCCTCCGCGGGCCTCGTCCTTGTCTCACGCCGTCAGCACCGCCAGGAGGAGTACGTGACAACCGCCGAGACGCAGCAGGCCGAGCCCGGTCGGGCCGGCCAGGCGTGGCGTAACTTCCGCCGGTGGCGGCGGACGCGGCCGTTCTGGGGCGGGCTCTTCACCGCGCTGGCCGGCCTCGAGATCTTCGGCACCACACAGATGAGCCTCCACGGCCTCACCTTCCAGATGGGGCCCACCGGCTTCCTGTCCTGGCTGATCCCGGTCATCCTCTTCACCTGCGGCATGCTGCTCTGGTTCAGCCCGCAGCAGCGCATGTTCTACGCGGTGGTCGCCGCGGTCACCGCGCTCTACTCGATGATCGGGGTGAACCTCGGCGGCTTCTTCATCGGCCTGCTGCTCGGCATGGTCGGCAGCGCCCTCGGCTTCGCCTGGGTGCCGCAGAAGCAGCCGGCCGCCGAGCCCGCCGCGCCCGTGGAGCCGGCGGAGGAGGACGACGCGAGCGGGGAGCCGGAGCCGGCCCTCGTCGACGAGTTGCTGCCCCGGCAGCGCGAGGACGAGACGACCGGCGTCCTGACCGACACCCTGCCCGAGCCGCGTAACCCGCTGCGCGAGCCCGCTCCGGCGGACCCGCCCGGCGCCACCGACAGCACCCAGATGCTGCCGCCCGTCGGACCGGACACGCCGCGGGGCGGCGGGCACCGGGACCCCAGGGCGTACGCGATCCTGTTCGTCGTCGCCACCGTCTCCGCGGCCGGCCTGTTCGCGCTCCGCGGTCAGGAGCCGGCAGTCGCGGCGCCGGCCGCCTGCCCGACCGCTACGGCCCCGGCCCCGCGCCCCAGCGCGTCGGCCTCGGCGTCGGCGTCGGCCAGCCCGAGCACGGCACCGGCCGAGGAGAAGCCGGCCGAGGAGGAGCCGGCTGAGGAGCAGAAGGACTCGGACGGCAACCTGCTGACCGACATCGTCGACGGCATCACCGACCTGTTCACCGGGGGCGACGACCCCGAGCCCTCGCCCAGCCCCAGCACCTCGTCCGCCCCGGCGGCGGCCGCCGCGCCGGCGGCCACCGCGACCGGGACCGCCACGCCGAAGCCGAGCGGCAGTGCCACGACGACGCCGTCCACCCCGGCGAAGCCGGACGCCGACTGCGACAGCCCGGCGCCGACGAAGCCGAAGCCGGTCGAGGAGGGCAAGCCGCTGCCGAAGCTGGCCGCCGACCCGGACCAGCCGATGGTCGCGGACCCGCCGTCGAAGCTCACCGGCTCCAAGGTGACCATGACCGGGCTGCGATTCGAGGGGATCGTCGAGTTGCCCACCCGGGACGGCAAGCTCAAGTGCCTGAAGTTCTCCATGGACAAGGCCGTGACGGAGGACTTCACCCTCCTGGCCACCGGTCCGGCCGGTAAGAAGCAGCGGTACGTCACCGACCGGCTCACCGTCGAGGGCGACGTCGCCTTCTACGCCACCCGCTTCGTCGGGCACCTGCTCGGCATCAAGATCACGCTCACCCCGGACCTGCCGTTCCCGGACGGCCTTCCGATCACCTCGCCGATCCCGATCAGCTTCACCGACCCGGTGATCGACCTGGCGTACGAGAACTCGAAGTCGCTCACCGCCCGGCCGGTGCTCAAGCTCGACCTGACCTGACCCGGACGGCCACGCGAAACGGCCGGGAGCCGGAGGAACCCCTCCGACTCCCGGCCGTCGTCGTCACTCAGAGCCGGGCCAGCGCCCGGCGCAGCGGGTCGAGCCCCAGCGAGCCCAGGTCGAGCGCCTGGCGGTGGAACTCCTTGAGGTCGAAGTCGGCGCCCTTGCGGGCCTTCGCCTCCTCCCGGGCCTGGAGCCAGATCCGCTCGCCCACCTTGTACGAGGGCGCCTGCCCCGGCCAGCCCAGGTAGCGGTTCAGCTCGAAGCGCAGGTTCTCGTCCGGCACCCGGCAGTGCGCCCGCATGAACTCCCAGCCCAGCTCCGGCGTCCAG
The DNA here is from genome assembly GCF_040607315.1 of Micromonospora sp. NPDC005305. Classification (NCBI taxonomy): domain Bacteria; kingdom Bacillati; phylum Actinomycetota; class Actinomycetes; order Micromonosporales; family Micromonosporaceae; genus Micromonospora; species Micromonospora sp. NPDC005305. The sequence continues at coordinate 427,580 of NZ_JBEXGL010000004.1, read as the reverse complement.
CGCTCGCCGGGGTGGAAGCCGAACGGGTTGTCGGCCGGGATCTCCAGCTCCAGGTGCATGCCGATGTCGACGATCACCCGGGCGGCCCGGAACGCCTGCCCGTCGAGCATGCCGAGCTTGTCGCCCGGATCCTCCAGGTAGCCCAGCTCGTCCATCAGCCGCTCCGAGTAGAGCGCCCAGCCCTCACCGTGCCCGGACACCCAGCAGAGCAGCCGCTGCCAGCGGTTGAGCAGGTCGGCCCGGACGGCGGTCTGGGCGACCTGGAGGTGGTGGCCCGGCACACCCTCGTGGTAGACCGTGGTCACCTCGCGCCAGGTGGAGAAGTCGGTGATGCCCTGCGGCACGGCCCACCACATCCGCCCCGGCCGGGAGAAGTCCTCACTCGGGCCGGTGTAGTAGATGGCGCCGTCGCTGGTGGGGGCGAGGCAGCACTCGATCCGCCGGACCTGCTCCGGGATGTCGAAGTGGGTGCCGTGCAGCTCGCTCATGGCCTTCTCGGCGAGCGCCTGCATCCAGTCCCGGAACGCCTCCTTGCCCTGGATGGTCCGGGCCGGGTCCGCGTCCAGGGCGGCCACCGCCTCGTCGATGCTCGCGCCGGGGCCGACGATGCGGCCGGCCACCGCCCGCATCTCGCTCTCCAGGCGGGCCAGCTCGGCGAAACCCCAGGCGTACGTCTCGTCGAGGTCGACCCGGGCGCCCAGGAAGTACTGCGAGGCCAGCTCGTAGCGTTCCCGGCCGGCGGCCTGCTTCTGCCGGCCCCGCGGGGCCAGCTCGGTGCGGAGGAACTGCCCGAACTCGGCCGTGGCGGCCGTCGCGGCGGCCGCGCCCTTGCGCAGCTCCACACCGAGCGCGCCCTCCGCGCCGAGCCGCTCGGCCAGGCCGTGGAAGAAGTTGTCGCCGTTCGGGTCGACCCAGATGTCGCACTGCTTGGCGACCTCGACCAGCTGCACCTGCGAGCTGACCTGGCCGGCCGCCGCGGCCTCGCGCAGCGTGCGCTTGTAGCCCTCCAGCGCGCCGGCGAAGCGGTTGAGGCGGGCGGCCACGTTCGCCTTGGCGTCGTCGCCCTCGGTCGGCATGAGGTCGAAGACCATCCGCAGGTCGTGCAGACCGCTGGCGATCACGTTGACCTCGCTGCCGGTCTCGCCGGCCTCGAAGCGGGCGAGCTCCAGGCCGAGGCGCTCCTGCATCGCCTCCTTGGCGGTGCGCTCCGCCTCCGTGTCCGGCTCGGTCACGTCGAGGTCGGCCAGGGTGCGCCGGGTCAGGTCGGCGCGGGCCGCGTAGCCCTCCGGGGAGAGGTCGTCGAGCTGGTCGTCGTAGCCGGCGATGCCGACGTAGGTGGCCCCGGTCGGGCTCAGCGGAGCCCAGTCGGCCACGTAGCGGTTGGCGAGGTCATCGATTCGTCCCACGATGCGACCCTACGTGACCGGGCAACCCCGTTGTCGGCGCCGTTCGCCGGGTTCGAGGCAGCAGGCCCGGTGCCGCCGGGCGGCTGTGGTGGTCGACACGGCGTCCGAATTTCGCGCGACTTCGTCGTACGCCTACGGCAGAGTGTCAGGGGTGACAGCCGATATCACTCCTGACCGCGCGCCGGCGCGCAGCTGGTTGCCCGGGTTCGTCGCACTCGGTGTGATCTGGGGTTCCAGCTTCCTCTTCATCAAGGTCGGGGTGGCCGAGCTGCACCCGCTGCACCTCACCCTCTACCGCGTGGCCACCGGCGCGGCGACGCTGCTGGTGGTGCTGGCCGTGCTGCGCGACCGGCTGCCCCGCGAGCCCCGGGTCTGGGCGCACCTGCTGGTGGTGGCCGCCTTCGGCGTCGCGCTGCCGTTCACCCTGTTCGGCTTCGGCGAGCAGCGGGTCGAGTCGATGCTCGCCGGCATCTGGAACGCGACCACGCCGCTGATCGTGCTTCCGCTGGCGGTGCTGGTGTTCCGCACCGAGCGGCTGACCGTGCGGCGCGCGGTCGGGCTGGGGCTCGGCTTCGCCGGTGTGCTCGTGGTGCTCGGCGTGTGGGAGGGCGTCGGCGGGTCGCACTTCACCGGCCAGCTCATGTGCCTCGGGGCGGCGGCCTGCTACGGGGTGGCGATCCCCTACCAGAAGAAGTTCATCGCGGGCAGCGCGTACTCCGGGCTGTCGCTGTCGGCGGCCCAACTGCTGGTGGCGACGGCGCAGCTCGCGGTGGTCGCGCCGCTGGTGGCGGGCGCGCCGCCGGTGCCCACCGGGCTCTCCGCGAAGGTGGTGGCCTCCGTGCTGGCGCTGGGCGCGCTCGGCACCGGGCTGGCCTTCGTGATCAACCTGCGCAACATCCGGGTCGCGGGAGCGAGCACGGCGTCCACCGTCACGTACCTGATCCCGGTGTTCGCGGTGCTGGTCGGCGCGGTCGTGCTCGGCGAGCGGATGAACTGGCACCAGCCGGTGGGCGCCCTGGTCGTGCTGCTCGGCGTGGCCGTCGCGCAGGGGATGCTGGGCCGGCGCCGGCGGACGTCCGTCCCCGCCGCCGCCACCCGTCCGGCGGTGCCGGCCGGGCGCTGACCGCCAGGCCGGCGAGGTGGCGGGGTCCGGGGCCTCCGGATGCCGCCACACCACGGCGCGGGCGGCGACGCGCTCAGCCGCGGCCGGCCGTCCACTTCACCAGGCGGTCGGCCTTCCAGGTGTTGACCACCCGGTCCGCCGGCACCCCGCAGAGCGCGGCGCGTTCGCAGCCGAAACGCTGCCAGTCGAGCTGGCCGGGGGCGTGCGCGTCGGTGTTGATCGCGAACCGGCAGCCGGCCTCCAGGGCGCGGCGGATCAGCCGCTTCGGCGGGTCCTGCCGCTCCGGCCGGGAGTTGATCTCGACAGCCACATCGTGCTCCGCGCAGGCCGCGAAGACCGCCTCCGCGTCGAAGTCGCTCTCCTTGCGGGTACGCGCCCGGTGCCCCCGGTCGCCCGGGCCGGTCACCCCCGCCGGCCGCGAGGAGACCATCCGACCGGTGCAGTGACCGAGGATGTCCAGGTGCGGGTTGGCGACGGCGGCCAGCATCCGGCGGGTCATCTTCGCCCGGTCGTCGTTGAGGCCGCTGTGCACCGAGCCGACCACGACGTCGAGCCGGGCCAGCAGCTCGTCCTCCTGGTCCAGCGAGCCGTCGGCCAGGATGTCCACCTCGATGCCGGTGAGGATGCGGAAGCCCTTCGGCAGCGCCTCGTTCACCGCGGCCACGTGGTCGAGCTGCTTGCGCAGCCGGTCCGCCGTGAGGCCCCGGGCCACCTTCAGCCGGGGCGAGTGGTCGGTGAGCACCACGTACTCGTGCCCCAGCTCGACGGCGGCCAGGGCCATCTCCTCGATCGGTGAACCGCCGTCGGACCAGTCCGAGTGGGTGTGGCAGTCGCCGCGCAGCGCGTCCCGCAGCTTCGCCGCGGCCTCGTCCAGGTCGGTGCCCTCGGTGGCGACCAGCCGGCGCAGGTAGACCGGCTCCTCGCCGCCCAGTGACTCGACCACGCAGCGGGCCGTGACGTCGCCGACCCCGGACAGCTCGGTGAGCGTGCCGGTGCGGGCCCGCTCGGCCACCTCGCCGGCCGGGAGGGCGCCCAGCGCGTTGGCCGCCGACCGGAACGCCCGGACCCGGTAGGTGGCCTCGTTCGCCCGTTCCAGCAGGAACGCGATCCGCCGCAGGTCGGCGATGGGGTCCCGGGCAGTCATGCCCTGCAAACTACGCGCCCGCGCCGCCCGCCGCGCGGTCTCACCCGGGGTGTCGGGAGTGGACGGCGGTCAGCCGGCCGCGGCGGAGCCGCTCGGCGCCTTGGGGCAGCCGTGCCGGCGCTGCCAGGCGGTCACCTCGGCGGCCGGCGCGCGGTTGCCCCGCTTGCGCCACGAGTCGAGGTACTTCGCCGGCCAGACGACGCCCCGCCGGATCCACCAGTCGTCGTGGCCGGTGCACTTCGGGGAGAGCCCGAAGTGCAGGTGGCAGACGTTGTTGGCGTTGCCGGTGTGGCCCACCTTCCCGAGCTGCTGACCGGCCCGGACGCGGACGCCGGCGTCGACGCCGGTGGCGATCGCGCTCAGGTGCGACCCGTAGTAGCGGACCCCGTCGTCACCGAGCAGCGACACCGACAGCCCGCCGTTGTTCGGGCCGAGCGGCCCCCGCCGGCTGAAGCGGTCCACCCGGCTGACCTCCAGGATCACGCCGTCGGTGACCGCCACCACCGGCTCGCCGCAGTCGGCGAAGATGTCCGTGCCCGGGTACCCGGAGTGGGTGGGGTGGTAGTCGACGTTGCCGGCGCGGACCGGGAAGACGTGCCTCGATGCGGTGCGGCTCGGTGCCGGGGACGGCGTGGGTGGGGCGGACGACGCGGCGGGGCCGGTCGGCGGCGCGGGCTGCGCCCCCGTGGCCGGCGCGCTCGGGCTCTGCCACGAGTTGCCCGGCGCCGCGGCGGGCCGGGCCTCGGGGGCGCACCCGGCGGCCAGCGCCGCCACGAGCAGCAGGACCGGGTACGCCGGACGCGCGCGGCGTCCGATCGATGACGAGCGCATTTGGTCATCCTGGCAGACCACTACCGTAGGGACGAACGCTGAGACACGTCCGTCCGGGACCGTCGCTCTGCGTGACGTCGATCCGTCTACGGTCCGTGAAGGGGGCAGTGGTGACGAACGGGTGGCACGGCGTGGCCGGTGAGCCCGGCGCGGGTCCGGTGCGCCCGCTGCCGCGGACGCCGTCGGGGCTCTTCCCGTCCGGGGCGCCGATGCGGCCGAGCTACCGCGAGCCGTACCCGGTGACCGGCGCCGGCGTCGCGGTCGGCGCGGTGACGGCATTCGTCTGGCTGCTGCTGTTCGGCCTGCTTGGGCGGGACGTGCCCGGCTACGCCTGGTGGACTCTGCTCGCCGGCGGGCTGGCCTGGCTGGCCGCCGCGGTGCTGGTCCGCCACGGCGACCGGGGGGTGGCCACCGGGGTCGCGATCGTCACGGCGGGTGGCTGGAGCATCGCCGCCGCGGTCGTCGCGCTGCGCTGGGCGCAGAGTGGCGACTGGCCGCTCTGGTGACGGTGCGTGCCGGTTTCGCTGCGCACCGAAGACCGTCTTGACGTACGCGCGGTGACGGTCCACGCTCGCGGTATGGCCTGGATCACCCCGCCGCGGCTCGACCCGGAACGGAGCCGCCGCCGCCTGCAACTCCTCGCCGAGCTGGCCGGCGCCCGCACGGTGCGGCAGCGCCAACGGCCGCAGCAGCGGGCCAGCTCCGAGCGCCTGCGCGAACTCATCGCGACCCGCCGGCGCATCGCCGGCTGACCGACTTTCTCCAGGTTCGACCGGCCCTTCGGGGCGTTGACCGGTCGCCTGCCGACCCGACCGGTTAACGTGCATCGCGTGACGAGTCGGCGTGCTGCCGAGGCCAATTTGGGGGGACCGTGTCGTACTTCGCTGCTGCCGTGGCGCGCGTCGAGGGCGCCTGGACCGCCGACGAGGTGAGCCTGCGGGGGGTCACCGACATCGAGGAGGTGGCCGACCGGCTGCGCGACGTCGAGCCCGACGCCGACCTCTCCCTGCTGTTCGTCGAGGCCGACGACACCTACCTGGTGATCCTGCGTCTGGACGAGGGGGAGGACCTGCGGGTCTTCGGCTCCGACTCGGCGTACGCGGAGGAGTCCCGGCTGGGCGCGCTGCTGGTCGGCGACCTGAAGACCTCGGTCACCGGCCTGGAGGACGCCGACGAGCCGCGGCCGGCCGCTGGTGGCGACGAGGAGACCGAGCAGCCGGCCGTGGACCCCGAGGCCGACCCGGTGGGCGACGCCGACCTTCTCGCCGACCTGGGCATCTCCGCGCCGAAGCTGCTCGCCCTCTGCGGCCACGAGGGGATGATGCCGGCCGACGTCACCGCCGAGGTCTGCCAGGTGCTCGGCTGCGCCGACGAGGTCGAGGAGCTTCGTGAGGTCTGAGCCGCCCGGCCCGCAGTGGACCGGCGGGGCGGAGCCGGCCGACGCCACCGACCCGGCGCTGGAGACCGTACGCCCGGGGCAGCCCACCCCCGGCCGGCCGGCACGGGTCGGTCCGGGCGCGGACGAGGGCCTGGCCGACCCGGACGGCGCGGGCCGCCGGCAGCGGCACGAGCTGTGGATGCGCCGGGCCCTGGAGGTCGCGGTGACCGGCCCGGACGGGGTCCCCGGCGACGGCGAGGACGCGGTCGAGGACGTCCCGGTCGGCGCCGTGGTCTACGGGCCGGACGGCGCCGAGCTGGCGATCGGCCGCAACGAGCGGGAACTGACCGGCGACCCGACCGCGCACGCCGAGGTGCTGGCGCTGCGCCGGGCCGCCGAGCGGCTGGGCCGGTGGCGGCTGGAGGGCTGCACCCTGGTGGTGTCCCTGGAGCCGTGCACGATGTGTGCGGGCGCGATCGCCCTGGCCCGGATCTCGACGGTGGTCTTCGGGGCGTGGGAGCCGAAGACGGGCGCCGTCGGCTCGCTCTGGGACGTGCTGCGCGACCGCCGCCTCACCCACCGCCCCGAGGTGTACGGCGGCGTGCGGGAGGCGGAGAGCGCCGCCCTGCTACGCGCCTTCTTCCGGTAAGGAAGGGCCCCTTCTTAACGCCTCAGGTAGAGCACGGGCCCCCTGTTAACGCGCCCGCGCCGCCTCAGGCGGGCAAGGGGGCGGGGCGCAGCAGGGTCGCGGCCACCGCCCGGGCCGCCTCGGTCCACGCGGTCGGGCGCAGGGTGGCGGGGTCCAGCCGGACGATCGACCGGGTGCCGTCGGCGTGCAGGACGCCGCCGTCGACCGAGCGGAACTCGAAGGCGTAGCGGGCGCTGCTGGTGCCGAAGTGCTCCAGCCAGAAGTGCACCGCCACCGGCCCGACCCCGGTGACCGGGGCGCGGTAGGTGATGGTGAACTCCCGGACGGCGTGGAACACGTCGGGAGCGGCGTGCACGTCGCCGCGGAAGGCGACGCCGCGCTCGGCCCAGTACGGCGTCAGGGCGCGCTCCAGCAGCACCGCGTAGCGGGCGTTGTGCAGGATGCCCATGGCGTCGAGGTCGTCGAAGTGCACCGGGACGTGCTCGACGTGCCCGAACTCGACGGTGGTCTGGCTCATGACGGGCCTTCCGTTAGCAGGGTCGGGTCGGGGCAGAGCGCCCGCAGCCGGTTCAGCAGGCCCTGGCGGGCGTGCCGGTAGGTGACGTCGGGGTCGAGCATCCGGGACCGCATCGCGGCGCTGATCCCCAGCGCGTCGATCTCGTACGCCAGCAGCGGCACGTCGAGGTCGGCGGGGAGTTCGCCGAGCTCGACGGCCTCCCGGACGAGGCGTTCGAGGAAGGTGCTCCACCGGCCGAACGCCTCGGCGAGCCGGTCCCGGACCGGGCCGGGGCGGGCGTTGTACTCGAACTCGGTGTTGGCGAAGAAGCAGCCGCCGGGGAGGACCCGGGCGGCGTAGAACTCGATGCGTGCCTCGTGCAGCGCGCGCAGCCGGCGGACGCCCCGGGGAGCGCGCAGGGCCGGGGCGACGATCCGCTCCTCCCACTGCGTCACGGCGCGGTCGACGGTGGCGAGTTGCAGCGCCTCCTTCGAGCGCCAGTGCGCGAAGAGGCCGGACTTGCTGACCCCGAGCCGCTCGGCGAGCTGGGCCAGGGAGAGCCCCTCCAGGCCGACCTCGGTGGCCAGCGACACGGCGGTGTCGAGCACCGCGGTGCGGGTGCGGTCGCCGCGGGCGACGCGGCCGTCGGAAGTCATGCGGGCAGCGTAACCAAGACAAGAACGACCGGTCGTATTTATTTGTGTGACCCCGGTAACGCCGACCGCCCCGCCACCTGGTGGTGGCGGGGCGGTCGCGGATCGGGGTGAGGTCAGGCGACGGCGGTGTCGAGGGCGATCTCGACCATCTGGCCGAACGTCTGCTCACGCTCCTGCGACGTGGTCTTCTCGCCGGTCTTGATGTGGTCGCTCACGGTCAGGACGGTCAGCGCGCGGGCCTTGAACCGGGCCGCGATCGTGTAGAGCGCCGCCGACTCCATCTCCACCGCGAGCACTCCGTAATCGGCGAGGGTGTCGTAGAGGTCCGGCCGGTCCGTGTAGAAGGCGTCCGCGGCCAGGATCGGTCCCACCCGCATGGTGATGCCACGCCGCTCGGCCACCTCGACCGCGGTGCGCAGCAGCCCGAAGTCGGCCACCGGGGCGTAGTCGATCAACCCGTCGAACCGCATCCGGTTCATGTTCGAGTCGGTGGACGAGCCGATGGCCGCCACCACGTCGCGCAGCTGGAGGTCCTCGGTCAGGGCACCGCAGGAACCGACCCGGATCAGCGTCTTCACGCCGTACTCGTTGATCAGCTCGTGGGCGTAGATGGAGGCGGACGGCATGCCCATGCCGGAGCCCTGGACGGAGACCTCGACGCCGTTCCAGCGGCCGGTGAAGCCCAGCATGCCGCGAACCGTCGTGTAGCAGCGGGCGTCCTCGAGGTAGGTCTCCGCGATCCACTTGGCCCGCAGCGGGTCGCCCGGCATCAGGACCCGCTCGGCGATCTCTCCCGGCTCAGCGCCGATGTGCGTACTCATGGCAAGGATCCTGCCAGGCCGGGCGCGGGGATACCGGTTCGGCGTCCAGACCCGGGGTCCTGTACCCTACTCGGCGGTGGCGTGTCCGAGTGGCCTAAGGAGCACGCCTCGAAAGCGTGTGAGGGTTTACGCCCTCCGCGGGTTCAAATCCCGCCGCCACCGCTCGTGAGACGCGCGAACGCCCGGTCGATCCGTGAGGATCGGCCGGGCGTTCCGCTTGTGGTCTCGGTGCTGAGCTCAATTCCTGCTCGAGAAGCCGATGTCGGCTTCTCTGTCGGGCTTTCCCCAGAGCAGCCCACCGGCCCGCTGGGCAATGTCCCGACGCACCCGGGCGGTGAGGTGCGGTCAGTTGACGCCCGCGTCGCGGGTGACCTCGTCACCGGTCGCCACGGCGAACCAGTCGGTGTATCCGTAGTTGTTGTAACCACCGGTCTCGTTCCAGTGGTAGATCAGGTCCGAGTCGACCGAGTCGACGAACTCGTGCGGGTCCTGCACGAAGAACTCCAGGCGGTAGGTACCCGCACGGGCGTACGCGACGTAGGTGCCGTCGGGGTTGACGGTGACCAGGTAGCCGGGCTGGCCCGAGGTCTGCGGGACCAGCTCGATGTGGTCGATCCCGCCGCTGCCGACCGGGGCGCCCCCCTCGCCTGCGTCCCGCACGCCATTGCGGTTGCTGTCCACCCAGACGGTGCCGCGCACGATGGCGCCCTGCTCGACCGTGACGGTGTCCCGCGCCGTGTTGTTGTCCAGCGTGGTCTCCGTCGACGTCGTCGACGCGGTCGCCTCTATCGTCACGACCTGGCCCACTGTGACGTCGGTGAGGGTCGCGGCGAATTCCAGCGGCTCGCTTGTCTGGCCTGGCCGCAGCGGGGCGTGAATGCACCGCCAGCCAGTCCGGCCGTCGGCCACGCCGTCGCCGAACGCGCAGTCCCACCCTTCATTGAACGTCTCCCAGCCGCGCGTGCCGACCGGCACGGGGGTGGTGACGGTGACGTCGCCCGAGGGCGAGTTCCCGGTGTTCCGGACCGACGTGATGAGCTGCGCCTGCTCGCCCGGAAGTAGCTGCTGGGTGGTGGCGGCGGGCTCAAAGTCGAGATCAACGGTGCTCGGGATGTAGCGCATGGTCGCCTGACCTGTGTTGTTGGCGGTCGACGACTCCACGCCGGTCTTTGCCGTGGCCGTGACGGTCAGCGTGTCGCCGGCGGTACCGGCCGGAAGCCCGAACGGGATGCTCAGCGTGTCGCCGACCTCCCCGGCGGCCAGCGGGGCGTGGGTGCACGTCGCCGTGCCCAGCAGGTCACAGTTCCAGCTTGCAGGGATCACGAAACCATCGGTGGGGAACCAGGCGCCCGCTGGCAGCGTGACCGCCACGGTCACGGCCTGGCTGGCCTTCGTGCCCGAATTACGCAGGTCGAGGGTCAGGTCCGACCAGCCGCCGCTGGCCGGCACCTCAACGGGGTCGACGGAGGTGGCGACGACCAGGTCCGCCCGGGCGGGGGCGGCGGCCGCCGGGGCAGCGGGCAGCAGACTGGCGGTGGTGACGGTCAGCGCACTCCCCGCGAGTGCACCGACCAGCTTGAGGCGTCGTTGCTGGTGCAGAGACATGGAATCCTTACGCCGGAGGACGCGCCGGATTGCTACGGCCGGGACAGGAGGAGCCCTGTCCGTAGGCACAGCGGCGAACTGATGATCTTCGTTACGTGACCCGGGTGGCGAACCGGCCCGATCAGGCGCGCGGGGGCCGGGTTCAAATCCCGCCGCCACCGCCAACCGTCGAAGCGCCCGGGACATCCCCGGCGCTTCGCCGTACCTGCTCCCCCCGGCCCCGCGCGGCGGCGCGGAATCGCGGCAGTGGCAGGTCGGCCGCCGCGCGCTCGGCGAAGTGGTCGAGCAGTTCCCGGTGCACGAAGATGTAGCCGTCGCCGACCTGGCGCAGGAAGAGGCACTGCACCGCGTGGTCGAGGAACGGCAGCAGCGGGTACGGCACCAGGCCCTCCCGGGCGAGTCGCCGCCGCACCAGGGCCTGCTCGATCATCGGCGAGAACGCGACCACGGTGAACAGCAGGAGGGTGGTGCCGGCACCGAGCAGCACCGCGAAGCGGAGGGCTTCGGCCGCACCCCGGGCCAGCGCGACCGGCACGAAGCCGAGCACGCCGACGATCACGCCGAGCGTGACGAGATCGGCCGCCATGACGGTCAACCGTTGCCGCAGCAGCGGGCTCGGCAGCTCGCGGCGGCCCGTCCGGGGCGGCAGCGGCCGGAAGTGCAGCCGGATCTGCGCGCTGTCGAGGGCGATCAGGGCGACCACCGTGGCGAGGAAGAACCCGCCGCCGTAACCGAGGCCGGCCGTCCAGCTCGGCCCGCCGGGGGCGAGCCAGCCGGTGAGCACGCCGACGGCCGCGCCGGCGGCGAGCGCCGAGACCTGGATGAGCCGTTCCAGTTCGGCGACGCTCGTGGTCCAGGCGGCCACCCAGCTCTCCGGTCGCCGGTCGTCGCGGTCGCGGATGGTCGAGGTCAGCTCGAACAGGTCGTCGTAGTTGACCGCGTGCATGAGCACGGCCAGCGCCAGCAGGCCGCCGGCGACCACCAGGCCGGCCACCGAGCCCAGCGCCCAACCCGCCGTGCCGAACAGCACGGCGAGGGCAGCGCAGCCGAGCAGCCGGGCGAGCGCCGTCGAGGTCCACGGCGCGGCCGGACGCCGGGCCGACCAGGACTCGTCGATCATGTCCAGCACGAAGACCGTCTGGTCGCGCAGGCGCAGCACCCGGGCGAGGGTGGCGAGGTGACCGGCCGTCCGCTCGGGGCCGTAGCGGGGATGCGGCCGGCGACGCAGCATGGTGTCGACGTACCGGGTGAAGAGCCGGTCGCGTCCCGAGCCGGTGGGGGCCGGGGCGGCGCCGGCGTCGCGGGCGTCCGCGTACGCCAGGGCCATGATGCTGAGCATCAGCGGCGAGTCGGACAGCTGCCACAGCCCGGGGTCGGCGTCGAGCCCCTCCCGCAGCCCACTCAGACCCGGCCGGTCGAGGTACCGCTCGATCTGGGACCGGTCCAGTGGCTGGATGGCGACCGTGCCGTAGAGGGGCAGTTCCGACCGGAGTCGTGCGTACTCGGCCTGGCGGCAGCAGACGGCGATCGGGGTGAGCGGCTGGCGCTGGTGGAACGCGGCGATCGCCTCCGCGCACTCGTCGCGGTGCTGCCCGCCGACCTCGTCGAGGCCGTCCAGCAACGGCAGGATCTCCCCGGCCGCCACCCACGCGGTCGCCTGCTCCGCCGGGATGCCGTACCGCTCGGTGAGCTGCTCGACGAGCCACCGGTCGAGGGGCCGGCGGAGGGTCGCCCAGGAGGAGAGGTTGAAGACGGCCGGGATCGGGGCGTCCGGGTCGTGGTCGGCGCGGTCGAGCAGCTCCCGGGCGAGTTCCAGCAGGGTGGTGGTCTTGCCGGCGCCGGGCGCGCCGACGATGACCACCGCCTGGTCGAGCTGGTCGAACAGGGCCGACATCGAGGTCCGGTCGTCCAGCGAGCCGGTGAAGCCGTCCCGGTGGCTGGCCCGCAGGCTCCACGGGTGCCGGCGGTCGTCGGCGGTGGCGGCGATGCCCAGCTCGATCCGCGCCTCCTCGTACAGGGACCGGTCCAGGACGCTGGTCACCCAGTAGCGGCGTACCCGCTCCAGCAGCACCTTCCGGGCCCGCGCCGCGCCGGCGGTTCCGGTCCGCCGCGGCTCCCGGCCGCGGTGCACCTCGATGGCCACGAGGACCGCCACCAGCAGCAGCACCAGCGGCCAGGCCAACCAGAGGTACGGGGACCAGCGCTCGGGCAGCGCCCCGGTGGCGACGTTCGTGGCCACGCCGAGCAGGGCCACGACAATCACCGACAGGCCGACCATGACCACCCGACGCATGCGTCGTCTCTACCGTCCGCACGGTCCGGCGCACAACCCGCGCCCGGTCAGCAGGGGCCGTAGCCCTCGTCGAAGAGGCGGCGGGCCCAGTCCGCGTACCCGGCGATGATCTTCCGGACGCTGGCGCCGTCGTGCAGGAAGAGGTACGCCCGGTCGCCGCTGCGGGCGAGCAGGCCGTCGAACCGGTGTATCTCCTGTGGAGCGTCGAGCCGGACCACCCACGGGTACGCGGCGTGCACCGCGTCGACCGGGGTGCCCACGGTGATCCCCTCCGGTGTGCTCATCGGGTCGTCGAGCCAGAGCAGGACGAGCCGGTCGTCGGCGAAGATCGGGCTGACCGAGCCGTGTCCGGTCAGTGTCGGCCCGCACGCGTCCTCGTCGGTGCGCAGCACGCCGCGCCGGGTCAGGTCGTCCTCGGTGGCGCCGAACTCGGCGTTGCCCAGCCCGTGGAGACTGACCACCTCCGCGGCCCCGACCGGCCGGGCCGGCACGTCCGGCCCCTGTGGACGGACGCCGCTGCCGGCGATCGAGGCGGCCGTCATCAGTACGGCAATGAATCCGAATTGTCGCAGTTTCATGCATTCCCCCAGTCCCCAACGGGACCGGGGCGATTCAGTTGCTGGTGCTGGTCGGATTGGCGAAGTTCCCACTCCTCCGCCAGCTCGTCCCAGTAGTCGGCCGACAGCCCGCGCCGGCCGTGCGCCAGCCAGCCGGCCGTGTCCCGCTCCAGGTGCAGCCCCAGCTCGGCGAACGGGTCGATCCACGGCCCCGGCTCGGCGCCCAGCCGGGCGAGCGCCGCGTTGATCGGCCATTCGGCGCGCGGCCGGTCCAGCCGATCGTCGAAGCAGGGCCCGCAGCTCGGCTCGCCCCCCAGCCAGACCGCCGCCGCCTGGTGGCCCAGCCCGCCGGCGAACTCCGCCTCCAGGTAGGCCACCGGCCCCCGCCGGGACCAGCGGGCCAGCAGCTTGCCGAGGGCGGGCGACAGGACGAGGTGGAACGGGTGCTCCGCCGACGGTTCCCCGGTGGCGAAGTCCGGCAGCCGGCCGGTCAGCTCCTCGACCAGTTGCGGGGTGACCGGCAGCAGCGCGAAGTCCTGGCGGAGCGCGGCGAGCACCGCGTGATCCAGCTCGGCGGTCTGCTCGCGCAGCAGCTCGACGTCGGCGACCACCGCGCTGAGCTGGTAACTCATCCGATCTCCTCGGCGTCCACAGGCTGTGGATGGAACATGTGTACGACGGTCGGTCAGCCCTCGGCGGCCGGTGCCGGGTCGGTCATCTCGAAGGCCATGAGGGTGGCGCCCACCCGGACCGTACCGGGAGCGTGCGGCGGCTGCGCGGCGTCGTGCAGCTCGGTCATGATCGCGTGCAACCGCCGGCGCGCCGCCGCCCAGGCGTCGGGGGACACCCACAGCTCGGCGTCCGTGGTGACGCCGGACGTCCCCGGGGCGCGGTCGGCCACCCGGTCGAGCAGGTTGCGGGCGAGCGACTCGGCGAGCAGCGGCTGCCCCTCCTGCTGCTCGGTGAGCCAGGGGCCGCGCACCGCGCGGTAGCGGCGTTCCCGGCCGCCGCGCCGGGCGCGCACGTCGGCCAGTTCGACCAGGCCGGCGGCGTCCAGCCGGCGCAGGTGCTGGCTGGCCAGGGCGTGCGAGATGGCCAGTTCCCGGGCCAGCGCGGCGGCGGAGAGCGGCGCGCTCCACAGCAGCGAGAGCATGCGCAGTCGTACCGGGTGGGCCAGCGCGCGCAGGCGCGGATCGGTGGTGCTCACGGCCGCCATTGAACCGCACCCACCCGCCGCACCTACCCCCAAGCATTGACTTGGGAGTGGGATGTGGACAGAATCGCACCGCACGGGGGAGGTGCCATGAGCTGGGGTACGACCAGGGTGCTCGGCAACCGCGACGCCGGCCGCTACCTGGCCGGCGTGCTGGTGTCCGGCTTCGGCACGGCCGCCATGCTCCTGGTGGCCGGAATCTGGGTGAAGGACCTGACCGGGTCGAGCAGCCTGGCCGGGCTGGTCACCCTCGGCACCTGGGGACCCACCCTGGTCGCCCCGCTCATCGGGGTGCTGGCCGACCGGTTCCGCCGCCGACCGCTGCTGATCGCCCTGCACCTGGCCATGGCCGCCCTGCTGCCGGTGCTGCTGCTGGTCGACTCCGCCGCCCGGGTCTGGTTGATCTTCGCGGTGATGGTCGCGTACGGGGTGAGCTTCGTGCTGATCGACTCGGCCGAGGCGGCGCTGGTGCCGGCCGTGGTCCCGGGCGAACTGCTCGGCGACTTCAACGGGCTGCGGACGACGGTCAACGAGGGGATGAAGCTCGTCGCCCCGCTGGTGGGCGCCGGCCTCTTCGCCGCGTACGGCGGGCGCCCCGTGGTGCTGCTCGACGCCGCCACCTTCGCCCTCGCCGCCCTGCTGCTCGCCCTGATCCGGGTACGCGAGGCGCCCCCACCGCCGCCCGAACCGTGGAACCGCCAGCTCGCCGAGGGACTGCGCCACCTGCGCGGGCACGCGGCCCTGCGCCACCTCGTCGCCTGCACCGGCGCCACGCTGCTGCTGACCGGGATCAACGGCGCCGTCGCGTACGCCGTGGTGGACGCCGGCCTGCACCGGCCGCCGGAGTTCAACGGGGTGCTCGCCACCGTGCAGGGCGTCGGCGCCCTGGTCGGCGGCCTGGCCGCGGGGACGCTGCTGCGCCGGCTCGGCGACCGGCGGCTGACCGCGGTGGCGGTCGCGGCCCTCGCCGCCGGGCTGGCGCTGCGCGCCGTGCCCGCCCTCGTCCCGGTGGCCGCCGGCACCCTGGCCGTCGGGTTCGGGGTGCCGCTCGTGCTCATCACCGTCTGGACCGCCGTGCAGCGGGAGACGCCGAACGCGCTGGTCGGGCGGGTCTCCGCGACCGTGAACACGCTGACCTTCGGCCCCGGCACGCTCGCCGTCCTGGCCGGCGCCGGCCTGCTGGAGCTGGTCGACCACCGGGTGGTCCTGTCGGTCGCGGCGGCCGGCGCGGTCCTGCTCGCCGGCTGGGCGCTGCGCGGCGGGCGGCGTCCCGGCGCACCGGCCACACCATCGACCGCCCAGCCGGCGGCGCCGGTCAGCTCGTGAAGCCGCCGTCCGCGTTGATCGTCGCGCCGGTCACGTACCCGCCGTCCGGCCCGGCGAGGAACGCCACGACGGCGGCGATCTCCGCCGGGGCGGCGTAGCGGCCCAGGGCCGTGAAGCCCCGGATGGTCTCCGCGGCGGGCCCGTCCGCCGGGTTCGCGTCGGTGTCCGTCGGGCCGGGGTTGACGAGGTTCGCCGTGATCCCCCGGCCGCCCAGCTCCCGGGCGAGGCCCCGGGTCAGGCCGGCCAGGGCGGTCTTGCTCATCGAGTAGAGCGCGAGACCGGGGAACACCGCCCGCTCGGCCACGTTGCTGCCGATGTTCACGATCCGTCCGCCGTCGGTCAGGTGCCCGACCGCCGCCTGGGCGAACAGGAACGGCGCCCGCACGTTCACCGCGATCGTCCGCTCGACCTCGTCCGTCCCCAACTCCGTCACCGGGCCGGTCAGGAACACCCCGGCGTTGTTGACCAGCACGTTCAGCCGGCCGAACTCCCCGGCGACCCGGTCGACCGCCGCGCGCACCGCCGCCGGGTCGGCGCTGTCGGCCGGCACCGCCAGGGCACGCCGCCCCACTGCCTTGATCTGCTCCACCAGCTCGGCCGCCCGGTCGGCGCGCCGCTCGTAGGTCAGCGCCACGTCGGCGCCGTCCCGGGCCAGCCGCAGCGCCACCGCCGCCCCGATACCCCGGCTGCCGCCGGTCACCAATGCCACTTTTCCGTCCAGAACTCCGTTCATGCCACCAGCCTGCTCGGCGGCGGGCGGAGAGTCTGGCGGCGATCAGACGCCGCGTTGAGCGACCGGGGAAACGACGAAGGGCCGGCCCTGAGCGGGGCCGGCCCTTGCGTCGACGGCGGAGGATACGAGATTCGAACTCGTGAGGGTGTTAACCCAACACGCTTTCCAAGCGTGCGCCCTAGGCCTCTAGGCGAATCCTCCGCGAGCCAGGATACAGGTCCCCGACCGGCGAGCCACCCCACCACCCCCTGAAGATCCACCCCGCGTCGGGTAGGCTTGGCGGCACCCCCCGTGCGGCGTGCATCTCGTGAACCTCCCCAGGGCCGGAAGGCAGCAAGGATAAGCGGGCTCTGACGGGTGCACGGGGGGCCTTTCTGTCTCCGGGTGCCGGTAACGTCCCTGCGGGTCAGGTCACGGGGTGGTGGGTGGTCACCCGGGGCCGACCGGCGCAGAATGGCTCGGTCGAGAGGAGGCGGGACGGGTGGCACTGGCCCTTTACCGCAAGTACCGGCCCCGTACGTTCGCCGAGGTCATCGGACAGGAGCACGTCACCGAGCCGCTGTCGCAGGCGCTGCGCAGCGGGCGGCTGAACCACGCCTACCTCTTCTCGGGCCCCCGGGGCTGCGGCAAGACCTCCAGCGCCCGGATCCTGGCCCGCTCGCTCAACTGCGAGCAGGGGCCCACTCCCGAGCCGTGCGGGCAGTGTGAGTCGTGCCGCTCGCTGGCCCCCGACGGCGCCGGCTCGATCGACGTCATCGAGATCGACGCGGCCAGCCACGGCGGCGTCGACGACGCCCGTGAGCTGCGCGAGAAGGCATTCTTCGCGCCGGCCCGCAGCCGCTTCAAGATCTATATCATCGACGAGGCGCACATGGTCTCGTCGGCCGGCTTCAACGCCCTGCTCAAGCTGGTCGAGGAGCCTCCGGACTACGTCAAGTTCATCTTCGCCACCACCGAGCCGGAGAAGGTCCTCGGCACGATCAAGTCGCGGACCCACCACTACCCGTTCCGGCTGTTCCCGCCGAACGTGCTCCGGCCGTACCTGGAGCAGCTCTGCGAGGCCGAGGGGGTGACGGTCGAGCCGGCGGTCTTTCCGCTGGTGGTGCGCGCCGGTGGCGGCAGCGCCCGGGACAGTCTCTCCGTGCTCGACCAGCTCATCGCGGGCGCCGGCCCGGAGGGGGTCAGCTACGCCCGGGCCGCCGCGCTGCTCGGCGTCACCGACTCCGCCCTCATCGACGAGATGTGCGACGCGCTCGCCGCCGGGGACGGCGCGGCCGCGTACGCCACCGTCGACCGGGTCGCGGAGGCCGGGCACGACCCCCGCCGGTTCGCCTCCGACCTGCTGGAGCGGCTGCGCGACCTGATCGTCATTCAGCAGGTGCCGGACGCTGCCGCCAAGGGCCTGATCGACGGCCCCGACGACCAGATCGAGCGGATGGCCGCCCAGGCCCAGCGGCTCGGCCCGGCGACCCTGTCCCGCTGCGCCGACATCGTGCACAACGGCCTGGTCGAGATGCGCGGCACCACCGCGCCGCGGCTGCTGCTGGAGCTGATCTGCGCCCGGATGCTGCTGCCCGGCGTGGACGACTCGTCCGGTGGCCTGCTCCAGCGGCTGGAGCGCATGGAGCGCCGGCTCACCCTTGGTGGCGCCGGGCTGCCGCCGGCCGCCGCCGGCTCCGCGCCGGCCGCCTCCGCCCCGGAGGTACGCCCGGCGGCTCCCACCCCGACCGCGGCTGCCGCCGCGCCCAACGCGGAGACCGCCGGCACGCCGGCGGCTGCCGGCGCCCCGACCGGGCCGGCCGCGGCGCGTGCGGCCGCCGCGGCGGCCGGTGCCCGCGCAACCCCGGCTGCCCGCCGCCCGGCGGAACCCGGCGCGAGCGGCTCCGGGCCGGGCCGCCAGGCCGACCCGGAGCCCGGTGCGGCCGCCCCGCCCGGTCCGGGCGCCGGCTCGGCCCAACCGGCCCCGGGTGGATCCCCGACCGAACGGCCGCCCGGCGGCCCGGCGGCCGACGGTCCGGTGTCCGGCGCTCCCGCCCGGCGACCGGTCCCGGCCTCGGCGGTGCTGCCCGATCCGGCCACCCCGGAGCCGCCGCGGCCCGGTGCGGCCCCGGCTGGCGCGCTGGACGCCGTCGCGGTGCGCCGGGTCTGGGCCGAGGTGGTCGGCAAGGTCAACCGGAGCAACAAGCGGATCGCGGCGCTGATGCGCGACGCGGTGGTCCGCGACCTGGACGGCGACACGCTGGTGCTGACCGTGAAGTCGACGGTGCTGGCGAAGATGATGGCCGACCACGCGGCGGTGCTCACCGACGCGCTCTACGAGGAGCTGGGCGGTCGCTGGCAGATCCGGTGCGAGGTGGCCGGCGAGCGCGGCGCGGCCTCGCTCGGCGGCCCGGCCCGGCCCTCCGGCTCGTCCCGCGCGGCGTCCACCGACGCGGCCCCGGCACGCCCGACGTCCGGTCCGGATGCCGCGCCGGCCCGTCCGTCCGGCCCGTCCGACGCGCCAGGGAACCACGCCGGTGGCTCGGCCGGGGGGCGGCCCGGGGACGACGCCGGTGCGTCCGACTCCCCGGCGAACCATGCCGGTGGCTCGACCGGGAGCCGGCCCGGGAACGCCGCCGGCCCGTCCGGTGGAGCTGCCCGCGCGTCGGACTCATCCGGTGGTCCGGCCCGCCCCCAGGCCAGTCCGGCCGCCCCCGCGAGGGCCGCACACGGGACGGCCGCGGGCGGGACGGGTGCTGGCGGGACGGGTGCTGGCGGGGACGACGACGAGGACTGGCCGGAGCCGGCCCGACCGGGAGGCGCCGGACAGCCGGCGGGGAACGACGCTGCCTCGACGGCCGGTGCGGGCGGGGACGACTGGCCCGAGGCCGCCCGCCCGGGTGGCGCGGCAGCCGTGGCCACGGCCCCCGCGCCGGCCGCCGTCTCGACGGCTGCCACCGCGTCGGGCGTCGCTGCACCGGCCGTACCCAGGCCGGCCGGACCGCCGGGCCCGGCGCCGTCTCCGGCGGGCGGTGGCACGCCGAAGAACAGCGCGATCGCGGCGGCCCGGGCGGCTGCGGCGGCGGCCGCCGCCGGTGGCGGACAGAGCAAGGGCCCGCGGGCCGCGCAGGCGAGCCGGAAGACCGCGGACGTCGACTGGGCAGGCGAGCCGCCCTACGACCCCGACTACGACGGACCGGTCAGCGGCCGGTCGGCGGTCGCGGCCCCGGCGGCACCCGCCTACGAGGGTTTCGACCCGGGAGACGAACCGCTGGATGACGTGATCGACGAGCGGACCGCCCGGCAGTCCAGCGAGGAGCAGGCGGTGCAGTTGCTCCGCGAGGCGTTCGGGGCCGAGAAGATCGACGAGGTGGACGCGCGCTGAGCGCGCGTCGACCGCCGAGGAGCAGTGCCGCCGCCCGACTAGGCTGGGCGCGGCCGATCAGACGAGTGCGAGAAGGAGCCATCCGTGCGCCCAGGTGGACAGCCGAACATGCAGCAGATGCTGAAGCAGGCGCAGAAGATGCAGCAGCAGATCGCCAAGGCGCAGGCCGAGCTGGCCGAGGCGGAGCTGACCGGCACCGCCGGTGGGGGCCTGGTCACCGCCACCGTCGCCGGCACCGGTGAGCTGAAGGCGGTCAAGATCGACCCGAAGGCGGTCGACCCGGAGGACGTGGAGACGCTGGAGGACCTGGTCGTCGCCGCCGTGCACAACGCCGCCGAGGCGGCCAAGGAGCTGACCGAGAAGAAGATGGGCCCGGTCGCGGGCGGCATGGGCGGCCTCGGCCTGCCCGGGTTCTGAGCGGCAGATGTACGAGGGTGCCATCCAGGACCTGATCGACGAGCTGGGCCGGCTGCCGGGCGTGGGCCCGAAGAGCGCCCAGCGGATCGCCTTCCACGTCCTCTCGGCGGATCCCGCCGACGTGAACCGGCTGGCCGGCGCGCTGCGCAAGGTCAAGGAGCTGGTGCGGTTCTGCACGACCTGCTACAACGTGGCCGAGTCGGAGCAGTGCCGGATCTGCCGTGACCCGCGGCGCACGGACGAGGTGCTCTGCGTGGTCGAGGAGCCGAAGGACGTCGTGGCGATCGAGCGGACCGGCGAGTTCCGCGGTCGCTACCACGTGCTCGGCGGCGCCATCAACCCGCTGGAGGGCATCGGCCCGGACAACCTGCGGATCCGGGAGCTGATGACCCGGCTGGGCGGGGGCGCGATTCGCGAGCTGATCCTCGCCACCGACCCGAACACCGAGGGTGAGGCGACCGCGACCTATCTGGCGCTGATGGTGAAGCCGATGGGCATCGCGGTGACCCGGCTCGCCAGCGGCCTGCCGGTCGGCGGCGACCTGGAGTACGCCGACGAGATCACCCTCGGTCGCGCCTTCGAGGGCCGCCGGGCGATCTGACCGGAGCGAACGACCAGGCCGGCCGGTCCCGTGGAAGGGGCCGGCCGGCCTTGTTCGCGTATCCGGAATGTGGGAGGTGTGCGATTCGCCACGTGGGCGCCACCCGACCAGCGGCTGGCCGGTTTGCGGCGATCCGTCCGATCCCACTATCTGCTCATGGCTGTGACAGTCCTGTTTGTCGGGAGATCGGACGCTGTCAGACCCGGCCACTTGGTGTCGGCTTGATAGCGATTGCCGCGCGGGCGTTCCGCATTCTGTGTGTCGTGTCATAGCCTCCCGCACACGGACTGAGTCACAGCTCGGCGTGAACACATGCGCATGACAGAGGTGAGAGATGCAGGCGAGCAGGCTTAAAGCGGCCGTGGCCCTCGCGGCCGCCGCCGCTCTGGCGGTCGGGGCGTCCGGCTGCGCGAAGAGCGAGCGCGACGACGACAGCGGTGGGGCCAAGACCGGCGGCACCTTCGTCTTCGCGGGCGCCGGTAACCCGAAGAACTTCGACCCGATCTTCAACGACGACGGTGAGTCCTTCCGGCCGATCCGGCAGATGTACGACACCCTCGTGCAGAACAAGCCGGGCACGGCCGATCTGCAGGGCGCCCTGGCGGAGAGCTGGGAGCACGACCCCGAGGGCAAGGTCTGGACCTTCAAGCTGCGCAAGAACGTGAAGTTCCACGACGGCACCCCGTTCAACGCCGCCGCGGTCTGCTTCAACTTCGACCGCTGGTTCAACATGAAGGGCGCCGCCGCCCAGTCGCAGATGATCTACTACTCGGACGTCTTCGGCGGCTTCGCGAAGAACGAGGCCGAGGGTGCGGGCGACCCGGTCTACAACAAGTGCGAGGCGAAGGACGACGGCACCGCCGTCGTCACGATGAACCGGTACAAGGGTGCCTTCCCCGGCGCCTTCGCGCTGACCGCGCTCTCGATCGCCAGCCCCGAGGCGCTGAAGAAGTACGACGCCGACACGGTGAAGCAGAACGGCGACTCGTTCGAGTACAGCGCGTTCGCCAACGAGCACCCGGTGGGCACCGGCCCGTTCACCTTCGGTGGCTGGGACAAGGCCAAGGGTGAGATCACCTTGAACCGGAACCCCGACTACTGGGGCGAGAAGGCCAAGGTCGACAAGCTCGTCATCAAGATCATCGAGGACGAGAACACCCGCAAGCAGGAGCTGCGGGCGGGCACCGTCCAGGGCATCGACTTCCCGGCCCCGGCCGACCGGAAGGCGCTCTCGGGCGAGGGCTTCCAGGTTCTCGACCGCCCGGCGTTCAACATCCTCTACCTCGGCTTCAACCAGAAGAACCCGAAGCTGAAGGACCTGCGGGTGCGCCAGGCGATCGCCTACGCCCTCAACCGCCAGCAGCTCGTCCAGACCAAGGGCCCGGGTGGCACCAAGGTCGCCGACGAGTTCATGCCGGACACCGTGCTCGGCTACGCCGCGGACGTGCAGAAGTACGACTACAACGTCGACAAGGCCAAGCAGCTGCTCAAGGAGGCGGGCGCCGAGAACCTGACGCTCAACTTCTACTACCCGACCGACGTCTCCCGGCCGTACATGCCGAACCCGCAGGAGATCTTCACCGTCCTGGCCAACGACCTGCAGGCCGTCGGCATCAAGGTCAACGGTGTGGCCCGCCCGTGGAACGGTGGCTACAAGGACGACGTGCAGCAGTTCGGCAAGCACGACCTGCACATCCTCGGCTGGACCGGTGACTACAACGACCCGGGCAACTTCGTCGGCACCTTCTTCGGCCGCGGCAAGGTCGAGTTCGGCGACCAGGGGATGACCGAGATGTTCGACGCGATCACCAAGGCCGACGCCACGGTCGACGAGGCCGGCAAGAAGACCGCGTGGGAGCAGGTCAACCGCGACATCGCCGCCAAGTGGCTGCCGGCCGTGCCGGTCTGGCACGCCCCGCCGGCCATCGTGGTCACCAAGGACGTCAAGGGTCTGGTCGCCAGCCCCCTGACCGACGAGCGGTTCAACACCGTCAGCGTCGGCTGAAGCGCTTCTGACCGCTGACGCCGTACGCGGAATCGGCCCGGGCCGGGCTTGCTCTCCCGGCCCGGGCCGACCCGCTGTTACCGAGAATCTGGTGTGTGAGAGATGTTGCGAGTCATAGTCCGCCGCCTGCTGCAGCTGGTGGTGACCCTGATAGGGCTGTCCGCGCTGGTCTTCATCTGGTTGCGGAACCTGCCCGGCGGCCCGGTCGAGGCGCTGCTCGGTGAGCGGGCCACGCCGGAGCGACGCGCCCTGCTGATCAAGGCGCTCGGCTACGACCAGCCGATCCTGGTGCAGTACGGCAAGTTCATGCAGCGGCTGCTGACGGGCGACTTCGGGAACTCGATCCGCAGCGGCGACCCGGTCACCGAGGTGATCGGGCGTGCCTTCCCGGCCACCATCGAGCTGGCCGCGGCGGCCATGATCATCGCCATCGGTCTCGGCGTGCCGCTCGGCTACCTCGCGGCCCGGCACCGCGGCCGGCTGCTCGACAACTCGAGCATCGCCGGCACCCTGCTCGGCATCTCGATCCCGATCTTCTTCCTGGGCTACCTGCTCAAGGACGTCTTCACCCAGAACATCCACTGGTTCCCGCCCTCGGGCCGGATCAGCACCGGGGTGGACAACACCGACGTGACCGGCTTCTTCGTGCTCGACGGGCTGCTCACGCGGGAGTTCGACGCCGCCGGCGACGCGCTGTGGCACCTGATCCTGCCGGCGCTCACCCTGGCCACCATCCCGCTGGCGGTGATCGTCCGGATCACCCGGGCCAGTGTGCTCGACGTGCTCAACGAGGACTACGTCCGCACCGCCGAGGCTAAGGGCCTGCGGCACAAGACCATCCGGGGCCGGCACATCCTGCGGAACGCGCTGCTGCCGGTGGTCACCACCATCGGCCTGCAGACCGGTGCGCTGCTCTCCGGCGCGGTGCTCACCGAGCGGGTCTACAACTGGGGCGGCCTCGGCACGCTGATCTACAACTCGATCAGCGGCGGCCGCGACTACCCGGTGCTCCAGGCGCTGATCCTGCTGGCCGCGCTGGTCTTCGTGGTGGTCAACCTCCTGGTCGACCTCTCCTACGCCTTCATCGACCCGAGGGTGCGTGTGCGATGAGTGACCCGATCACCCGGCCCACGGTGGGCACCCCGCGCGAGAGCGTGGACCCGGCCGCCGTCGAGGAGAAGCGCGAGGGCACCCTGCCGCGCGGCATCGACCGGCTCGGCGAGCGCAAGCGCGCCCGGCTGGAGCAGCTGGCCCAGACCACCGCCGACAAGGGCGGCGTGAGCCTGGTCCGGGACGCGTTCCGCCGGCTGCGGCGCAACCCGACGGCGATTGTCGGCGCGTCCATCGTGGCGCTCTTCGTCCTGGTCGCGATCTTCGCGCCGCTGCTCGCGCCGCACGACCCCGCGCAGCGCTTCGACGAGCTGACGAAGAACCTCACCGTCGACAGCATCCCCGGCGCCAGCAGCGAGTTCCCGCTCGGCTCCGACCCGCTGGGCCGGGACTTCCTGTCCCGCATGATCCACGGCAGCCGGCAGACCCTCTTCGTCGGTGTGTTCGCCACGCTCATCGGGTTGGCCCTGGGCGTGCTGGTCGGCGCGATCGCCGGCGCCTTCGGCGGCTGGGTCGACAACATCCTGATGCGCTTCACCGACGTGATGCTGGCGCTGCCGGCCCTGCTGCTGGCGATCAGCCTGGTGGCCATGGCCAGCCGGTCCAGCCAGTGGACGGTCATCCTGGCGGTGGCCATCGTCAACGTGCCGATCTTCGCAAGGCTGTTGCGCGGCTCGATGCTCGCCCAACGGGAGAGCGACCACGTGCTGGCTGCCCGGGCGCTCGGCGTCAAGCAGGGGTCGATCGTGCTGCGGCACATGCTGCCCAACGCGATGACCGCCGTGATCGTGCAGGCCACGCTGACCCTCTCCACCGCGATCCTGGAGGCGGCGTCGCTCTCCTTCCTCGGTCTCGGTGACCCCGACATCAACCGCGCCGAGTGGGGCCTGATGCTCGGTGTGGACGGGCAGCGCTACTTCGAGGTGCGGCCGGAACTGGCCTACTTCCCGGCCGTCGCGATCATCGTGGTCGCGCTGGGCTTCACCCTGCTGGGTGAGGGCATGCGCGAGGCGATCGACCCGAAGAGCCGGCGGTGACGGCGATGCGGACCAAGGACCAGCACCGTGAGGAAGTGACCCGATGAGCCTGCTCGACGTACGCGATCTGAGCGTGGTGTTCCAGCGTCGCGGTGAGCGGCCGTTCACCGCGGTCGACAAGGTGAGCTTCAGCGTGGAACCGGGGCAGACCGTGGGTCTGGTCGGCGAGTCCGGCTGCGGCAAGAGTGTGACCAGTCTGGCGATCATGGGCCTGCTGCCCCGCCGGGGCAACAAGGTCGCCGGTGAGGTCTACTTCGACGGCGCCGACCTGCTCAAGCTGCGCCCGGACGACATGCGGGACCGGCGCGGCCGGGACATCGGCATGATCTTCCAGGACCCGCTGTCGTCGTTGAATCCGGTCGTGCCGATCGGCGTCCAGGTGACCGAGGTGCTGGAGCGGCACCGCGGGATGGACCGCAAGGCGGCCATGAAGGAGGCCCGCGAGCTGCTCGACGCGGTGGGCATCCCGGACCCGACGCGGCGGCTCAAGGAGTACCCGCACCAGATCTCCGGCGGCATGCGGCAGCGCGCGCTGATCGCCATGGCGCTGGCCTGCAAGCCGCGCCTGCTCATCGCGGACGAGCCGACCACCGCGCTGGACGTGACCATCCAGGCGCAGATCCTCACCCTGCTCAAGCAGCTCGTCGACGAGACCGGCACCGCGCTGATCATGATCACGCACGACCTGGGCGTGGTGGCCGGCCTCTGCGACACGGTCAACGTGCTCTACGGCGGCAAGGTGGTCGAGCGGGCCGAACGGCACGAGCTGTTCGCCCGGCCGCGGCACCCGTACACGCACGGGCTGCTGAACTCGGTGCCGCGGCTGGACTCGCCGCGGGGTGAGCGGCTGCACGCCATCCGCGGCTCGGTGGCCGACAACATCCCGTGGGTCGAGGGCTGCGCGTTCGCCCCCCGCTGCGACAACGTGGTGGACGCCTGCCTGGAGGGCACCCCTCCGCTCGAACCCACCGCGACCGGCGGCGACCTGCGCTGCAACAACCCCGTTTCCGAGGAGGTGGCGGTGCCGTGACCGAGTCGACCGAGCGGACCGGACCACTGGTCGAACTGCGTGACGTCAAGGTCCACTTCCCGATCAAGAGCGGCGTGCTCTTCGACCGCACCGTCGGTCACGTCTACGCCGTCGACGGCGTCTCGCTCTCCATCAACAAGGGCGAGACGTACGGGCTGGTGGGCGAGTCGGGGTGCGGCAAGTCCACCCTCGGCCGGGGCCTGCTGCGGCTGGTCGAGCCGACCGACGGCGAGATCGTCTTCGACGGCACCGACATCCGCGCGCTCAAGGGCGAGTCGATGCGCCGGATGCGCCGCCGGATCCAAATGATCTTCCAGGACCCGCTGTCCAGCCTCGACCCCCGCCAGTCGGTGGAGTCGCTGCTGGTCGAGGGGCTCAAGGCGCACGGCCTGGCCAAGGACAAGGCGGCCACCGCCAAGCGGCTCCGGGAGGCGCTCGCCGCGGTCGGCCTGCCCGCCTCGGCGCTGAGCAAGTACCCGCACGAGTTCTCCGGCGGGCAGCGGCAGCGCATCGGCATCGCCCGGGCGCTGGTGCTCGACCCGGATCTGATCGTCGCCGACGAGCCGGTCTCCGCGCTGGACGTGTCGATCCAGGCGCAGGTGATCAACCTGCTGGAGGAGCTGCAGAACGAGCACGGCCTGACGTACCTGATCATCGCCCACGACCTGGCGGTGGTCCGGCACATCGCCGACACGGTCGGGGTCATGTACCTCGGCGGCCTGGTGGAGGAGGCGTCCAGCGACGACCTCTACCGGGAGCCGATGCACCCGTACACGAAGGCGCTCATGTCGGCCGTGCCGGTGCCGGACCCGCAGGTGGAGGACCACCGGGAGCGGATCCTGCTCGCCGGCGACCTGCCCTCGCCGACGAACCCGCCGGCCGGCTGCCGGTTCCACACCCGCTGCCCGTGGGCCCAGCCGACCCGGTGCGCCGAGGAGCGGCCGGCGCTGCGCGAGGTGCTCGGCGGGCACCGGGTGGCCTGCCACTACGCGGAGGACATCGCGGCCGGCCGGATCCGGCCGCACGAGGTGGAGCCGGAGCTGGTCCGGCCCGACGACGGCGCGGCGCCGGGCGACACCGGGGAGCTGATCCCGACCCCGTGACGTGACGACGCGAGGCCCCTTCCCCGGGCGGGGAAGGGGCCTCGTCGCGTTCGGACTCTCAGCCCTCGGGGCGGTTCAGCAGCGCCACCGCGACGGTGTGCACGGCGTCCAGCGCGGCCGGGTCGGCCAGCGGCACCCGGCCACCGGTCACCGCGTACCACTCGTCGGCGTCCTTGTACTGCACCCGCAGGGTGACCTGCCCGTCGGCGTACTCGGTGCGCAGCGTCAGGTCGCCGGTCACCACGCCCACCTCGTCGGTCATCACCCCGCCCGGGCCGGCGGTGATGTCGCTGGTCCGTTCCGGGGTTCCGGGCGCCGGCGGGGCCGCCGCGGGTGTGCTCGGGGTGGCGTCGGCGGACATCCCGGCGCCGGAGACGTCGGCGGGGGCGGCCGGCGTGCCGTCGGCCGTCATCCCGGCCGAGGTCGGGCCGGGCGCGGTCGCGCCGCCCGGGGCCGCTGCGGCGGCCCCGCCGGTGGTGTCCGGCGTTCCCTCCGGCGCCGGCGCGCCACCGGCCCCGGTCACGGCTTGTTCGCCCATGTGCAGCCCTCCAACATGTCGGTGAGGGCGGCCTTCTCGGCACTGGTCACCGTCAGCCGCCAGTAGTGCTTGACCGTCACCCAGTCCGCCGCGTACTGGCACCAGTACGACCGGTTCGCCGGCTTCCACTGGGACGGGTCCTGGTCACCCTTTGCCCGGTTGGAGCGGAGGGAAACCGCGATGAGCTGCGGCCGGGTCAGGTCGTTGGCGAAGTCGCCGCGCTTCGAGTCGTCCCACTCGTCGGCGCCGGAGCGCCAGGCGTTGGCCAGCGGCACCATGTGGTCGATGTCCACGTCGGCCGGATCGCTCAGCGCCAGCCCGTCGTACGCGCTCTCCCAGCGGCCGCCCACCACGTTGCAGCCGGAGAGCTTGATGCCCTCGCCGTCCCGTTGCAGCACGCTGTCCCGCACGTCGCAGTTCTTGCCGGTGTCCCGCCAGTGCGGGAAGCGGGTCCGGCTGTAGCCCTTCATCGACCCGGCGGCGGCCACGGTCAGCTGACCGAGCTGCTGGTCGACGTTGCCGGCGGCGCTGGGCGGCGTGTCCGGCTCGTCGACGGGCACGCATCCGGTGGCGCCGAGGGCGAGCACCGCGGTGAGCGCGGCGGCCATCCCGGCACGGGCTCCTGATCTCGTACGCACAGACGACACCCCTCCAGCTTGCGTGCTCCCGGCGAGTCCGCACAGTACCCGGAGATGGTTTCCGTGATTCGTGGCGTCGGAAGTGGAGGGCCGGGCAGAGTGGTTACCCATGACCGCACCCGCTCCCGCGCTGCGTATCGGCACCGCCGCCGGTCGCGGCACCCTGCTCGCGGCGATCCTCGCCTCCGGCATGGTCTTCCTGGACAGCACCGTGGTCAACGTGGCGCTGCCCCGGCTCGGCGCCGAACTCGACGCCAGCGTCGCGGGTCTCCAGTGGACGGTCAACGGGTACCTGCTGATGCTGGCCGCCTTCGTGCTGCTCGGCGGCGCGCTCGGCGACCGGTTCGGGCGGCGGCGGGTCTTCCTGCTCGGCGTGGTGTGGTTCGCCGTGGCGTCGATGCTGTGCGGGCTGGCCCAGGGCACCGGCTGGCTGATCGCCGCCCGGTTCCTCCAGGGTGCCGGCGGGGCGCTGCTCACCCCCGGCTCGCTCTCCGTGCTCCAGGCCAGCTTCGACCCGGACGACCGGGCCCGGGCCATCGGCACCTGGTCCGGGCTCTCCGGGGTGTCCACGGCGCTCGGCCCGCTCCTCGGCGGCTGGCTGATCGACGCGTTCTCCTGGCGGTGGATCTTCTTCGTCAACCTGCCGCTGGCCGTCGGGGTGGTGCTCGCCGCGCTGCGCTGGGTGCCGGAGAGCCGGGACGAGGCCGCCTCGCGTACCGGAGCCGGCCGGCGGTTCGACGTGGCCGGCGCGCTGCTCGGCGCGCTGGCCCTCGGCGGCGTCACGTACGCCCTGATCGACGCGCCGGCGCGGGGCGCCGGCTCTCCGGCGGTGGTGGCCGCGGCGGTGCTCGGGGTGCTCGGCGCGGTGGTCTTCGTGCTGGTCGAGCGGCGCCGCGGAGACACCGCCATGCTGCCCACCGGGCTGTTCGGCAGCCGGCTCTTCTCGGTGCTGAACATCTTCACCGTGATCGTCTACGCGGCCCTCGGCGGCTTCACCTTCTTCCTCGCCGTCTACCTGCAGAACGTGGTCGGCTGGTCGGCGCTGCTCACCGGCCTGGCCACCGTGCCGATGACCCTGCTGCTGCTGGTCGGCTCGGCCCGGGCCGGGGCGCTCGCCGCCCGGATCGGCCCCCGGCTGCCGCTCACCGTCGGCCCGGTGGTCGCCGCGGCCGGCCTGCTGCTGCTGCGCCGGGTCGGCCCCGGGGCGTCGTACTGGGTGGACGTGCTGCCCGGGGTGCTCCTGTTCGGCGCGGGGCTCACCCTGGTGGTCGCCCCGCTGACCGCGTCCGTGCTGGCCGCGGTGGCGGACCGGTTCGCCGGGGTGGCGAGCGGCTTCAACAACGCCGCCGCGCGGGCCGGTGGCCTGCTCGCGGTGGCCGCGCTGCCGCTGCTGGTCGGCCTCTCCGGCAGCGGCTACGAGCAGAAGACGGCGCTGGCCGGCGCGTTCCGCGGGGCGATGTTCTGGTGCGCCGGCCTGCTGCTGGCCGGCGCGGTGCTGGCCGGGCTGCTGATCCACCGCCCCCGCCAGCCGGAGCGCGGTTAGGAGGGGCCCCCTGTTATGCACGAGGCGTTAACAGGGGACCCCTCCTTTCACATCAGGCGCGGGCGCGGTTGGCCGCGCTGGTGACCGCCTTGATCGAGGCGGTCACGATGTTGGCGTCCATCCCGACGCCCCAGACGGTCCGGCCGTCCACCTCGCACTCCACGTACGCGGCGGCCTGCGCGTCCCCGCCGGAGGACAGCGCGTGCTCGTGGTAGTCGAGCACCCGCACGGCCACGCCCAGCGACTGGAGCGCGTTGACGTACGCGTCGATCGGGCCGTTGCCGACCGCGGTCAGCGGGTGGACCTCGCCGTCGTAGCCGACCCGGGCCTCGATCTCGACCTTGCCCTCGGCGGTGCCGATGGCGTAGCCGGCCAGGGTGACCGCCGGGTCGACCTGGTGGTCGACCAGGTAGTTGCGGGCGAAGATCTCCCACATGGTGCCGGGCTCGACCTCGCCACCGTCGTGGTCGGTGACCTGCTGGACCACGCCGGAGAACTCGATCTGGAGGCGGCGCGGCAGGTCGAGCTGGTGCTCGGACTTCATGATGTACGCGACGCCGCCCTTGCCGGACTGCGAGTTGACCCGGATGACCGCCTCGTAGGTGCGGCCCAGGTCCTTCGGGTCGATCGGCAGGTAGGGCACGGCCCAGGTGAACTCGTCGACCGGCACCCCGGCCGCCGCCGCGTCGGTGTGCAGCGCGTCGAAGCCCTTCTTGATCGCGTCCTGATGGGAGCCGGAGAAGGCGGTGTAGACGAGGTCGCCCGCGTACGGGTGGCGCTCGTGCACCGGCAGCTGGTTGCAGTATTCGACGGCGCGCTTGACCTCGTCGATGTTCGAGAAGTCGATCATTGGGTCGATGCCCTGGGAGAACACGTTCAGCCCCAGGGTGACCAGGTCGACGTTGCCGGTGCGCTCGCCGTTGCCGAACAGGCAGCCCTCGATCCGGTCGGCGCCGGCCAGCAGGCCCAGCTCGGCGGCGGCCACCCCGGTGCCCCGGTCGTTGTGCGGGTGCAGGCTCAGCACCAGGCTGTCCCGGCGGGGCAGGTGCCGGTGCATCCACTCGATCGAGTCGGCGTAGATGTTCGGCATGGCCATCTCGACGGTTGCCGGCAGGTTGACGATGAGCTTCCGGTCCGGGGTGGGGTCGACCACCTCGATGACCTTGGCGCAGACCTCCAGCGCGTACTCCAGCTCGGTGCCGGTGTACGACTCCGGCGAGTACTCGTAGTGGATGTCGGTGTCCGGCGTGTGGATCTCCGCGTACTTCTGGCAGAGCCGCGCGCCCGTCGTGGCGATGTCGGTGATGCCGTCGCGGTCCAGGCCGAAGACCACCCGGCGCTGGAGCGTCGAGGTGGAGTTGTAGAAGTGCACGATGGCCCGGCGCGCGCCGCGCAGCGACTCGAAGGTCCGGTCGATCAGGTGCTCCCGGCACTGGGTCAGCACCTGGATGGTGACGTCCTCCGGGATCAGGTCCTGCTCGATCAGCTGCCGGACGAAGTCGTAGTCGGTCTGGCTGGCCGAGGGGAAGCCGACCTCGATCTCCTTGTAGCCCATCTGCACCAGGAGCTGGAACATCCGGCGCTTGCGCTCCGGCGACATCGGGTCGATCAGGGCCTGGTTGCCGTCGCGGAGGTCCACGGCGCACCAGCGGGGCGCGGCCTCTACGCGGCGGGTCGGCCAGGCGCGGTCCGGCAGGTCGAACCGGAACTGCTGGTGGTAGGGCAGGTAACGCTGGAACGGCATCCGGCTGGGGCGCTGCCGGGCGATCGGATCGGTCTCGGCGTCGGTGACAGGTTGAGCCATCTCGGAGTGCTCCCTGGGAACATGTGGCGTCAGCAGATCGGAAGGTGTCGGCGGATGCCGGGCGACGGTGCGCGGCGGTGCCGAGAAGAAGATCGGATGTGCTGGACGGCGCGGTTCAACTCCGCGACGAGGTGCCGGCCGGTCAGGCCTCGTCGCGGCAGCCAAGGAGAAGGTACGCGCGCCACATGACAAGGTCACCCTACGTGGTGAGGTCGGGGGTGGGAAGGCAGGTCCGGACTATGGGACCGGTGTCACGGTCTCCTCCGGCACCACGGCGCCCAGGCGCGGCGTCCGCGCGGCCCAGGCCACCGCGGGCACGATCGCCAGCCCGACCAGCACGAAGATCGCCGCCGTCGGGTACCAGCCCCAGCCGCCGGTGGTCACCCCCAGTGCGGTGAGCCCCGCCGGGGCGATCAGGTACTGGAGCTGCGTGCCGAGCCGGAACGCCCCCACGTACGCGCCGCGCTGGGCGGCCGGCGGCAGGGTGGCGGTGAGCCCCCAGGTGCCCGCCGACTCGACCAGCTCGGCCACGATCAGCAGCATCGCGGCGGCCACCAGCACCACCACGGTGAGCGTGCCCCGGGTCGCCCCGGAGATGGGCAGGACCAGGCAGAACAGGGCGATCAGCAGGGCGCCCCGGCGGGACGCCAGGGCCGCGCCCGGCGCGGTGTCGGCGCCCCGGCTGGCGCGCACCTGGAGCAGCACGATGAGGACCGTGTTGAGCAGCACCAGCCCGGCGATCACCGTCTTCGGCGCGTCGGTGTGAGTGAGGATCCACAGCGGCATCACCGTCAGGTAGAGCGTCTGGTGCGCGGTGAGCAGCCCCGAGAGCAGGGACACCGCCAGGAACGGGCGGTCACGCAGCACGGCGAGCCGGCTCATCGGCTCCACCGCCCGGGTCGCCTGCGGCAGCCGGGGCAGCCGCCGCACGAACAGCGACGTCACCAGGAAGACCGCCGCGATGAACCAGACCATCCCCCGGTACGCCGCGATCGTGTCCACCGCCAGTACCAGGCCGCTGATCGCCGCACCGAGCCCGAACCCGACGTTCAGCAACGAGCGCTGGTAGGCCATCGCGGTGACCCGCTCGGCCGGGGGGAGCGCGTTGATCGAGTAGACCTGCCGGGCCACGCCGGCCGCGGCGTCCACGGCGGCCAGCGCCACCACCACGGCGAGGAACCCGGCGAACCCGCCCACGAACGGGTACGTCGCGAAGAGCGCCCCGTCCAGCACCAGCGCGACCACCCAGACCCGCTGCGGTCCGTACCGGTCGGTGAGCCCGCCCAGCGGCACCGTGCCCAGCAGCGACACCCCGGCCGCGATGGACAGGCCCAGCCCCACCTGGGCGGCGCTGAGCCCCAGCGCCCGGGTGAAGAAGACGGCGCTGCCCGCCTGGAACAGGCCGCCGCCGATGGCGTAGACCATGGCCTGCACGGCCAGGGCCCGGGTCAGCCCGGCGGGCGGTACGACGTGCCGGACGGCGGTGCGGATCGTGTCTCTGGCCCCCATGGCCGGTGAGTGAACCCTGCCCCCACGGAGTCCGTCGAGCCTTTTAGTCTGTGGCGAATCCTGCGTCCGGGGGTGCGCGTGTCCGAGTTGCGGTTCAGCCTGGCCGACGTCGCGGGAGTACGGTTCGCCGTCTCGCCGGCCAACGAGACGGTCATGAGCATGTGGGCGCTGGCCGATCCGGTCCGCTACGCCGTGCACCTGCCCTGGATCGACCGGGCCCGGCTGACGCTGCGCCGCCCGGACGTGGCCCACCGGGTCCGCCCGCTGGTGGAGCTGACCCGGCCGCGCCGCTGGCTGCCCGACTTCCTCACGCCGGCGGCCCAGCCGGGCAGGGAGATGACGGAGCAGCTCGACCAGATCGCGTCGACGCCGCCGGACGTGGTGGTCCAGGACCTGCTGGCGACCACCCCACGAGGGCCGCTCAGCCCGTTCGGGCAGGCGCTGCTCGCCGATCCCCGCGGGCTGCTGCCGCAGCTCGTCGACGCGGTGCGGATCTGGTACGACGAGGCGATCGCCCCGGACTGGACGCGGATGCGGGCGCTGCTCGACGCCGACGTGGCGTACCGGGCCGCCCAGCTCGCCGAGGGTGGTGCCGGTCGGCTGTTCGCGCAGCTGCACCCGAGCCTGCGCTGGCTGGGCGACCGGGTGGTCAGCGACGACCCGTTCGAGCGGGACTTCGACCTCCGTGGGCGCGGGCTGGCGCTGAACCCGAGCGTGTTCACCGACCGGCGGGTGCTGTGGAACCTGCTGGAGGACTCGCTGCCGGCCGGGGCGTACCCGGTGCGGGCGGTCGGGACGCTCTGGGAGCCGGTACCGGCCCCGCCCGGGGACGCGCTGGCCCGGGTGGTCGGCGCCGGCCGGGCCGCGCTGCTGCACCTGCTCGATTCGGCGGTGACCACCACCGACCTGGCCCGGCGCACCGGGATGTCGGGCGGGAACGTGTCGCAACACCTGGCCGCGCTGCACGCCGCCGGGCTGGTGTCCCGGTCCCGGCAGGGCCGGCACGTCCTCTACCGCAACACCGACGTCGCGACGGTCCTGGTCCGGGCCAGCCGCGGCGGCTGACCCGCCGGGTGGGGGCGGATCAGGCGAGCAGCAGGGCGGCCAGCGGGCGGCGGCGGCGCAGTGCCGTCTCCCGGTCCCGCAGGTCCTCCGGAAGCGCGAACGGGTCCCCGAGCCGGCCGACCGCGGCCACCACCAGGGGCCGGACCTCGATCGCCAGGTCCAGCTCGGTGGCGAGGCCGGCGCGGTCGAAGCGGGTGAGCTGGTGGACGTGCAGGCCGAGCGCGGTGGCCTGCACGGTCAGGTGGGCGACGGCCTGGCCCAGGTCGTATGCGGCCCGTTCCGGGTCGCCGCCGGTGTGCGCGCCGACGACCAGGGCCGAGGCGTGCCGGATCCAGCGCTGGTCGCCCTCGGGCAGGTTGACCAGGATGCGCTTCCACGTGTCGTCCTGGCGGTGGCCGAGCGCGAAGCGCCACGGCTGGGCGTTGCCGGCCGAGGGCGCCCAGCGGGCGGCCTCCAGCAGGGAGGTGGCCTCGTCGCCGCTCAGCTCGGCGGCCGGGTCGAAGGCGCGGGGGCTCCAGCGGAAGGCGAGCAGCGGGGTGAGGTCGGGCATGCGGAGAAGCATCCCTGATGGGCGTTTTGCTCCCGCAACCGACCCCGGCAGATGTGGCCAAGAGCACCCGTAACGGACATCGGGGTCAGGGCGTTCCCGCGCTCGGGCTGTCGGTAGGAGACGGCAGGTCCCGGCTCACCGGCTCGCCCTCGGTGACCGGCCCGGCCAGTGGCACGGTGGCCGGCGCCGCGCCCGGCTCGCCGGCCAGCTTCAGCGTGCCGAAGGCCGCCCGGACCGCCGCCGGGGTGCCGTCCGGCAGGTAGCAGTAGATCCCGACGTCCAGCGGGGCGTTCAGCGAGGCCGAGGTCGACTCGATCGAGTAGCACTCGCCGCTCACCCCGGGCAGCGGGGTGGCCGGCGAGACGGCGAGCGGGGCGCGCCGGTCGGTGAGCACGTCCAGCCAGTCGGTGAACGGGTGCTGCACCCGCGGGTCCAGCCTCCGGGGCACGGCGTCGTCGGCGTCGCCGAGGCGTACGCAGCCCGCCGGCTGCGCCCACCCGGCCGAGGGCAGGGCGCACTGGAAGAGCCCGTCGCCGGTGGCGGCGAGCGAGACGTCGACCGTGCCGCCCTGACCCCAACCGGGCACGTCCACCCGCCAGGTGCCGTCGTTCGCGCTGGTCACCGCGACCGTCCGGGTCGCGCCGTCGGCCGGCTCGAAGGTGTATGTGGCGGTGAGGTGCCGGTCCTGGGCGGCGGCGGCCAGCGCGGCGATCTCGTCCCGGGCGGCGTCCACCTCGGCGGGGACCGGGTCGGCGGTGCCGGTCGGGGCCGGGCTCGGCGGGTCGGCGGTGCAGGCGACCAGGAGCGCGGGCAGGGTGAGCGCCAGGGTGCCGGTCAGTCGCCGGGCCGCGCGTCGGTGTGCGTGCACCGGGACATTCTGCGGTGCCGCCCGGGCTCCGGGGAGCCCGCCGTGCGGGTGTTCCGGCCGGCGTGTCGTCGGGCCGGGCCGGTGCCGGTGAGCCGCGCAGGCCGGGCCGGATGGTGGGATCACCCGACCCGGCGCCGCGGGCCGCCCGATACCCTGGGGAGGTCTGACACGCGCCGCCGGACCGAAGAAACCGGCGGCGCCGGCACGCTCAGGGTCGTCGCGGGGAGGGAGTGCACCGTCGTGGCACTCGTGGTGCAGAAGTACGGCGGGTCCTCCGTCGCCAACGCCGAGCGGATCAAGCGGGTGGCCGAGCGCATCGTGGCCGCCCGCAAGGCCGGCGACGACGTGGTCGTGGTGGTCTCCGCCATGGGAGACACCACCGACGAGCTGCTCGACCTGGCCAACCAGGTCAGCCCGCTGCCGCCCGGCCGCGAGCTGGACATGCTGCTCACCGCCGGGGAGCGGATCTCCATGGCGCTGCTGGCCATGGCCATCCACAACCTGGGCTACGAGGCCCGCTCGTTCACCGGCTCGCAGGCCGGCGTGCTCACCACCTCGGTGCACGGCCGGGCGCGGATCATCGACGTCACCCCGGGCCGCCTCAAGGGCGCGCTGGACGAGGGCGCGGTGGTCATCGTGGCGGGCTTCCAGGGCGTCTCGCAGGACACCAAGGACGTCACCACGCTGGGCCGGGGCGGGTCGGACACCACCGCCGTGGCCCTCGCCGCCGCGCTCGACGCGGACGTCTGCGAGATCTACACCGACGTGGACGGCGTCTTCACGGCCGACCCGCGGATCGTGCCGAACGCCCGGCACATCAAGCACATCACCTACGAGGAGATGCTGGAACTGGCCGCCTGCGGCGCCAAGGTGCTGCACCTGCGCAGCGTCGAGTACGCCCGGCGCGCGGGGTTGCCGATCCACGTCCGTTCGTCATACTCGACCAACACCGGCACGATGGTCACCGGATCGATGGAGGACCTTCCTGTGGAACAGGCACTGATCACCGGGGTCGCCCACGACCGCAGCGAGGCGAAGATCACCATCGTCGGGGTGCCCGACGAGCCGGGTGCCGCCGCGCGGATCTTCGACACCGTGGCCGGCGCCGAGATCAACATCGACATGATCGTGCAGAACGTGTCCACGGAGGGCACCGGCCGCACGGACATCTCCTTCACGCTGCCCAAGACCGACGGCCCGACCGCCATGGCCGCGCTCAGCAAGATCCAGGAGCAGGTCAAGTTCAAGGGCCTGCTCTACGACGACCACGTCGGCAAGGTCTCCCTGATCGGCGCCGGCATGCGCTCGCACCCGGGTGTCGCGGCCGGCTTCTTCGCCGCCCTCGGCGCGGCCGGGGTGAACATCGAGATGATCTCCACCTCGGAGATCCGGGTCTCCGTGGTCTGCCGGGACACCGACCTCGACAAGGCGGTCCGGGCCATCCACGACGCCTTCGAACTGGGCGGTGACACCGAAGCCGTCGTCTACGCCGGCACCGGGCGGTAGCGCGGATGTCGTCGCTGCCCACCCTCGCCGTGGTCGGAGCGACCGGTGCCGTCGGCACGGTGATGTGCCAGATCCTCTCCTCCCGCCGCAACGTGTGGGGCGAGATCCGGTTGCTCGCCTCCGCGCGCTCGGCCGGCCGCCAGATCCAGTGCCGGGGCGAGTCGCTGACCGTCCAGGCGCTCACCGCCGAGGCGTTCGACGGTGTGGACGTGGCGATGTTCGACGTCCCGGACGCGGTCTCGGCCGAGTGGGCGCCGGTCGCCGTGAGCCGGGGCGCCGTCGCGGTGGACAACTCGGGCGCGTTCCGCATGGACCGCGACGTGCCGCTGGTCGTCCCCGAGATCAACCCCGAGCAGGTCCGCAACCGGCCGAAGGGGATCATCGCCAACGCCAACTGCACCACCCTGGCGATGATCGTGGCGATCGCCCCGCTGCACCGCGAGTACGGGCTGCGCGAGCTGGTGCTCGCCTCGTACCAGGCGGTCTCCGGTGCGGGGCAGGCCGGCGTGGACGCGCTGCACGCCCAGCTCGGCAAGATCGCCGGGGACCGGGTGCTCGGCTCCCGGCCGGGCGACGTCCGGCAGGCGGTCGGCGACGAGCTGGGCCCGTTCCCGGCGCCGCTCGCGCTCAACGTGGTGCCCTGGGCCGGCTCGCTCGCCGACGGCGGCTGGTCGTCCGAGGAGCTGAAGATGCGCAACGAGTCGCGCAAGATCCTCGGGCTGCCCGACCTCAAGGTCTCCGCGACCTGCGTCCGAGTGCCCGTGGTGACCGGTCACTCGGTCGCGGTGCACGCGGTCTTCGCCACCGAGGTCGACGCCGAGGGCGCCCGCGAGGTGCTGCGCAACGCGCCCGGCGTGATCCTGGTCGACGACCCGGCCGCCGGCGAGTTCCCCATGCCGATCGACGCGGTGGGCACCGACCCGTCGTGGGTCGGCCGGATCCGCCGCGCCGTCGACGACCCGCGCGCCCTCGACCTCTTCGTCACCGGCGACAACCTGCGCAAGGGCGCCGCCCTGAACACCGCCCAGATCGCCGAGCTGCTGGCCAGGGAGCTGACCCGCTGATCCGCGGCCGGCGTCCGCTCCGCCCGGCTGGTGCCGCCGGCCGGCCGGTCAGGCGGCGGAGAGGTGCACGCCGTCGCGGCCGTCCCGTTTGACGGCGTAGAGCGCCTGGTCGGCGCGGCGCAGGGTCCGCTCCGGGGTCTCGCCGGGCCGCGGGAGGGCGACGCCGACGCTGATGGTCCGGCCGGTGCGGCGGGCGGCCTCAATGAGCCGCTCGGCGATCCGGACGGCCTCCTCGGGGCGGCTCACCTCGATCACCGCGACGAACTCGTCGCCGCCGGTCCGGTACAGCTCGTCGCCCTGGCGCAGCGCCCCCTCCAGCGCCCGGGCCAGCCCCACGAGAAGCTGGTCGCCGGCCTGGTGGCCGTACGTGTCGTTGACGTCCTTGAAGCCGTCCACGTCGATCGCCAGCAAGGCGGTACGCCCCGGCGTGGCGCTCGCGATCCGCTGCCCGAACGGCCCGGTGTGGCGCAGCCCGGTGAGCGGGTCCGAGCTGGCCTGCTCGCGCAGCCGGGCGAGCGTACGCAGCCGGTCGAGGCAGATCCACGCCTGCCCGGCCAGCAGTTCGATGAGGTTGACCGTGGTCGGGTCGGGGCGCAGCAGCCGCTCGTCGGCGGCCAGCAGCACACCGCCGCCCTCCGTGGGGCCGACCGGCACCGCCACCAGGGTGCGCGCGCCGGCCCGGGTCAGCGGCAGGTAGTCCACGGTCGGCGGATGCCCCTCCTCGCCCAGCGTGTACGCCGAGCCGTGCCGGTGGGCGCGGGCGATCATCCGGGCGAGCGCCGCCGGGCCGGCCTCGGCCAGCTCGGCCCGGATCCGGGCGTCCAACGCTCCGGGGGTGCCCGTCGGCGTGCCCAGCCGGGGTTCGCGCGGGCCGGGAAGGATCAGCACGGCGGCGGAGAGCGCCGAGACGTCCCGGGCCGCGGCGATCGCGGCGGTCATCAGGTCCCAGTCGGTATGCGCGGTGGTCATCGCGGCGGCGTGCCGGAGCAGTTTCTCGCTGCGGCTCTCGGCCGGCGGGCCGTCGAGCGCGGCGATCCGGGCGCCGAGCCGGTCGGCCAGCCGCTGGGCGGTCTCCCGCCACCGGTCCGTCCCGACCGGGCCGCTCCACTGGAGGTCCAGCACGCCGAGCGGCCGGCCTGCCTGATCCCGCACGGGCACGCAGATCTCGGCGGTGACGTCGGGGCGTACCGGCAGGTAGTCGGGGTCGGCGGTGACGTCGGGGACGGTGGCGGGCTCGCCGGAGTCGTACACCCGGGCCACGATCGACCGCTCCTGGTCCCGCCGGGCCGGGCCGGAGTTCTCGGTCGGTGTCTTCAGCGGCACGGTGGAGAAGACCTGCCACGCGCCGGTGGCCGCGACGCAGCGCAGCCGGTCGTGGACCTGGAGCAGGATCGAGATCGTCGCCGGGGTGTGCCGGGCCAGCGCCGCGACGGTCCACTGGCACGCCTCCAGCGCGGTCGACGCCATCGGAAGGCGGACCGTGACGTCCCGGACGACTCGCTCGTGATCCACGTCGTTCCTGCTCGGAGGGGGCGGGGTGCGATCAAGGGTACCCAGCGGGCGAGCCGGCGACCTTCGTACACATGTGCTATCCACAGGCTGTGGACGCCGCCTGTGGGCGACGGGGCCCCGCGGTGGGGTGCGGCGGCGATAGCGTGAGGGTCCCGGGCTCGTCAGGAGGCGCCGATGCTCATCGCCCAGCTCAGCGACCCGCACGTGACCACCGGCCCGCTCGCGGCCGAGCCGGCGTCCGGGCTGCACCGGGCGCTCGGCCGGGTGCTCGCCCTCCGGCCCCGGCCGGACTGCGTGGTGATGACCGGCGACCTGGTGGGCAACGGCCGCCCCGACGAGTACCTCGCGTTGCGCGAGATCGTCGCGCGCTTCCCGCTGCCCGTGCACCTCGCCGCGGGCAACCACGACGACCGGGAGTCCCTCCTCGACACCTTCGGCGGCACCCCGTACCTGGGTGGCGGCTTCTCCGCCCACTACCACGTGGACCAGCCGGACGGCACGCTCGTGGTGCTCGACTCGCACGCCCCCGGCAACGCCGGGGGGCGGCTCGGTGACGATCAGCTCGGCTGGCTCGACGGGCTGCTCGCCGGTCGCACCGAGGTGCCCGCCGTGGTGTGCCTGCACCATCCGCCGGTGGCGGTCGGCGTCCCGGTCATGGACGCCATGGGGCTCACCGACGCCGACGCGCTCGCCGAGGTGATCCGGCGCCACCCCCATGTGGTCCGAGTCGCCGCCGGGCACCTGCACCGGCCGGTGACCAGCGCCTTCGCGGGCACGGTGCTGACCACCGCGCCGAGCACCTGGATGCAGGTCAGCCTGGCCATGACCGAGGAGGAGGAGATCGGCTGGGTGGCCGAGCCGACCGCCTTCCTGCTGCACCGGGTGGCCGACGGCGGCTGCGTGACCCACACCGTCCAGGTGAGCCACGCGGCCGGGCGGACCTGCTGGTTCTGAACCGGCGTGGAGCGGCTTCTCTGGTACGTCGCGTACGGCTCGAACCTGCACGCGGCGCGGCTCGACCGGTACCTGCGCGGCGGGCGCCCGCCCGGCGGGCTGCGCACGTACCCGGGCTGCCGGGACTGCCGACCACCGCGCCGCACGGTCGCCGGGTCGATCCCCGGCGGCGTCTACTTCGCCGGCGAGTCCCGGGCCTGGACCGGCGGGATGGCGTTCTACGACCCGGAGCTGCCCGGTCAGGCGGCCGTACGCGGCTACCTGGTGACGGTCGAGCAGTTCGCCGACATCGCGGCGCAGGAGATGTACCGGCCGCCCGGCACGGACCTGGACCTGATCCGGGTGGCGGCGGAGGCCGGCCGCGTCACCCTCGGCCCGGGCCGCTACGAGACCCTGCTCCGGGTCGGGGCGCGCGACGGCCTGCCGATGCTCACCTTCACGGCGCCGCACGCGGCGTCCGAGGTGGAGTGGGCCCCGCCCGCCCCCGTCTACCTCGGCATGCTCGCCCGCGGGCTGCGTGAGGCGCACGGCTGGGACGTCGGCCGCACCACCGGCTACCTGGCGGCGCGGCCCGGAGTCGCCGGACACTGGTCCCGTTCCGGGGTGCGCCGACTGGTCACGGAGGCGTCGGCGCCCTGACCGGGAGCGCTACCGGGCGGACCGGCAGAACGGGCCGCCGTTCGGTCGGGATCGGCCGCCCGGTGGCTGTATTTGCCTACGCAGAGGTTGTCGGCGCAAGCGTTACTCGGTGACATTGGCAGCGTCGACGGGCGTGTCCCGCCGACGGTTGTTCGTGGACCAGCAGGCGCCGCACCCTCCTGCTGGTCCACCCGACGCGCGGCGCCGGCTCCCTGGTCCCTGGGGGCCGGCACCGTGGGGTCGGACCGCGACAGCGGAGAGCCGTGAAGGATTTCACCTGCCCGTCATGTCCGACTCGTCGGGCAGACCGGTACAGGCCGCCGTCCATATTCACCATTCCCGTGTGCTCTCCGGTCGACCTCCCGGCCGCCGGATGAGAAGCTTGCCCCCGGCGGGGCGGTGTCCCCCGACTGCCGCCTTCCGCGATCGACCCCTGTCACGGCACGGATCAGGGTCACCCGGGCGAACCATCGTCCGGACACCACGCGCCGGTATCTCACGAGGAGTCCCATGTCCGTCCCCGGGATGCGCCGCCGGGCCGCCGTCGGCCTGGCCGCACTCGCCGCCACCGCGTTCACCGCGGTCGCCGTACACCCCGACCAGGCCGAGGCCCGTCCGAAGCCGATCGACGTCAAGCTGCTCGCCATCAACGACTTCCACGGCAACCTGGAGCCGCCGACCGGCTCCAGCGGCACCATCGACGGGCAGACCGCCGGTGGCGCCGCATACCTGGCCGCCCACCTCGACGCGCTGCGTGGCACCACGAAGAAGGAGCGGGAGCGCACCATCACGGTCGCCGCCGGTGACCTGATCGGCGCCTCGCCGCTGCTCTCCGCCGCGTTCCACGACGAGCCCACCGTCGAGGAGATGAACCTCGCCGGGCTCGAGTTCACCAGCGTCGGCAACCACGAGTTCGACGAGGGCGCCACCGAGCTGCTCCGGATGCAGAACGGCGGCTGCCACCCGGTCGACGGCTGCGCCGACGGCACCCCGTTTAAGGGCGCCAAGTTCCAGTACCTCTCGGCGAACGCCTTCAAGACCGCCACCGGTAAGCCGCTGCTGCCGCCGTACGGCATCAAGAAGATCGACGGCGTCAAGATCGGCTTCATCGGGATGACCCTGGAGGGCACCCCGCAGATCGTCAGCCAGCAGGGCGTCGCCGGGCTGTCCTTCGCCGACGAGGCGGACACCGCCAACAAGTACGCCCGCATCCTGCGCGCCCAGGGCGTGCAGGCCATCGTCGTGCTGCTGCACGAGGGTGGCGTGCAGAACGGCGGCGGCATCAACGACTGCGTCGGCTTCAGCGGCCCGATCGTCGACATCGCCAACCGGATGGACCCGTCCATCGACGTGATCGTCAGCGGGCACACCCACGCCGCCTACAACTGCAACATCAACGGCAAGCTCGTCACGAGCGCCAGCTCCTTCGGCCGCCTGGTCACCGACATCGACCTGAAGATCGACCGGCGGAGCAAGGACATCGTCAGCGCGTCGGCGAACAACGTCGTGGTGACCCGGACCGTCGACCCGGACCAGGCCACGAACGACCTGATCACCCACTACAAGACCGCCCTCGGCCCGGTGGCCGACAAGGTGGTCGGCGAGACCACCAGCGTGCTCACCAAGACCCAGGAGAACCTGTACCAGACCGGGGTCGACGTCAACGGCAAGCCGACGTACCAGACCGGTGAGTCGCCGCTCGGCAACGTGATCGCCGACGCCCAGCTCGCGGCCACCGACAACGAGCAGAACGCGGTCGCCGCGTTCATGAACCCCGGTGGTGTCCGCGCCGACCTCGACGCCGGCCCGGTCACCTACGCCGAGGCGTTCACCGTCCAGCCGTTCGCCAACAACCTGGTGACGCTGGACCTGACCGGCGCGCAGCTCTACTGCCTGCTGGAGCAGCAGTTCAGCACCACCAAGGTGCTGTACGCGTCCTCGACCGTGCACTACGTCGTCGACGTCAACGGCACCACCGCGCCGGCCGCGTCGCCGTGCACCGGCACCCGCGTGGTCCGGGGCAGCCTCACCATCAACGGCACCCCGGTGAGCGACACCGCGACCTACCGGGTCACGGTGAACAACTTCCTCGCCGGCGGCGGCGACGGCTTCAGCGTCCTCACCGGTGGCACGAACGCCGTCACCGGCCTGATCGACCTGGACGCCTTCACCGCGTACCTGACCGAGAAGTCGCCGGTCTCCGCGCCGGCGCTGGACCGGATCCAGACCACGGCGGAGGTCCCGGTCGCCTGACGGCCGAACCGTACGACGAACGGGCCCCGGAGCGGATGCTCCGGGGCCCGTCCGTGTTTCGCGGCAGTGCTCAGGCGTGCGCGGGCGCCGGCTCCCCGACCACGGCGGCGATGCGGCCGTCCTGGGCGCCGGTGAGCAGCCGGCGCAGCGACAGGGCCAGCACCGAGGCGGTGAGGCACCCGCCCACCACGACCGCCACCCAGAGCCGGCCGTGCGCCGCGCCGATCAGCGGGCCCGCGGTGACCGGGCCGATGACGCCGCTGATCCCGAAGATCATCGAGCTCATGGCGTTGTACCGGCCGCGCAGCTCGTCGGTGGCGAGCGCGTTGGTGAGCGCCGGCATCACCGGCGACAGCATCGTCTCGCCGAACCCGAAGATCGCCGAGCAGGCCACCACGCCGAGCGCCGCGAGCAACGCGTTGCCCGTGCCGACCAGGCCGGCCGCGCCCAGGACCAGCCAGGCGGTCGCGAAGACCGCGCCCACCGCGGCGAGCGCGCCCGTCCGGCTCCGGCCCTCCATGCGGCGGATCACCAGCAGC
Organism: Micromonospora sp. NPDC005305; assembly: GCF_040607315.1. NCBI lineage: Bacteria > Bacillati > Actinomycetota > Actinomycetes > Micromonosporales > Micromonosporaceae > Micromonospora > Micromonospora sp. NPDC005305. Next base: position 383,700 of record NZ_JBEXGL010000004.1, on the reverse strand, counting down.
TGGGAGAGCACGATCATCACGGTGTTGCCGGCGAGCGCCCACGCCACCACCCGGGGCGACACCTCGACCACCCGCACCGAGTACGCGGCGAAGCCCACCTCGATCTGCGCGTAGCCGCAGGTGGTGAGGACCAGGCCGAAGATGACCAGCCGGCGGAACGGTCGGTCCCGCAGCACGGCGAGGTAACCCCCGGCCCCCGGCGCGGCGTCCGCCGCCCGCTCCTGGACCAGCCGGTGACCGACGTGCGGCAGGGTCAGCAGGATCAGGCCCGGCATCAGATAGCTCACCGCGTCCAGCACGTAGATGGCCTGGAAGGTGACCGGCCGGGCCACGTCGACCACCGCACCGGAGATCATGCCGCCCACGCCGATGCCCAGGTTGAGCAGCGCGAAGTTCAACCCGAACACCCGCTGCCGCTCACCGTCGCCGGTGAGCGAGGCGAGGATCGTGTTCTGGCCGGACCAGATCGCCGAGCTGCCCACCGCGATCAGCGTCATCACGCCGAACGCCGACGCGGTCGAGTCGACCAGGGCCAGCGAGCCGGTGCCGATCGCCTCGACGGCCAGGCAGGGCAGCACCACCCGGCGGGCGCCGAACCGGTCGATCAGCGTGCCGCCCAGCGGCGACAGTGCCAGCGTCACCGCGCCGAACCAGCCGATCACCAGGCCGGCGCGGGCATCGCTCAACCCGCGGACGTCGGTGAGGTAGATGAAGAGGAACGGCAGGGTGAGGCCGCGCCCGACGGCCGACAGCAGGGTGCCGATCAGGAGGCGGCGGGCTTCGGGACGGGCGGGCAGGGCGCGGCGCAGCATGGCTGGATTCTGTTGCCGGGGTACGACAGGCGGCGAACGGTTTTCGGGTGGCCCACCTCACCCCGCTGCTCACGGGGTGAGGTGGGTCTCAGCCGATCGGCGTCGGTGTCGGCAACGCCGACCCGTCGACCGTGGCGGCCGGCGGTGACCCTTCGGTTGCGACGGCCGACGGTGATTCCTCTGCCGCCGCGGTCGCCTCCGGAGTCGTACCGGACGGGGTGACTCCCGGCGAGGTAGAGGCGGAGTCCGCGGGCGACGGGGTCCCGGCGGCCGCCGGCGCGGTGGGGCCGGCGGGCGCCGACGGCGCGACGGACGGCGTGTCGGTGGGGCCAGGGGTCAGGCCGGCGCCGGGCATCGGCGTCGCCGCGGTCGGGGAGGGGGTGCCGCCGGTCGTCGCCGCGACGGCCGGGTCCTGCCCGATGATCGCCACGATCTGCGCCTTGAACCCCTCCAGGCGGGCCTGGATCTCCTGGGGACCGAGCCCCCGGATGTCCCGGCCGAACCGCTCGATCTCCCGCCACAGCGCGGTGATGCGGTCCTTCGTGTCGCCGCTCAGACCCTGGGGCAGGGTGAACACGAGTTGCGAGGCCACCGCGTACGTCAGGCAGTCCCGGCAGGAGTAGTTCACGGCCGCCGACACGTTCTCCGGCACGATCACGTCGGCGGGCCCGACGACGAGCACCACCTGAAACGAGACCGCCACCGTGCGGCAGTCCCGGCAGCTCGCCAGGGCGTAGGCCTCGTTGCGGTTGTCGACGTCGCCCTCGTCCCCGTCGGCCCACACGAGGGCGAACGCCACGTCGTAGACGGTGGAGCCGTCCCGGGTGTTGACCGCCAGGGCCTGGTTGTCTCCCGGGCCCGGCGCCTCCGGCGGGTTGAACGGGAAGACCCAGGTCGATCGCGGGTGGGCCCCGGCCGCCGGCGAGTCGGCCTCCCGGGGCACCAGGACGAGCGCCAGCCGCTGCTCGCCCGGGGTGGGTGGCGTGGTGGCGCCGGGCCAGACGGTGGTCACCGTTCGCCGCTCCCCGACCCGGAGCGGCGGCTCGACCGCCGGCACGGCGGAATGCCGCTGCCCGGCGGGCAGCACGTCGGCGACGGTGCCGCGCTCGTGCTCCTGCACCGGCCGGTACGTCGCCGGGTCCGGCCACCAGGCCCAGACCAGGGCCGCCACCAGCGCGCCGCCGGCCACCACGGCGCCGACGCGGTGCAGCCGCCGGCCCGCCGTGGCCCGCCAGACCGAGCGGACCGTCCGCCGCACCAGCCGGATCAGGAGGTACGCCGTGCCGAGCAGGGGCAGGCAGATGGCGAGCACGGACAGCAGCCGGACGCCGATACTGGGGACGTCCCCGTCCACCCAGTTCGCGACCAGGAGCACCGACTGGCGCCGCAGGCCCTGCCAGGCGGTCGCCACGACCCGGGGCAGGGCCGTCACCATCAGCACCAGCGTGATCAGGAGCAGGGGCACCACGATCAGCACCCACAGGGTCACCACCACCCGGGCCCACGGCTTCAGCACCTTTGACTCCGGACGGTTCCACCGGGTCGGAAGCAGGCCGAGCAGCGTCGGCTTGATGCGGGCGTAGAGGTCCGGCACCCCGGTCAGGTCCGCCAGGATGTGATACCCGTCGAAGCGGACGAACGGCGCCAGTTGCCGGAGCATCTGCAGCACCTGGGCCACGATGACGAGCAGCAGCGCGTCCCACCGGGTGATCGCCCAGGTGGCGAAGATCGCCACCGCGACGATCGCGTTGAAGTACAGGCCGCCGAGGTCGACGCGGATCCGGCCCGCCCGTCCCAGGCGGTAGCTGTCGTCGACGTTGGTGTAGAAGGCGGGCCAGACCAGGTACAGGCCCACACCCATGGTGCCGGGGGTGGCGCCGCCGTACCGGCAGGCCGCGGCATGCCCGAACTCGTGGAAGCCGGCCGAGACGATGGTGATGGCGAAGACCAGCAGCAGCAGACCCGGCCTGTCGAACACCTGGTGGGTGGCGGAGGCGAGCCCCTTCTCGAACAGCACCCATCCGGTGGACAGCAGGAAGGCGACCAGGACGAGGGCGACGACCAGGGGTCGGAACAGGACCGCGAACGGCCGGGTGATCCGTCGGGTCACCCGGGGGTTGGAGACCACGAGCCGGAACCGCAGCGCCAGCAGGGGATTGGCCTTGCGTGCCGTCGGGGCGGAGCCGTCGGTTTGCCGGATGAGGCCGAGCGGGCGCAGCTTCTGCTCGGTCAGCATCCGGACGTTGTCCGCGGTGACCAGACGGTCGATCCTCCCGCTGACCAGCGCCGCGATCTCCGGGTAGCCGCGCCGGCCGTCCATCGCCTCGAGAACGAGGTACAGCAGCCGGGTGAGCTGGCAGGTCTGGCCGTCGGCCCGCCGTACCAGCCCGGGTGGCTGGCGGTACCCGGAGCCCGGCAGTTCGCCCAGCAGTTCCAGTCCTGGCGCGTGGGCGGGCACGACCTCCCGCGGGCCGGAGCCGGTGGCCTCGGCGGTGTCCGGGTCCGGTCGGGGACCCCCCGCAGGGCGGAGCACCGTGCTGACGGCGCCCCGCCCTTGCGGGGTGATCGGGCCGGACGGCGAGATGACACTCATCGCGCTACTGGGTGATCTCGGCCTGCTGGTCGGCCGTGGCGCGAGCCGTCACGTCGTCGAGATGCTGGGTGATGATCGCGTCCTGCTGGGAGATGGCGGTGGCGCTGGAGTCCACCGACGCGACGTTCGCGGAGACGGCGGCGTCGATCGGGGCCGCGACGTTGGCGTTGGCGGCGACCGCGCCGGCGACCGGCGCGGCGAGGTCGGCGTCGAGGGCCACGTTGACGTCGACGTTCAGCAGGTCGCCGTCGAGCATCGACGCCGGGTCGGTCGGGACGGTGACATTCCCGTCGTTCGTGTCACCGGCGCCGGGCTCGGTGGTGCCCGGGTCCGTGGTGCCCGGGTCGGTCGTGCCGTCGTCGATCACGTCGTTGGACTGGTCGATCGCGCTGTCCTGGGGAGCGGTGGCGATCGCGTGGCCGGAGATGGTCTGGTCGATGAGGACGCCCTGGTCGGACAGGGCGGCCGCGGTCGAGCCCGTGGAGAGGATGTTGGCACCCACGGCGGCGTCGATCGGGGCGGCGACATTGGCGTTGGCGGCCACCGCGAGGTCGATCGGTGCCGCGAGATCCAGCCCGAGGTCGAGGTCCACGTTGAGGTCGAGGAGGGAAATCACCTCCTTGGTGGGCAGTGCGGTCGCCGCCTCCGCGGCCAACTCGTCCAGGGACAGCGGTGTGAGTTCCGGTGTGCTCACGGTCAGCTCCATTCCGGTACGCGCGTCGCGTGCCACGGTCTGTCATGACGTACGACCGAGCGCATCCGGCATCTCGGGCGCCGCTCGATCAACGGTGCGGATCTCGGTGCCCCGGATCTTCGGGCTCGAAACCTTCCGGCAGGCCCGGGCCGGGCGCCGCCGGTGCGGCTGACCGGCGACCTGTCGGTGGGGTCTGCCATGCTGGCCCGGTGACCACGACCTGGCGCCACCTCCCCGCCTCCGCCCGGGAGATCGCCGAGGCCGCCACCGGGGCCGTGACCGCCGCCGCCGATCGGGACGGTGAGACATACGCGCCCGCGGTGGAACGGCTCGCCTCCGCCGACCGGGCCGGGCTGGTGCTCGGCGGCGTGGTCCGGCTGCTGCTGGAGGAGAGCCACCCGGACGGGCTGGACGGCGATGACGTCCGTCAGGTGCTGGAGCGGTGCGTCCGGTCCACCGCGGCCTGGTGGCCCGACGTCGACCCGCACGTGCTGCTCGTGCTGCTGGCGGGCGCGCTCGGCGTCTACGACCCGGGCGACGACGACGCGCCGCCGGACCCGACCGCGATCGCCCGGCACGCCCCGCTGCTCGTCGCCGACCTGCTGGCGGCCACCGGCCGGCCCCTGGCCGACTACCTGTCGGCCGCGTTCGCCGAGGTCGCCCGCACTGAGCTGCAGGACTGACCGCCGTTCCCGACGGTCACGGGCTGGCGGCGAGGAAGACGAACGCGGCGAGCAGCACCAGGTGCACCCCGCCCTGGAGCACGGTCGCGCGGCCCGGCACCACGGTGAGCACCCCGGTCACCGCGGTCAGCGCGAGCAGCGTCATCTGGGTGCCGCCGAGGCCCAGCAGCAGCGGGCCGTCCAGCCAGATCGACGCCAGCGCTATGGCCGGGATGGTCAGGCCGATGCTGGCCATGGCCGAACCGAGCGCCAGGTTGAGGCTGATCTGCACCCTGTCCCGGCGGGCCGCCCGGGCGGCGGCAAGGGTCTCCGGCAGCAGCACCAGCAGGGCGATGACCACGCCGACGAACGCCTGCGGCAGGTTCGCCGCCTCGACACCCGCCTCGATCGCCGGGGAGATGGTCTTCGCGTCACCGACCACCGCGACCAGCGCCACCACGAGCAGCACCAGGCTGGCCAGGGCGGTACGCGTGGACGGCGGATCGGCGTGCCCGTCGCCGTCGGCGTCCTCGGGGATGATGCTGCCCTCCTGCGTCACCGGCAGGAAGTAGTCGCGGTGCCGGCCGGTCTGCACTATCACGAACAGGCCGTACAGGGCGAGCGAGGCGACCGCCGCGAAGGTGAGCTGCGCGGGGGAGAACTGCGGGCCGGGCCGGCTGGTGAACGTCGGCACCACCAGGCTGAGGGTGGCGAGCGTGGCCACGGTGGCCAGCGCCCCGCCGGTGCCCTCGGGGTTGAACACCGCCACCCGCCGGCGCAACGCGCCGAGCAGCAGCGACAGGCCGAGGATCCCGTTGCAGGTGATCATCACGGCGGCGAAGACGGTGTCCCGGGCCAGCGCCTGGGTCTTGTCGCCGCCGCTGATCATCAGCGTGACGATCAGACCGACCTCGATCACGGTGACCGCCACGGCGAGCACCAGCGAGCCCAACGGCTCGCCCACCTTGTGCGCCACCACCTCGGCGTGGTGCACGGCGGCGAGCACCGCGCCGGCGAGCAGCGCGGCCACCACCACGATCAGCGGGCCGGCCAGGTCCCTACCCCAGGTGGCCGCGAGCACCAGGACCGCGATCAGGGGTAGGAGGGTGGTCCAATCGGTCAGGCGGGATCGGATCATGGCGGCCATGCATCAACCTTGCCAGGAAGACGGATCAACTGCCCGTGACGAGACGCTTGTGATCGGGCGCCGGTTCGGCTACGGACCGTGCCGGCTGCCGTGAGCCCCGCCACAGCCTCCGGTGCTGGGTCCGCGAAAGGCGAAGAGGCTGCACCCGGTGGAACCGGATACGGCCTCTTACCTGGCGCCGCAGATTGGGGCGTTGGTGCAGCAGTGGCCCACGATGCCGGCGACGGTGATCGCCGAGCGGATCGGCAGACCCCGGCGTCAGCTCGTCGTCGGCTTCGGTCTGCTGACGGAGGATTCCGCGGTGACCACCACCTGCGAGACGTCGATGTGCACGGCTTCGGCGGTCCGGGCGCGGAGCAGGTCGAAGGTGGCGCGGTCGATGGCCGGTCCGACGTAGGTGGTGCGTACCCAGTTGACCCAACGATTCTGAGCGTCACGGTGCCGGCCGCTGGCGGAGCCGTTCACACCTATCCCCTTGAGGTCGACGACCGGTGGCATCCCACTGCCGGAGGCGGCGGGGCCGGTGGCCGACACGGTGAACCACAGGCCGCGCACCTCGACGACGCGCGCGTCCTGCACGCCGTCGAGTTTGCGCAGGTTCGCGGCCGCGTTCTCCAACTCAGCTCTCGTGACCGACTGATCGATGGCGATGGCCGGGCCACCGACCGGAGCGTCGGGAAAGGTTTTCCGCAGATCGTTGAGCTGGGAATAATCGTGATCCCCCGGAACCAGCGCGGAAAAGACCGCCGTACGGAACTCGTTCGTGCCAGCCACGTCCGACACCACGCGGCCCGTGTCCGGCGTCCAGCTCAGGATCGGGATCTTTGTCCAGTACCCACGCAACGACGGGTCGAGCGTGATGGCCGATCCGGCCGGCCGCGGGCTGTCCTCGTCCCGGTGCGGCCCGGCACCGGTGACCGCCGCCACCCCCAGCGCCAGGCAAAGCACGAGCCCGAACACGCCGGCAGTCGCGACCTTCGCGGTACGGCGGCCCCGTGCCAGACCCTGGACCAGGTCGTACGACGGCACGATCGCGCGGCGCGCCGCGTCGCCGGCCGCGTCCCGGAGCATGGTGTCCAGGCCGGGCAGCGGGTTGTCCAGGGGAGGGTTGCGGACGACGCGGCTTTCGAGCTCGCGGCTCTCTCGGTCGGGGTGTTCGTGTTCAGACATGACGACGCTCCAAGGTTGTGATGTCGTCCGGTCGGTCGGAACCGCGCGGCGTGCCGGCCCGCGGCTCGCCCGCGAGGGGTGTGGAGCGCGACTCCGTGCGGCTCCACGGATGCGAGGCATCCGCCTCGTCGAGGATCTGTCGCAGAGCGTTCCGCCCGCGCGACAACCGGGCCTTGACCGTTCCGGACGGCACGCCCATCTCTGCGGCGACCTGATCGACGGACCGGTCGCACAGGTGGTGCAGCACGATTGCGCGTCGCTGCTCCTCGGGCAGACGTTGCAGGGCCGCCACGATCAGCGGAGTCTCCACGCCGGGCGCAGCCACGTGTTGGACCGGCCCGTGGCGCCGCCACGCCGCCAACCCGGACCGTGCGGAGCGCCAACGGCTGACCGCGACACGGCGGGCGACGGTTCTGATCCACGCCTCCGGCTCGTCCCCGTCGGCGAACCGGCGACGTCTGCTCCAGGCTCGGACAAACGCCTCTTGAACGGCGTCCTGCGCGTCAGCGAAGTTGCCGGTCAGCAGATACACCTGACCGACCAACCGCGCGAACGCCGATGCGTAGAACGCCCGGTAGTCCTCCTCTGTCACGCCGACCCCACTCTCCTTGGTGGCTGCTCCTCCCACTCACGCAGCAGAGCGACGCCACGGTTGCACGGGATCGAGGAAATCTGCCGGCTACTTCACCCGGGTTGACCATGGTTGGTGGGGGAGGAGACCGTCGATGATCTCCAGCGCGAACTGGCTCGTCTCCCACAGGTGCCGATCAACGACGTGACGAGGGTCATGGGGCACGAGCAGACGTCCACGACGCGGGACCGCCACACGCACTCGACGAGCGGGTGACGATCCGCCGGAAATGAATCAAGGCCCCTCCGTGGAGGGGCCTTGACCTGTTCTCACCTCTGGTCGGGGTGGCCGGATTCGAACCGACGACCTCTTCGTCCCGAACGAAGCGCGCTACCAAGCTGCGCCACACCCCGAGGCGTGCCGACAAATAGTAGCCCACCCGCTCCGATGGTCAAACTCCGTACCCCCCGCGCCGACCCGGCCTCAGATCTTGGTAGCTACCGGCCCCTCAAGGGGCCGTTTCGCACCAGGATCTGCGAGCCGGTGAGGTCAGCGGGGGATCAGGGTCAGGATGGTCGCCTCTGGTGGGCAGGCGAAGCGCACCGGCGCGGTGGGATGGGTGCCCAGGCCGGCCGAGACGTGCAGCCAGGAGTCGGAGCCGGGCCAGCGGTGCAGCCCGCGCGCCATCGACCGGGGCAACCCGCAGTTGGTGACGAGCGCGCCGTAGCCGGGCAAGCAGACCTGTCCGCCGTGGGTGTGCCCGGCGAGCAGGAGCCCGAAGCCGTCGGCGGCCATCCGGTCCAGCACGGCCGGCTCCGGGGAGTGAGCCAGGGCGATGGAGAGCGCCGCGCCCGTGCTGACCGGCCCTTCCACGGCCGCCCAGTCGTCCCGCTCGATGTGCGGGTCGTCCACGCCGGCCAGTTCGATCTCCCGGCCCCCGGCCTTCAGGGTGGTCCGCGCGTTGTTGAGGTCCACCCAGCCGGCGCCGGTGAAGACGTCGCGCAGCTCCTCGTACGGCAGCGGCACGCCCTCGGTGTACTCCCGGTCCGGCAGGAAGTAGGTGAACGGGTTCTTCAGGACCGGCCCGGTGTAGTCGTTGGAGCCGAAGACGAAGGCGCCGGGCAGGTCGAGCAGCGGCTGCAGGGCGCGCAGCACGCCCGGCACGGCCTCCGGGTGGGCCATGTTGTCCCCGGTGACCACCACGAGATCGGGGTCGAGGGCGGCCAGCGAGGCCACCCAGTCCTGCTTGCGTCGCTGGTCGGGCATCATGTGCAGGTCCGACAGGTGCAGTACGCGCAGCGGCTCGGCGTCGGTCGGGAGCACCGGTACGTCGTACCGGCGCAGGGTGAACATGTTGCGCTCGATGAGCGACGCGTACGCCAGGGTGGCCGCCCCGGCGGCGACGGTGCCGGCCGTGAGCCGGAATAGTGTGCGCTTTCGCATGGCGTTCAGGGTAGTTTGACCGTCCATGAGCACGCTGAAGGACCGCCTCACCGCCGACATGCGCGCCGCCCTCAAGGCGCGCGACGAGCTGACCACCTCCACGCTGCGGATGGCCCTCGCGGCCGTCGGCAACGCCGAGGTCGCCGGCCGGGAGAAGCGCGAGCTGAGCGACGACGAGGTGCTGGCGGTGCTGACCAAGGAGGCGAAGAAGCGCCGCGAGGCGGCGACCGCCTTCGCCGACGCGGGTCGCGCGGAGCAGGCCGGCAAGGAGACCGCCGAGGGCGAGGTGCTGGAGCGCTACCTGCCGAAGCAGCTCTCCGACGGCGAGCTGGCCGAGCTGGTCTCGGGGGCGCTCGCCGCGGGCGGCTTCACCGGCAAGGCGCAGATGGGCCCGGCCATGAAGGCGGCGCAGGCCGCGGTGGCGGGTCGGGCCGAGGGTGGCCGGGTCGCCGCGGAGGTCCGCCGCCAGCTCGGTCTCTGACCGCACCCCTTCGACGACGAAGCGGGCGGGCACCCGGTGGGGTGCCCGCCCGCTGGCGTTGCTCGGGTCAGCCGCGCGGTCGGCCCGGGCGGCCCTGGTTGGGCGGCGGTGGGACCGCCGGCCCGCCGGGGCCGGTGCTGCTGCCGGGCTTCGGCTGGCCGCCGCCGGCGCTCACCTCGATCATCACCACGCCGCCCTTGATGGTGCGTCCGTCCGGGCTGGTGCCGGCCGCGGTGCCCACCGGGCACTCCGACGCGACCTTGCCGTCGGAGACCACCGGCTCGAAGCCGGCGCCGCGCAGCCGCGACTTGGCGGTTTCGACGGACTCGCACTTCACCCCGGGGATCGAGCGCTGGTCGCCCTCGATGATCTTCCCGCTCGGCGGGGTGAAGTTCATCCGCTCCTTGCCCCTCATGGCGTCGCGGAGCGTCTGGTAGACCGCCGGGTTGATGCCCCAGGCCACCTCGTTGTGCTTCATCCGCTGGTTGGTCTGCGGCCAGTCCGGGTCGGCCTCGATGCCGGCCACCGCGTACTGCTTGGTCATGGCGACCAGGGCGGAGGTCTTGTCCCCGTCGGTGGTGCCGGACTTGCCGGCCACCGGGGCGTCGACGATGCCGCGGACGTTGCCCGCGGTGCCGTTCTTGCACTTCGAGGTCGACGAGCGGTCACCCACCGGGCAGCGCGCCGCGTCCACGGCGGCCCGGGCCACCTGCGTGCTGATCCGCTGCTCGCAGCGCGGGTTGGCGATGTCCAGCTTCTCGCCGTCCGGGCCCCGGATCTCCTGGACCGGGATCGGCTCGCAGTATTTCCCGTCGGCCGCCAGGGTGGCGTACGCGTTGGCCAGCTCCAGCGGAGTGGTCTGCGAGACGCCCAGGGTGAACGCGCCCCACTGGTGCGCGGCGTCCTTGTTGGCGGCGAACTTGGCGTCGTTGGAGGCGCGGAAGGTGATGCCCAGCTTCTCGGCGGCCTTCACCACGTTCTCTGCGCCGACCCGCTGCTGGAGCTCGACGAAGAAGGTGTTGACCGAGGCCCCGAAGGCGCTCCACATGTTGTGCACGCCCGCCATCGACTTTCCGGCGTTCTGCGGGCAGTAGAAGTGCGTGCCCTTGCAGGCCGCCGGGTTGCCGGAGTCGATGATGTATTCCGACTGGAACTGGTGCTGCGCGTTGATGGTGTAGCTGAGCGGGTAGCCCTTCTCCAGGGCCGCCACCAGCGTGAAGATCTTGAACGTCGAGCCGGCCTGGTAGCCGGTGATGCCGCCGCCGCCGCTGACCAGCGGGTTGACCGTGTTCGGGCGGCTGCCCCGGATCTTCTTCTTGGCCTTCTTCGGGTCGCTGGAGATCTTGTTCTGCGGGTGGTCCGGGTCGTCGAGCTTGAAGTTCCGGTTGACCGCGATGGCGCGGACCCGCCCGCTGCCCGGCTCGACGGCGGCCACCATCCGGGCGGCCGTGCTGGCCTCGTCCAGTTGGTTGCGGACCGCCTTGTCGGCGCCCTTCTGCGCCTGCACGTCCAGCGAGGTGGTGATGGTGTAGCCGCCGCTCTTCAGCCGCCGCTCCCGGTCGTAGGAGGTGGCGCCGAAGGTCTCCTGCTGGAGCCACCAGCGGTAGAAGTAGTCGCAGAAGAAGCCCCAGGAGCGGGTGTTGGTGGCGACGCAGCCGTTCGGCGTGCGCTTCTTCGCCACCTTGAGCTCGATCTGCTTGGCCTGGTCGGCCTGCTCCTTGGTGATGGCGCCGGTCTGCACCATGTTGTCGATGACGTAGTCACGCCGGCCGACCGCGTCCGGGTAGCCGGCCGTGGTGGTGGGGTCGAACGCGGTCGGCGCCTTCACCAGGCCGGCGAGCATCGCCGACTCCTGGATGTCGAGCTTGCTCGGCGGCTTGTTGAAGTAGACCTGGCTGGCGGCGTAGATGCCGTACGCGCCGTTGCCGAAGGCGGCGATGTTCAGGTAGCGCTCCAGGATCTCGTCCTTGGAGAGCTCCTTGTCGATCTGGAGCGCGTAGCGCATCTCGCGGAGCTTGCGGGCGCTGGTGTCCTCGGTCGCGGCCACCACGTCGGCCGGGTGGGTGGCCGAGTAGGAGATGGCGAGCCGGACGTACTGCATGGTGAGCGTCGACGCGCCCTGCCGCGAGTTCGTCCCGGACTGGTTGTTGACGAACGCCCGGGCCACACCGTTGAGGTCCACGCCGTTGTGCTTGTAGAAGTCGTGGTCCTCGGCCGCGATGATGGCCTTCTGCATGATCGGCGCGATGTCCTTGAGCTTCACGTCGCGCCGGTTCTCGTCGTACATAGTGGCCAGCGGCGTCCTGCCGTCGGAGGCCAGCAGGTAGGTGATCTGCGGGGCCCGGGCCACCGTCAGTTCGGTGGGGAGCGCGCCGAAGGTTTCGGCCCCCGCCTTGGCGGCAAGTCCGGACATCGCCACCGCGGGGAAGGCCGCCGCGGCGACCACCACGCCGGCCAACAGGCCACAGATGAGTAGCGATGCGGCGTTGGTCAGCACGTTGTGGTCACGTTTCCGCATCCAGGTCACCTCGACAGGGTACGCGAGTAGGGAACGAGGGGCGCGCGGGGAAGTTTCCCCATTTCCTGCGCGCGCCGGCCTCGTTGTGCTAAACGCACGAACCCCGGTGCGTGGTTGCGTGAAACCTGGCAGAAGTCTCCTCCGAACGGAGGAGTGGTGCAGCGTTTTCACCTACCCCGGCGGGGTAGACGGCGGGCGAAAGCCCGGGAAGCCGGGAGTGTCCGGAATGATGGATTTCGCCGACAACGTTGCGTAATCAGGCGACTACACAGCATGATGGTGGCGGCGACAGCAGCCACACGTCGTCCGCGCCGCCCTGGGGAGGCCGGCCCGGACGACCGGGGGGAAATTCGACGGCTGGTCGCGCGAAGTCGGTAGGTACAGCAAGGGGGGACGTGTACAGATGGGCATGATCACTGACTGGCCGTCACTGGCGGCGTGTCAGAACGGGGACCCGGACGCGTTGTTCGTACAGGGCGCCGAACAGAACGTGGCGAAGAGGATCTGCCGGAGCTGCCCAGTCCGGTACGAGTGCCTGGCCGACGCGCTCGACAACCGGATCGAGTTCGGTGTGTGGGGTGGCATGACCGAACGCGAGCGCCGGGCGCTGCTGCGGCGCCATCCGCAGGTCACCAGCTGGCGCAAGATGTTCGAGGCGGCCATGAAGAAGAACGCCAAGGAGAAGGCCGGTCGGGACAAGGTCCTCGTGACCACGGCCAACTGACCGACGCGCCGGTCGGTCGCGCCGCTCAGTGCCGGCTGATCGCCTCGCCGATCGTCCGCAGCCCGTCGACGTCGTGCACGTCGGCGGGCTGCGCCGTCACCGACGCCGCCGGCACCGCCGGGAACGCCTCGGTGAACCGGGCCGCCACCCGCTCCTCCCGTGCCGCCTGCTCGGCGAGCGTGGCGTGCGCCCGCAGCACCTCGGCGGTGCGCTCGTGCCCGCCCGCACCCGCCAGCCGCTCGGCCGCGGCCAGACTGTCCGCCGCGGACAGGTCCGGCACCGCCGGCCGGTGCACCCGGTTGAGCACCAGGCCGGCGAGCGGCATCCGCTCGGCGCCCAGCCGGCCGGCGAAGTAGGCGGCCTCGCGGACGGCGTCCGGCTCCGGCGCCGCCACCAGCAGGAACGCCGTCTCCCGGGCCTGGAGGATGCGGTACGTCTGCTCGGCCCGCTGCCGGAACCCGCCGAACATCGAGTCCAGCGCGGCCACGAAGCCGGACAGGTCGGTGAGCAGTTGCGCGCCGATCACCTTCTGCACCACCTTCGAGAACATCCCGAAGCTGGCCGTCACCAGGCTGAACATGCTCCGCCCGCCGCTGCGGGCCGGTGCGAGCAGCAGCCGCAGCATCCGCCCGTCGAGGAAGCGGGAGAGCCGTGCCGGCGCGTCCAGGAAGTCGAGCGCCGAGCGGGACGGCGGGGTGTCCACCACGATGAGGTCCCACTCGCCCCGGGCGTGCAGCTGACCCAGCTTCTCCATCGCCATGTATTCCTGCGTGCCCGCGAAGGTGGAGCTCATGGCCTGGTAGAAGGGGTTGGCGAAGATCTCCGCCGCCTTCGCCGGATCGGTGTGCTGGAGCACCACGTCGTCGAAGGTGCGCTTCATGTCGAGCATCATGGCGTGCAACTGACCGCCGCTGGACTCGACGTCGATCCCCTTGACCTGGCGCGGGGTGTTGTTCAGCTCGGTCAGGCCGAGCGACTGGGCCAGCCGGCGGGCCGGGTCGATGGTGAGCACCACCGTCCGCCGGCCGTGCCGCTCGGCCGCCCGCAGCGCCAGCGCCGCCGCGGTGGTCGTCTTGCCCACTCCGCCCGCCCCGCAGCAGACCACGATCCGTACGCCCGGATCGGCGAGGATCTGGTCGACGTCCAGCGGTGGCGCCGCGTCTTCGGAAGGCACCAATCGAGCGTATCGGTCTCGAGGGTCTCTCTGCTCCGTGCCGGCCGCAGGTGTGAGTCAATCCGCCCGGACGAGCGTCTCGGCCAGCGTCTCCAGCCCCGCCCGGTCGACCCCGGCGGGCAGCAGTGGAAGCTCGGTCAGAGGCAGGCCCAGCTCGACCAGGTCGGCGCGGAGCGAGTCCTCCAGCTCCCGGCGTACCTGCTGGTCACGGGCCTCGGCGGCGAGCCCGGACACGGTCCGGGCGTCGGTCGGCAGGCCGGCGGCGGCCAGCCCGCGCTTCAGCTCGGCGGCGGTCACCGGCCGGTCGGCCGGCACCGGGGGCCGGGCCCCGTTGACGATCACCCGGCCGACCGGGAAGCCGAGCTTGGTCAGCTCGGCGATGGCGTCGACGGTCTCCTGGACCGGCATCTCCTCCAGCAGCGTGACCACGTGCACCGCGGTCATCGGCGAACGGAGCAGCGCCGAGACCCCCTCGCTCTGGGTCTTGATCGGGCCCATCTTGGCCAGCCGGGCGGTCTCCGCGGTGACGTTGAGGAAGCGGCCGATCCGCCCGGTCGGCGGCGCGTCCAGCACCACCGCGTCGTACGCCCGGCGTTGCCCGGTGGTCCGGGTGGTCGCCTCCTTGACCTTGCCGGTGAGCAGCACGTCCCGCAGGCCCGGGGCGATGGTGGTGGCGAAGTCGATGGCGCCCAGCTTGCGCAGCGCGCGGCCGGCCGCGCCGAGCTTGTAGAACATGTCCAGGTATTCGAGGAGCGCCTCCTCGGCGTCGACCGCCAGGGCACGCACCTCGCCGCCGCCCGGCGCGTCGGTCAGGTGCCGCTCCTCGTAGGGCAGCGGGTCGGCGCCGAAGAGCTGGGCGATGCCCTGCCGCCCCTCCACCTCGACCAGCAGGGTGCGCCGGCCGCCGGCGGCCAGCCCGAGAGCCAGCGCCGCCGCCACACTGGTCTTGCCCGTGCCGCCCTTGCCGGTCACCACGTGCAGGCGGGCCGGCCATCTGCCGGCGGACTCGGCCGGTTGCTCAGTCGCTGCCACCCGTCGAGCCTATCCAGCCGCCGCCGTCAGGCGACCTCGCAGACCCACCAACCCGTCTTCCGCACCACGGTGAAGCGCAGTTCCTGGTCGGCCGTCTTCTCGTCGGCCGTGGTCATGGTGACCCTGGTGCTGACCGTCGCCCGGTCCCCGGTCTGGTTGTCGACCTTCGGGGTGGTCCAGCGGAACCGCGCGTTCTGGTACTGCCCGGCGTACTTCTGCACCTCGGCGACCTTGGCGGCGATCTTCTCGTCGTCGCGGGACGCCGAGCAGACGAAGGTGGCCGCCGCGCGGGGGTCCCGATCCTTGTAGACCGCGGTGAGGAAGCCGTCCACCGCGACCGTCGGCTCCTTGGCGCCCTGGCCGTCCTCGGCCTGGCGGAGGGTGAGGAACGCGGCCGTGCCGCCACCGCCGCAGAGCAGGATCGCCGCGGCCAGCACGATGGAGGCGATGAGCAGGCCGCGCCGCTTCTTCGGGGCCGCCGGCTGCGGGTCCGGCGGGTAGCCGGGCGTCGGCAGGGCGCCGGGGGCCGGCGTGGCGCCGGCGGGCGGCTCCTGGTGGGCGGGACCTCCGGGCGAGCCGGCGGCGCCACCGATGGGCGGTTGGGTCATGTCGTTCCCCCGGGGTGCGGCGCGCCGACGCCGCCCCAGGCGACGGACACGTGATCGAGCGTGGCGGGCGAGCACGGGCGCTCACCCAGACCGGAAGGGTAGCGGTCGGCGGACGGCTTGCCAGCCCCGCGTACGCCGTGCCGCGCCGCGCCGGACGGGTGCCCGCCGCCGCTCTCCCGGATGGGGGAATGTGTCGCATATGTGACTGGAGGTGACCGGTTGTGCGCGTCCCGTTGCCGGGACTCCTCCCAGGTCCTACGTTCGTCGCGACGCGGGGGCCGGACCGGCGACGGGTTCCGAGCCGGATGGTGGTGACGGTGAACAGGTACGAGGCCCGGAGGCAGCGGATGCGCGACGCGGAGAACATTCCCCGAGCCCAGTTCCCCGGCGAGCGCGCGGGACGGCCCGGCGACGCCGAGGGGCCCGGCGCGGGAGCGCCGTTCAACGAGCGGTCCTACCGCCCGCCGACCGACGTGGTGCGTACCCTGGCCCGGCCGGCCGGTCGGGGTCGCGACGAGGAGGAGCCCGGCTACGTCATCCACCTGCCGGTCCGGGTCCCCGACCTGGCGGCGGCCACCGCGCTCGCCGGCACCGTGGCCACCTCGCTGGGCTTCCTCAGCGAGCTGGACGCCGGCGAGACCACGGTCTCCACGGCCGACGACCAGAACAACCGGCACCGGGTCTTCTGCGACCTGCTGCTGCCCGACCGCAGCCGGTGCCCGCAGCGGTACGAGCACGAGGCCCCCTGCGGCGAGCCCCCCGGTACGCCCGAGCAGCGTCCCGCGTCCCCCTAACGGCGGCGGACCGTAGGCTGTGCCTGACCGCAGTCCATGCCAGGCAAGGGAGCCTTCACCCGATGCAGAAGTGGGAATACGCCACGGTCCCGTTGCTGGTCCACGCGACCAAGCAGATCCTCGACAACTGGGGCGAGGACGGCTGGGAGCTGGTCTCCGTGGTTCCCGGCCCGAACCCGGAGCAGCTCGTCGCCTACTTGAAGCGCCCGAAGGGCTGAGGCCATGAGCAACGGACCGCACGCGAAGCTCGCGGAACTCGGCCTGACCCTGCCCGAGGTGACGGCGCCGCTGGCCAGCTACGTGCCGGCCGTCCAGTCCGGGCAGCACGTCTACGTCTCGGGCCAGCTCCCGATCGCCGAGGGCAAGCTGCTCGCCAGCGGCAAGGTCGGCAACGGCGTCTCCGCCGAGCAGGCGAAGGACCTGGCGCAGCGGTGCGCGCTGAACGCGCTCGCCGCGATCGACTCGCTGGTCGGGCTGGAGAACGTCGTCAAGATCGTGAAGCTGACCGGCTTCGTGGCCAGCGCGCCCGGCTTCACCGGCCAGCCCGGCGTGGTCAACGGCGCCTCCGAGCTGTTCGGCGCCGTCTTCGGCGAGGCCGGCCGGCACGCCCGCAGCGCCGTGGGCGTCGCCGAGCTTCCCCTCGACGCCCCCGTCGAGGTCGAGGTCATCGTCGAGGTCGCCTGACGCTGCGTACCCGTGATCTTGCCGGTGCCGGAGGGGCAGACGACCCGCAAGGGGACATAACCCCTGGCGGCACGGCAAGATCGCGGGGAGTGGCGGGCGGGGTCGTACGATCGCTGCCATGGGGCCTGTGACCGGAGCCGCAGGGGCGCTCGCGGACGAGCTGCCGGGGTGGGTGACGCTGGTGCGTGCCCCGAACCCGGGGCCGATGACGCTCGACGGCACGAACACCTGGGTGCTGCGCGCCCCGGGCGCCGGGCACGCCGTGGTGGTCGACCCCGGCCCGGCCGACGAGGAGCACCTGGCCGCGCTCGCCGCGCACGGCCCGGTCGGTTTCGTGCTGATCACCCACGGGCACGCCGACCACACCGAGGGCGCGGCGCGGCTCAGCGAGCTGCTCGGCGGGGTGCCCGTCCTCGCCGCCGACCCGACGCACACCGTCGGCGGCACGCCGCTGACCCCGGCCACCGCGCTCGACGCCGGCCTGGACATCCGCCTGCTGACGACCCCCGGGCACACCGCCGACTCGGTCTGCTTCCTGGTGAAGCACGGCGACGAGCGGGTCGTGCTCACCGGCGACACCATCCTCGGGCGGGGCACCACCGTGGTCGCCCACCCGGACGGGCACCTCGGCGACTACCTGTCGAGCCTGGAGCTGCTCGCCACGTACCGGGGGGTCCCGGCGTTGCCGGGCCACGGCCCGGCGCTGGCCGACTGCGGCGTGGCGGCCGAGTTCTACCTGGCCCACCGGCGGGCGCGGCTCGACCAGGTCCGTGCGGCGGTCGCCGCCGGCGCGACCACCGCGCCCGAGGTCGTCGAGCGGGTCTACGCGGACGTCGACCGGTCGCTGTGGTGGGCCGCCGAGTGGTCGGTGCGCGCCCAGTTGGAGTACCTCGGGGTGAGCCCCCGGGAATCCGGCGCCGGGGGTACGGGGTTGGAGCAGCTGTGACCTGCCCGGTGTGTGGAACCGTCGCCGTACCCGGCGCGCGGTTCTGCCACAACTGCGGGGCCGCCCTGCCGGCCGCCGCCACGCTGCCCGCCGCCGAGCGGCGGGTGGTGACCGTGCTCTTCGGAGACCTTTCCGACTTCACCTCCTGGTCCGAGGACCTCGACCCGGAGCGGGTCGGCGCCGTCACGGACCGGGTGCTGGCCGCCCTGGCGGGCGCGGTCAAGACCTTCGGCGGGCACGTCGACAAGCTCACCGGCGACGGGATCATGGCGGTCTTCGGCGCGCCGGTGGCCCACGAGGACGACGCCGAGCGCGCCGTCCGGGCCGCGCTCTCCATGCAGCGGGCGGTCCGCCGGGTGCTCGACGACGAGCGGGGCGGCGGCGCGCCGCTCGGCCTGCGGGTCGGCCTGAACACCGGCGACGTGATCGCCGGCATCCAGGCCGCGATCGAATACACGGTCATCGGCGACACGGTGAACACCGCCGCCCGGCTCGCCGACGCCGCCGCCGTCGGCGCGGTCTACGCCGGCGGGCGCACCTCCGCCGCCACCCGGCACGTCGCCTCCTGGCGGGCGCTGCGCCCGCTGCGGCTCAAGGGCAAGCGCGAGCCGGTCGAGGCGTACGAGCTGCTGGGCCTGCTGGACGCGCCGGGCACCCGGTCCGGCCTCGGCGACGAGGCGCCCTTCGTGGGCCGGGAGACCGAGATCGGCCGGGTCGCCGGCCGGCTCGCGGAGGTGATCGACCGGGGCGAGCCCCGGGTGCTGCTGATGACCGCCGAGGCGGGGATCGGCAAGTCCCGGTTCGCCGCCGAGGTGGAACGCCTCGCCGCCGGCTACGACGTCGGCGCCGGCCGGTACGCCGCGCACACCGGCGCCCGCGTGCTCTCCGTCCGCTGCGCCGCGTTCGGCGAGCGGCGCCGGCTCGCCCCCCTGGCCGACCTGGTCCGGGCGGCGGTCGGCCTACCCAACGACGCCGCCACGGCGCTCACCCGGCCCGCCGTCGAGGAGCGGCTGCGCCGGCTCGGGCAGCGCCTCGGCCGGCTCCCCGGCGACCTGCCCCCGCTCGCCGTGGACCAGCTCCTGGCCCTGCTCGGGTACGCCGAACTCCCCGCCGCCACCGAGAACGGCGAGTGGAACGCCGCCGCCCCGCCGCCGGACGCCGAGGCCGTGCCCAACGCGGTCGCCGAGCTGCTCAGCGCGCTCGCCCTGGAGGCGCCGCTGGTGATCGTGGTGGACGACCTGCACGACGCCACCGCCGAGACGATCAAGGCGCTCGCGCTGACCCTCAACCGGCTCAGCGGCCCGGTGCTGGTGCTGCTGCTCGGCCGGCCCGAGCTGGTGCGGACCGCCGGCGCGCTGACCCGCGTCGCGGACGCCGAGGTGCACGCGCTGCCGCCGCTGCGCGGCGCCGACGCCTCCCGGCTGCTCACCAGCTATCTGAGCGGCGGCAAGCTGTCCACGGCCGACGCCGACCGGCTGCTCGCCACCGCCCAGGGCAACCCGTTCTACCTGGCCGAGCTGGTCACCCTGCTCATGGAGCGCGGGGCGCTGACCGCCGGCCCGGGGCGGGACGCCAACGTCGGCTGGCGGCTCGCGCCCGGCTCGCTGGGCAGCCGGCTGCTCTCCCGCGACCTGGCCGCCGTGCTCGCCGCGCGTATCGACGCCCTGCCGCCGGACGCCCGCTCGGTCCTGCGGGACGCCGCGGTGGTCGGCGACATCGTGCCCGGCGGTGCGCTGGAGGCGCTGCGCGAGCAGCGCCTCGGGCGGGACGGCCGGCCGGCCGCGGTGGCCGCGGTCGAGCTGGACCGGGCCGTGGAGGAGCTGCTGCAACGCCGCATGCTGCACCGCACCCGCACCGGGTTCGCCTTCGCCACCCCGCTCATGCGCGAGGCCGCGTACGCCGGGGTGAGCAAGGCCGAGCTGGCCGAGCGGCACGCGGCGCTGGCCCGCTGGGCCGCCCCGGAGAGCGCCGACGGCCCGACCGCGCCACCCGGCGGCTTCACCGACTCCGCCCGGGACGACTTCGTCGCCCAGCACGTCGAGCGGGCCGCCGCGCTCGCCGACGCGGTCAAGCTCCGCCCGGACTCGCCGGCCCGGGCGGTCGCCCCGCTGGGCGTGGCCGCGCTGTGCCGGGCCGCCCGCCGCGCGCTGCGGTCGGGGGAGCCGGCGATGGCCGTCGAGTACGCCGAACGCGCCGCCGAACTGGCCCGCGACGGGGTGCCGCTGGCCGACCGGGTGGTGCACGCCCGCGCGCTGCTCCAGGTCGGCCGCCCGGCCGACGCGCTCGCCTTCGCCGAGAAGATCGCCGCGAACGCCGGGGACGCGGCGGCCACCCGCACCAGCGCCCTGCTGCTGGCCGGGCAGGCCCACCAGACGCTGGGTGAGACCGCCCGGGCCGAGCGGAGCTGGCAGGAGGCGTTGCAGGTGGCCACGGCGGCCAACCTGCCGACCATGCGCGCCTCGGCGATGCGCCGGCTCGGCATGGCCGACTTCATCGCCGGCCGGCTGGGCCAGGCGAGCAGCCGCCTGGCGGCCTCCTACCAGGTCAGCCTCGCCGCGAAGGACCCACGCGGGCAGGCCTGGTCGTTGCAGAACCTGGCCTGGGTCACCACGACCCGGGGCGACTTCGCCGGCACCGACGCGGTGCTCGGCCGGGCCGCCCGGCTCTTCGCCGAGCTGAAGGACCCGTACGGGCGGGCCTGGCTGCGCGGCACCACCGCGTTCGCGCGGCTGCTCGCCGGCCGGCTCCGCGAGGCGTGCCGGATGGCGCAGGTGTTCCTGCCGTTCGGCGAGCGGGTCGGCGAGGCGTGGGCGGTGGGCACGCTGCGCGCCGTCGAGGCGTACGCCACCGCCGAGCTGGGCGAGCTGGCCGAGGCGGACCGGGCGGCGCGCCGGGCGTACCGGGAGTTCGCCGAGGTCGGCGACGACTGGGGGCAGGGCTTCGCGCTGGTGGTGCGCGGCGTGGTGGCGCGCGGGCTGGGCGAGCCGGAGCACGCCGCCGACCTGCTCACCGACGCCCTGGCGTACGCCGACCGCACCGCGCACCCCCTGCTCACCGGGATGGCCGGGACGCTGCGCGGCTTCGTGGCGCTGGACATGGGCGACGCCGGGACGGCCGAGCGGGAGGCCCGGTCGGTGCTGACCAGCGTGGAGCCGCACAACCCGCAGGCCCCCGCCCAGGTGGCGCCCCGGGTGCTGCTCGCCATGGCCCGGCTCGCGGCCGGCGACGCCGCGACCGCGGTGGGGCTGCTCGCCCCGGTCGCCACGACCGCCGCCAACACCCCGTCGCTGCTGTTCTCCCGCCGCCAGACCATGGCCCGGTACGCGTCGGCGCTGCTCGCCCACGGCCAGCGCGAGCAGGCGCTGGACTGGGCGCAGCGGGCGGTGTCGGCCCCGGCCGAGGACGTGCGCAGCCAGGTCATCGCGCGGATGGTGCTGGCCGAGGCGTTCGCCGCGTGCGGCCGCCCGGCCGAGGCGCTGGCCAGCGCCGAGGAGGCGGTACGGCTGGCGTACGCCACCGAGCAGCGCAGTGAGCGGGCCGTCGCCGACGCGCTCCGCGCCCGCCTCGCCGCGCGCTGATCCCGACCCGGTTCTGCCGGTTCCGGGGATGTGCCTGTCGGAGGGGGCGGTTAGCGTGGGGGGTGAGGGGCCGTCCACGCCGGCGGCCACGGTTGGGGAGGGACGATGAGGCTGCCGCGCTCCGGCGCCGGCTGGACGATCGCGGTCTTCGGGCTTCTGGC
Source organism: Micromonospora sp. NPDC005305 (assembly GCF_040607315.1). NCBI lineage: Bacteria > Bacillati > Actinomycetota > Actinomycetes > Micromonosporales > Micromonosporaceae > Micromonospora > Micromonospora sp. NPDC005305. The sequence continues at coordinate 361,908 of NZ_JBEXGL010000004.1, read as the reverse complement.
GCTGCTGCTCGGCGCGCTGGGGCTGATCTGGCCGGAGACGCAGCTCCGCCTGCTCGGCTTCGAGGTGCCCGCCGAGCGCGCCCCGGGCGACTACACCGGCACGTTCCTCACGGCGTCCTCGATGGCCTCGTTCAACATGGGGGTCTACTACCTGCTGGCGGTGGCCACCGAGTGGCGGCCGTTCTACCGGTTCACGGTCTGGTTCCGGCTGGTCACGTTCACCGTCTTCAGCATCGCGGTGCTGTCCGACGTCGCCCCGGACCGGTTCTTCGGGGTCGCCGCCTGGGAGGGTCTGGGCGCGGTCGCGACCGCCGTCGGCCTGTGGTGGGACGCCCGGCGGGCGGCCGCTGGGCCGGGCGAGCCGGCCGCGGCCGACGACACCGCTCCGGTTCCGGCGACCGACGCGGTGCGCTGAGCGACCGGGACCGTTGGGTATTTTCGAGTCGTGACCGAGACCCCGCCCGGCGCCCTGCGGCTGCCCATCGTGCCCGGTCTGACCGACCTGGAGGTCTTCGCCCGGGGCGGCTACGCCACCGTCTACCGGGCCACCCAGATCTCGGTGGGGCGCGAGGTCGCGGTCAAGGTGGAGAACCGCACGCTGGACAGCGAGCGGGACCAGGCGCGCTTCCTGCGCGAGGCGCGGGCCGCCGGCAAGATGTCCTCCCACCCGCACGTGGTGGACCTCTTCGACGTCGGGGTCACCGTCGACCAGCACCCCTACCTGATCATGGAGCTCTGCGACGGCTCGTACGCGGAGCGGATGCGCCGGTGCCCGTTGGGCGCGGTCGAGGCCCGCGACCTCGGTGTGAAGATCGCCGACGCGCTGGCCCACTCGCACGCGGCCGGGGTGCTGCACCGCGACGTCAAGCCGGCCAACATCCTCTACTCGCACTTCAACTCGGCGGTGCTGGCCGACTTCGGGCTGGCGGTGCTGGCCGAGGTGCGCGACGCCTCGGTCACCCTGGAGGTGCTCACCCCGGCCTACGCGCCGCCGGAGATGTTCAGCCACAGCCCGCCCAGCCCGGCGGTCGACGTCTACGCGCTCTGCGCCACCCTCTACGCGGTGATGCACGGCCGGCCGCCGCGCTGGCAGTCCGAGCGCAACCCGAGCCTGGTCACCGTGCTGGAGATGTTCCAGCAGCCGATCCCCGGCCTGCCCGGGGTGCCCGACGAGCTGATCGACGTGCTGCGGCTGGGCATGGCCAACGACCCGGGCGAGCGGCCGTCCGCCGTCGAGCTGCGCGGCATGCTCGCCACGCTCCCGCTGGACCCGGGTGCCACGCCGGTGAGCGGCGCGCCCTATCCGGGGGCTCCGGTGAGCGGCGGCCCGACCACCGGGGGCCATCCGCTGGCCCGCGCCGGCCAGCCGAGCCCGCGCCCGCCGGCCGAGGACGCCCATCCGACCGTGCCGACCCGTGGCCGGCGCTGGCCGCGACGCTGGTTCCTCGGCGGGGCGGGGGTGCTCGCGCTCGCCGCCTCGGCCGGGGCGGGCGCCTGGCTGGCCGACGGCGCGCCGGCCGTGGTGTCGCCGACGCCGGTGGCCAGCGAGGCGGTGGAGCCGTCCGGGGCGCGGGTGCCGCCCGGTTGCGCGGCGGGCGACGTCCGCCTCCCGACCGGTGTCCACTGCGCGTCCGAACTGGAGTGTTACGGCCCGGTGCGGCTGCGCCGCGACCGGGCCGAGGCCACCCGGGTGCCCTGCGACGGCCGGCACACGTGGGAGACCTACGCCGAGGGTGACCTGCCGGCCGCGCTGGTCGGTGCGGGCCACGACGCGGTGGTCGCCGACCCGGCCGTCCAGCAGGTGTGCAGCGTGAGCACGTTCCAGCTGGCCAGCGGCGTCCGGCAGGTGACCGGCTGGAACCTGGAGGTGCTGCCGCCGGCCGGCACGGACCGCACCTACCGGTGCCTGGCGGGGCGGGGCGTGGACGCGCTGGCCGTGCCGACGCTCATCGGTCGCTGACCCCGTTCGCCGTCCGCTGCTGCCGCACCGCCCGCGGGTCGAGGGCAGCCAGGGTGTCGGCGTCGCCCGGGTAGCCGCCGCCGGACGCCCGCAGGTCCCGGACCGCCCGCGGGTCGAGCGCCTCCAACGTGTCGGCGTCGCCCGCGTAGCCGCCGGCCGGCGTGCGGAGCTGCCGCACCGCCCGGGGGTCGATCGCCTCCAGGGTGTCGGCGTCCACCCCGTAGGCGGTGAGGGCCGGCCACTCGTCGCTGGGCGCGTCGGCGCGGGGCGGAGCCTGCCGGGCGGCGGCGACCGTCACCCCGGCGATCATGCCGAGCAGGACGCAGACCAGGGCCAGCACGACCGACAGGATGCCCGCCGGGCGCCACACCACCAGCGTCACCAGCGCCGCCACCGCCGCCACCGACGCGACGACGGCCTTGACCCGCGCATCGGGCTTCGGGAACGAACTCACCCGACAAGCATGGCCCAGGTTGTCGCGCTGTCAACCGCCGGACCGGTACGGCTTCCCCCGACGGCGTTCGTGGAGCCGGCCAGCCTCCACTCCGGAGAGTAACGAAAGCGTCGATCAATAAAACTTCGTTACATCAATCGGCAATCTGTCGCTTCCGTCCGCGTTTGACGGGCGGCTCCGGTTGGCCGTGATCCCTAAAGTGACGGGTGTCGAGGTCTCCTCGACGGACCCCGTTCCCCACCGGAAGGCAGCCACATGCCACGTGCAATCCGGTCCCTCACCGCAACAGGGATCGCCGGCCTCGTCCTCGCCGGATCGGCGGTCTGGCCCGCCGCGGCCGCGGCCGCGACGCCGCAGCCGCCGGCGTACGACCGGACCAGCGCCGCCGAGGCGCGCCGGGTCGACCGCGTGCCCACGCCGAAGCTCGACTGGTACGCCTGCTACGACTACGCCGAGTGCGCCACGGTCCGGCTCCCGCTGGACTACGACAACCCGAAGGGCGCCACCACCGAGGTGGCGGTGCTCCGGGTCAAGGCCCGCGACCAGCAGCACAAGGTCGGCAGCCTGTTCCTCAACCCGGGTGGCCCGGGCGGCTCCGGCACCAGCATCGCGCTCGCCGCACCGTACTTCCTCGGCGACGACCTGCTCGACCGGTTCGACATCGTCGGCGTCGACCCGCGCGGGATCGCCGCCAGCGACAACGTCAAGTGCTTCCCGTCGGTGAAGGACCAGACCCGGGCGTACGCCGGGCTGAACGTCGCCTTCCCGTTCACGAAGGCCGAGGAGAAGGCGTACGTCGCGGCGTCGAAGGCGGTCGGCGAGGGCTGCTCGACCACCGGCAAGCCCCTGACCGGCGCGGCGTCCACCGCCGAGGTGGCCCGCGACATGGACGTGCTGCGCCGCGCGGTCGGCGACAAGAAGCTCAGCTACCTGGGCTTCAGCTACGGCACCGCGCTGGGGCAGTACTACGCCAACATGTTCCCGGACCGGTTCCGCGCCCTGGTGGTCGACGGCGTGCTCAACCCCAACGCCTGGATCGGGCAGGGCAAGGCCCGCAACCAGCTCCAGGAGACCCGGCTGCGCAGCGCCGACGGCGCGTACCGCGCGCTGCGCGAGATCCTGGCCCGCTGCGCCAAGGCCGGCGCGGAGAAGTGCACGCTGGCCTCCGGTGGAGACCCCGCCGACGCCTACGAGACGGTGGCGCAGCGGCTGCGCAAGAAGCCGCTGGTGGTCAACGACCCCGACGCCGGGCAGTTCACCGTCAGCTACGCCGACTTCGTCGGCGCCACCCTCGGCAACCTCTACGACCCGAGCGGCTGGCAGTACATCGTGGACCTCACCGGTGAGCTGCTGGTGCTGACCGACCCGGCCGCTCCCGCCTCCGACCGGGCGGAGGCGCGCACCGCCGTGGCACAGCGCGCCGCCGAGGCCCGCCGGCAGCGGGGCTACGACTTCCCGTACGACAACGGGCTGGAGACGTTCCTGACGGTGGACTGCACCGACGCGTACCACCCGAAGAGCGCGGACGCCTGGCCGGCGCTGTCGGCCCGGGAGGACAAGCGCGCGCCGTACTTCGGCCGGGCCTGGGCCTGGGGCACCGCGCCCTGCGCCCGCAACACCTGGACGGTGCGGGACGAGGACGCCTTCACCGGCCCGTTCAACCGGACCACCGCCGCCCCGGTGCTGGTGGTCGGCAACTACTGGGACCCGGCGACCAACTACCAGGGCGCGGTCAGCTCGGCCAGGCTGCTGCCGAACAGCCGGCTGCTCAGCAGTGACAGCTGGGGGCACACCGCCTACGGCACCTCGGCCTGCGTGACCGGCGCGGTCGACGCGTACCTGCTCCAGGGGACGCTGCCCGCCAGGGGCACGCTCTGCACCGGTGACGCGCAGCCGTTCCAGGACGAGCCGGCGGCCACCCGGGCGAAGGCCTCGAAGAGCGACCTGGCCCGGGCCGGTGCGCCCGGTCGGGGCGAGCCGAAGCGGCTGCCGCCGGTGGTGGCGCCGCTGCCGGCGGTCGGCACGCTGACCGTTCGCTGACGGACCCCCGGGGTGCGGCGGGTGATCGGGCACCCGCCGTACCCCGGGCCGCGGACAGAGCTGGTGGCCCGGCGCCCTGAGGAGGGGTGCCGGGCAACGGCACCCGGCGCGCTCAGTAGGACTTGTCCTGGCCGAGCACGTGCTGGGCGACGAAGTTGAGGATCATCTCGCGGCTGACCGGGGCGATCCGGCCGGCCCGGACCGCCCCCAGCAGGGTCGCCACGCCGTACTCCGTGGTCATGCCGGCGCCGCCGAGCGCCTGGACGGCGGTGTCCACGGCGAGCGCCGCGGCCTCGCCGGCCGCGTACTTGGCCATGTTGCCGGCGACGCCGGCCTCCAGGTCGCGGCCGGCGTCGTAGAGGGTGGCCGCCTTGTGGATCATCAGGCGGGCCAGTTCCACCTGCACGGCCGCGTGGGCGAGCGGGTGGGCGACCCCCTGGTGCGAGCCGATGCTCTTCCCGCCCCACACCGTCCGCTTGGCGGTGTACTCGCTGGCCCGCTCGATGGCGTACCGGCCGGTGCCGGCGCCCATCGCGGCGACCGTGATCCGTTCGGGGTTGAGGCCGGAGAAGAGCGCGGGCAGCCCGGCGTCCAGGGATTCGCCGACCAGCGCGTCGCCGGGCAGCCGGACGTCGTCCAGGTAGAGCAGGAACTGGTTCTCCGGGGAGAGGATCTCCATGTCCAGCTTGGAGCGTTCCAGCCCGGGGGCGTCGGTCGGCACGATGAACAGCGCCGGCTTGAGCTTCTGTGGAGCAGCGTCCCCTGAGCCGGCACTGCCGTCTCCGACGGCGACCCGGGCCACCACCAGCACGTGCCCGGCCTCGTCGACGCCGGAGATGTAGCACTTGCGGCCGGTGAGCAGCCAGTCGTCGCCGTCGCGGCGGGCCACCGTGCCGAGCCGGTGGAAGTTCGACCCGGCCTCCGGCTCGGTGATCGCGAAGACGATCTTCTGTGAGCCGTCGGCGAGGCCGGGCAGGTGGCGCTTGCGCTGCTCGTCGGTGCCGTGCCTGGTGATGACGGTGGCCGCGATGGCGGGCGAGACCACGAGCAGCAGCAGCGGGCAGCCGGCCGCGGCCAGTTCCTCGCAGACGATGGCCAGCTCGGTGATGCCGCCGCCCCCGCCGCCGTACTCGGTGGGGATGTTGACGCCCAGGTAGCCGAGCCGCCCGGCCTCCTGCCAGAGCTCGGTGGTGTGCGTGCCGGCCCGGGCCTTCTCGACGAAGTAGCCGTGGCCGTACTTCCGCCCGAGCGCCCGGACCGCGTCGCGGAGCTGGTCCTGCTCGGGGGTGAGGTCGAAGTTCATCGCGGGTCCTCCTCGGAGTTGACCACGGCCAGCACGGCCCCGGTGTCGACCTGGCCGCCGGCCGGCACGGGCAGCTCCGCCACCACGCCGTCGGTCGGCGCCGGCACGGGGTGTTCGAGCTTCATCGCTTCGAGGGTCAGCAGCAGGTCGCCGGCGCTCACCCGCTGGCCGACCTCGACGTGCACCCGGGTCACCGCCCCGGGCAGCGGCGCGAGCAGCGACCCGGCCGCCAGCTCGGCGGTGGGCAGGGGGAAGCGGGGCAGCTCGGTGAGGCTCGCCGCCCCGTCCGGGCCGTCCACGAAGACCTCCGACCCCACCCGGTGTACGCGGAACGCCCGCCGCACCCCGTCGACGTCGAGCACGACGCGGTCCGGGGCGGCCTCGACCACGGTCACGGCCGGGAAGGCGTCGCCGGACGTCGTGTCGCCGCCCGCCGCTGACCCGTCCGGGCCGGTCGACGCCGGGGCCGGCGAAACCGACCAGTCGGCGAGAGCACCCGTGCGGTCGAGCCGGTACCGGACCTCGACCTCGCCGCCGTCCGCCCCGGTGAACCGGGTGACCTGCGGAAACGCTGGCACGTTGCGCCAGCCCGACGGCAGCCCGCCCAGCAGGGGCGCGGACGCCCGGCGCCCGGCGGCGCCCGCCAGCGCGGCGGCGAGGGCGGCCACGGGAAGCTGGTCGGTGGGGAGCAGCGGGGCGAAGACCTCGGGGTGCCGGTCCAGGAAGCCGGTGTCGATGTCCACGGCGCCGAACTCGGGGCTGCGCAGCACCCGGACCAGCAGGTCCCGGTTGGTGGCGACGCCGTGCAGCTCGGCCCGGGCCAGCGCGCCGGCGAGGGCGCGGACCGCCTCGGCCCGGGTGGGCGCCCAGGCGACCAGCTTGGCCAGCATCGAGTCGTAGTGGACGCTGACCGCGGAGCCGTCGGCCACGCCGGAGTCGAGTCGCAGGCCCTTCGTCCGGGTGAACTCGCCGGCCACCTCCGGGATCGCGAACCGGTGCAGCGTGCCGGTGGCCGGGCGGAAACCCTGCGCCGGGTCCTCGGCACAGAGCCGCACCTCGACGGCGTGGCCGTCGGCCGGCGGGGTGGCCGTCAGCGGCAGCGGCTCGCCCTCGGCGACGAGCAGTTGCAGCCGGACGAGATCCAGCCCGGTGGTCAGCTCCGTGACCGGGTGCTCCACCTGGAGGCGGGTGTTCATCTCCAGGAAGTGGACCTGCCCGTCGGGGGCGAGGAGGAACTCCACGGTGCCCGCGCCCACGTAGTCGACCGCCCGCCCGGCGGCCACCGCCGCCTCGTGCAGCCGCTCCCGCACCTCCGGGGGCAGGACGCCCGGCGCCTCCTCGACGATCTTCTGGTGCCGGCGCTGGATCGAGCAGTCGCGCGCCCCGAGGGCCACCACGGTGCCGTGGCTGTCGCCGAAGATCTGCACCTCGACATGCCGGCCGCGTTCGACGTACCGCTCGATGAAGACCGTGCCGTCGCCGAACGCGGCGGCCGCCTCGCGGCGCGCGCCCGCGACGGCCTCGGCGAGCCCGGCCGCGTCGCGGACCACCCGCATGCCCCGGCCGCCGCCGCCCGCGGCGGCCTTGACCAGCACCGGGAAGCCGGTCACCTGGCCGGCCTCGGTCCAGGTGGGCAGCATCGGCACGCCCGCGTCGGCGAGCAGCGCCTTGGCCGCCATCTTGTCGCCCATCGCCGCGATCGCCTTGGCCGGCGGGCCGACCCAGGTCAGCCCCGCGTCGGTGACCGCGGCCGCGAACTCCGCGTTCTCGGCCAGGAACCCGTAACCGGGGTGGACCGCGTCCGCGCCGGCCCGGCGGGCCGCGTCCAGGACCAGGTCGATCCGCAGGTACGTCTCGGCCGGCGTGTTGCCGGGCAGCCGGACGGCCTGGTCGGCCTCGGTCACGAAGGGCGCGCCGGCGTCCGCGTCGGAGTGCACGGCGACCGTCTCCACGCCGAGCGTCCGGCAGGTGGCGAAGACCCGGCGGGCGATCTCCCCCCGGTTGGCCACGAGCAGCCTGGTAATCATCGGCGCTGCGCCTTTCTTCCGTTCGCGACTGCGGGACTCCGCTTCGCTGCGTTCCTCGCGCTCACCGGTCACATCCGGAAGACGCCGAAGCCGTCGGCGCCCTTCACCGGTCCGTTGTGGATCGCCGACAGGCAGAGCCCGAGGACGGTACGGGTGTCCCGGGGGTCGATCACCCCGTCGTCATAGAGCCGGCCGGAGAGGAAGAGCGCCCCGGACTGGGACTCGATCTGCTGCTCGACCATCATCCGCATGGCGGCGTCGGACTCCTCGTCGTAGTCGCGGCCCCGGGCGGCTGCGGCCTGCCGGGCGACGATGGAGAGCACCCCGGCGAGCTGCGCCGGTCCCATGACGGCCGACTTCGCGTTCGGCCAGGTGAACAGGAACCGCGGCTCGTACGCCCGGCCGCACATGCCGTAGTTGCCGGCCCCGTAGGAGGCGCCCAGGTTGACGGTCAGGTGCGGGACCGTCGAGTTCGACACGGCGTTGATCATCAGGGCGCCGTGCTTGATGATGCCGCGCTGCTCGTACTCGGTGCCGACCATGTAGCCGGTGGTGTTCTGGAGGAAGACCAGCGGGGTGTCGGCGGCGTTGGCGAGCTGGATGAACTGGGCGGCCTTCTGCGCCTCCTCGCTGAACAGCACGCCCCGGGCGTTGGCCAGCACGCCCACCGGGTACCCGTGCAGCTCGCCCCAGCCGGTGACCAGGGCCGTCCCGTAGGCGGGCTTGAACTCGTCGAAGTCGCTGCCGTCCAGGACCCGCGCCAGCACGTCGCGCGGGTCGAACGGCACCTTGAGGTCGGCGCTGGCGATGCCGAGCAGCTCCTCGGGGTCGTACTTGGGTGGCGAGGGGAACGGGTTGCGTGGCGCGGGACCCTGCTTGCGCCAGTTGAGCCGGCGTACGCACTGCCGGGCCAGCCGGATGCCGTCCCGCTCGTCCTCGGCCAGGAAGTCGGCCAGGCCGGACGTCGCCGAGTGCATGACCGCGCCGCCCAGCGACTCGTCGTCGGTGACCTCGCCGGTGGCCATCTTCACCAGCGGCGGCCCGGCCAGGTAGACCTGCGACCGGTCCCGGATCATGATCGTGTAGTCCGACATGCCCGGCACGTACGCGCCACCCGCGGTGGCGTTGCCGAACACCACGCTGACCGTGGGGATCTTCGCCGCGGAGAGCCGGGTCAGGTCGCGGAACACCCGGCCGCCCGGGATGAAGATCTCGGCCTGGGTGGGCAGATCCGCACCGGCGCTCTCCACCAGGTTGACCATGGGCAGCCGGTTGGCCAGGGCGATCTCGCCGGCCCGGCGGGTCTTGGCGAGCGCCCAGGGGTTCACGGCGCCGCCGCGTACCGTCGGGTCGTTGGCGACGACCAGGCACTCCACGCCCTCGACCACCCCGATGCCGGTGACCGTGCTGGCCCCGACCGGAAAGTCGGTGCCGTACGCGGCCACCGGCGACAGCTCCAGGAACGGGCTGTCCTGGTCCAGCAGCAACTCGATCCGCTCCCGAGGGAGCAGCTTGCCCCGCTTGTGGTGGCGGGTCACGTACTTCTCGCCGCCACCGGCCCGGGCCTGGTCGAGCGCGGTCTCCAGCTCGGCGAGGCGGTCCAGCAGCGCCTCCCGGTTGGCCCGGTAGGCCGGCGAGGACGGGTCGAGCCCGCTGTCGAGTGTGGTCATCAAAGGCCCATGCCCTTCGCGATGATCTCGTTCATGATCTCCGTCGTGCCGCCGCCGATGCCCAGGATCCGGGCGTCGCGGTAGTGCCGTTCCACCTCGGCGTCGCGCAGGTAGCCGAAGCCCCCGTGCAGTTGCAGCGCCGCGTCGACGACGACGTCGCAGGCGGCCACGGCGACGTTCTTCGCCATCGCCACCTCGGTCACCACGGGCTGGCCGGCGACCACCCGCTCGGCCACGTCGTGCACGTACGCCCGGGCCGCCTCGGCGCGGGTGTGCATCTCGGCGAGCCGGTGCCGGACGAGCTGCCGGCTGGCCAGCGGGCGGCCGAAGGTGGACCGGTCCCGGCACCAGCGGGTGGCCAGTTCCACACAGCGCTGCGCCGTGGCGTAGGCCTGGGTGGCCAGGGACAGCCGCTCGGTGGCGAACTGCTGCATGATCGCCAGGAAGCCGGTGTCCTCCGGGCCGACCCGGTTCGTCACCGGCACCCGGACGTCGACGAAGGAGAGTTCGGCGGTGTCCGAGCAGTGCCACCCGAGCTTCTCCAGCCGCCGGCCGACGGTGAACCCGGGCAGGCCCTTCTCGATCACGAGCAGGCTCAGCGAGCCGGAGCCGGGGAAATCGGTGCAGACGGCCGTGGTCACGAAGTCGGACCGCGCGCCGCTGGTGATGTACGTCTTCGATCCGTTCACCACGTAGTGGTCGCCGTCCCGCCGCGCGCAGGTGCGGATGCCCGCCACGTCGGAGCCGCCGTCCGGCTCGGTGATCGCCAGCGCGCCGATCATCGTGCCGGCCAGCGTGGGCCGCACGTATCGCTCGATGAGGCCGTCGTCGTGCGAGGCGACCATGTGCGGCAGCGCGATGCCGTGGGTGAAGAGCGCGGCGATCAGCCCGGACGAACCGCCCGAGCGAATGATCTCCTCGGTCACCAGGAGCGAGTCGAGCAGGTCGCCGCCGCTGCCGCCGACCGACTCGGGGAAGCCGATGCCGAGCAGCCCGATCTTCGCGGCGGTCTCGTGCAGGGAGCGGGGCACCTCACCGGCCCGCTCCCAGTCGTCCAGGTGGGGCAGGACCTCCTTCGTCACGAAGGCCCGGGTCAGCTCGCGGAGCTGCCGCCGCTCGGGAGTGTCCACCATGGTCACGACGGCACCCCCGGGGTGAGGTCGGCGGGCAGGTCGACGAGCCGGGAGCGGAGCAGCTCGCCGAGCGCCTTGGCCTGCGGGTCGAAGCGGGTCGAGGCGGCCACCCCCTGGCCGAGCAGCCCCCGGATCACGAAGTTGACGGCGCGCAGGTTCGGCAGCTCGTACCGCTCGACGGTCAGCGGGGCGGTCTCCGGCAGCAGCTCGGCCAGCCGCGCCACGGTCAACCAGCCGCGCAGCCAGGCCCAGCCGGCGTCCGACCGGGCCCAGACGCCGAGGTTGGCGTCCCCGCCCTTGTCTCCCGACCGCGCACCGACCAGCTCGCCCAGCGGTGCCCGCCGGGTCGGGTGCAAGGAAGGGCCCCCTGTTAACGCCTCGCGTTGTAGAGGGGCCCCCTGCAAACACGTGACGGCGGGCGGCGGGATCGGCACCCGGGCCCCGTCGGGGAGCACGGCCACGTGCGCCACCGCGTCCTGGGGCACGGCGTCCGCGGTGAACACCCCGTACGGGGTGGCGTCGCCGGGCAGTGTGGTCAGCGTGCAGCCCGGATAGGAGGCCAGCGCCAGCTCCACCGCGGCCGCCGAGAAGGCCCGCCCGGCCCGCGCCTTGTCACCGTCCCGCAGGTGTACGTGCAGCAGCGCGCTCGCCGCCTCGGTGTCGGCGGCGTCCGGGTGGTCGGTCCGCGCCAGCGTGAACTCCAGCCCCTCCTTGCCGACCGCCTCCTCCAGCTGACCCCGGACCAGGGCCGCCTTGGCCGGGATGTCCAGCCCGCAGAGCACGAACGTCATCGAGTTGCGGAAGCCGCCCAGGTTGTTGACGCCCACCTTGAGGGTGTCCGGCGGGGGCGTGCCGCGGACCCCGGAGACCCGCACCCGGTCCGGCTCCTCCTGCGCCAGCTCCACGGTGTCCAGCCGGGTCACCACGTCCGGCCCCAGGTAGGCCGGCCCGCCCACCTCGTACAGCAGTTGGGCGGTGACCGTCTCGACGGTGACCGCACCGCCCGTGCCGGGGTGCTTGGTGAGCACCGACGAGCCGTCGGCGTGGATCTCGGCGATGGGGAAACCGGGCCGGTGCCCGCCGTCGGGCAGCTCGGTGAAGAAGCTGAAGTTGCCGCCGGTGACCTGCGCCCCGCACTCGATGAGGTGCCCGGCGACGGTGGCGCCGGCCAGCGCGTCGAGGTCGTCCCGGGTCCAGCCGAAGCGGGCGATGGCCGGGCCGACCGCCAGCGAGGCGTCACTCACCCGCCCCGTGACCACCACGTCCGCCCCGGCGTCGAGGCAGGCCGCGATCCCGAATGCCCCCAGGTACGCGTTCGCGGTCAGCGCGTCCGGCCGGGCCAGGGCGTCGCCCTCGACGTACCCGGTCCGGACGGTGAGGCCGAGCCGGTCGGCGAGCGCGCCGATCGCGGCGGCCAGCCCCGCCGGGTTGAGCCCGCCGGCGTTGGTGACCAGCCGGACCCCGCGCTCCAGCGCGGTGCCGAGGGTGCCCTCCAGCTGGCGCAGGAACGTCTTCGCGTAGCCGAGCGAGGGGTCGCGCATCCGGTCCCGGCCGAGGATCAGCATGGTCAGCTCGGCCAGGTAGTCGCCGGTCAGCACGTCCAGCTCGCCGCCGTCGAGCATCTCCCGCCAGGCGGTGAGGCGGTCGCCGTAGAAGCCGGAGGCGTTGCCGACCCGCAGCGCCGTCACCGGACCACCTCGCTGCCCGCCGCCTCCCGCTTGCCGCCGGGCGGCCCCGCGAACGCCTGGGCCACGTCGAGCCACTCGTCAGCGACGGGCCCGGTGGCGACCAGCGCCAGATCCGCGCGGTGGCGCCGCTGGGTGACCAGCAGGCAGAAGTCGAGCGCCGGGCCGGTGACCCGGTCGGCCGCGTCCGCCGGCCCGAAGGCCCAGGTGTCACCGTCGGTGGCGGCAAGCTCGACGCGGACCGGCGCCGTCGGCACCGCCCGGCCGTGGGCCGCGAAGCTGTGCCCGAGGGTACGGAAGCCCAGGTGCGCCACGTGCCGCAGCCGAGCCGTCGGGGCACGCCGGACGCCCAGCGCGTCGGCCACGTCCTCGCCGTGCGCCCAGGTCTCCATGAGCCGGGCGGTCGCCATCGAGGTGGGCGACATCCGGGTGCCGTACCAGGGCAGCTTCTCCCCGGCCGGGACGGCGGCCAGCGCCGTCGCGAGCGCCGCCCGGCCCGCCCGCCAGCGCGCCAGCAGCGCGGCGGCCGGGGCGAGGAACGACGCGGCGCCGTCGTCGACCAGCCGGGACGGGTCCGGGGCGGAGGTGACCGAGGCGAAGAACGCCGCCGCGTCGGTCGCCGCGAGGTGGGCGACGTGGTCGGTCCAGGCCAGGTGGGCGATCTGGTGGGCGAGGCTCCACCCGGGCGCCGGGGTCGGCCGCTCCCAGGCTTCCGGCGGCAGCGGCGCGACGAGGGCGTCGAGCTGCTCGGACTCGGCGGCCAGGTCCGCGAGCAGGGCTGTCAGGTCGACCATGGTGCCTCCGGGGGATCAGTGCGGCCGTGCGCTCCCGGGCGTCGGCGCTCCGGCGTCGGGGGTGAGCAGGGCGGCGAGTTGGCGCTTCCAGGTGTGCAGCAGGGCGGCGCGGCGGGTCGAGTCGTCGCTGAGCAGGTTGGCCACGCCGAGGCCGCGAAGTAGGTCGAGGGTGGCCTGCACCGCCTCGCGGACGCCGGGTCGCCGCTCGTCCACGCCGAGCAGCTCGACGGTCAGCCGGTGCATCTCCCGGCCGACCCGGGCTTCGAGGGGGACCAGGGCGTCGCGCAGCTCGGCGTCGGTGCGGGCGGCCACCCACAGTTCCAGCGCCGCGACGAAGAGCGGCCCGGTGAACGCGGCGGCGAGCAGGTCGACCACCCCGTCGAGGCGCCGCGGGCCGGCCGGCAGCGCCGCAGCCTCGGTGCGCAGCTCCACGGCCCGGCGCTCGGTGAGGTGGGTGACGGCGGCCGTGACCAGGGCCGCCCTGGTCGGGTAGTGGTGCAGCTGGGCACCCCGGGAGACGCCCGCCCGGGCCGCCACCACGGTCGTCGTCGTGCCGGACCAGCCGTGCTCCACCAGGCATTCGACGGTCGCCTCCAGCAGCCGGGCCTGGGTGGCGCGGCTGCGCTCCTGTTGAGGGACGCGGGTCGATGTGGCGGGCACGGGGACAGCGTGCCGTCCCCGAAACAAACAGTCAAGCTTGACTTTTTCTGAGCCCTGACCGAGCGATGTATACAATCCATGCGCATAGATCTAGCTGTCGGTCGATGGCTGGACTAACGTGCGCCTCACCAGATCAAGGAGGCGTGCCGTGACTCAACCTCCCGACCCATCCGAGACAGTCGCCCAGGTCGAACGGTTCGGCTACCGGCAGGAACTGAGCCGGACCCTCAGCTTCACCGACCTGCTCATCTACGGTCTGATCTTCATGGTGCCGATCGCGCCCTTCGGCATCTTCGGCAGCGTGTACTCCGGGTCCGGCGGCATGGTCGCGCTGGCCTACCTCATCGGCATGGTGGCGATGATGTTCACCGCCTCGTCGTACGCGCAGATGGTCCGCGCGTTCCCCATGGCCGGCTCCGTCTACAGCTACACCGGTCGCGGCATCGCACCGCCCGTCGGCTTCCTCGCCGGCTGGGTGATCCTGCTCGACTACGTTCTCGTGCCCGGCCTGCTCTACCTGGTGGCCAGCGTGGCCATGCACTCCCTCGTGCCCGGCGTGCCGGTGTGGGTGTGGCTGGCCGCCTTCGTCGTGCTCAACACCGTCGTCAACTACTTCGGCATCAAGATGACCGCCCGGGTCAACCGGGTGATGCTCGCCGCCGAGCTGGTCATCCTCGCGATCTTCCTGGTCGTCGGCGTGGTGGCGCTGGCGCAGGGCAAGGGTGCCGGCTTCTCGCTCCGGCCACTGTTCGACGCGGACACCTTCTCCTGGCCGCTGGTCTTCGGCGCGGTGTCGATCGCCGTGCTCTCCTTCCTCGGCTTCGACGGGATCTCCATGCTGGCCGAGGAGAGCCGCGAGGAGGCCCGGCAGATCGGCCGGGCGATGATCGCGGCGCTGCTGCTGGCCGGCGCCCTGTTCGTCGTGCAGACCTGGGTCGCGGCCCTGCTGGTGCCCGACGCGCCCGGCCTGCTCGACAACGGCGACCCCGAGGGAACCGCGTTCTACGACGCGGCCCGCGCGGCCGGCGGCGGCTGGCTGGCCGGGCTCACCGCCCTGGCCACCGCCATCGCCTGGGGCTTCGCCAACTCCCTGGTCGCGCAGGCCGCGACCTCCCGCCTGCTGTACGCGATGGCCCGCGACCGGCAGATGCCGCGCTTCCTCGCCCGGATCAACCCGAAACACAAGGTGCCGGCCAACGCCACCCTGCTGGTCGCCGGCATCTCCCTGGCGCTCGGCCTCTACATGGCCAGCCGGGACGACGGCATCTCGCTGCTGTCCACACTTGTCAACTTCGGCGCCATGACCGCGTTCCTGGCGCTGCACGTCTCGGTGGTGACCCACTACGTCGTGCGCAACGGCAGCCGGGACTGGTTGCGGCACCTCGTGGTGCCGGTGATCGGGTTCCTGATCCTGCTCTACGTCGTCATCAACGCCAAGGTCGCCGCCCAGGTGCTCGGCTTCGTCTGGTTGGGCGTCGGGCTGCTGGTCCTGCTGGCCTTCTACCTGACGGGCCGGCGTCCCGAGCTGGCTGCGCTCGTCGACGTCGCCCACGACAACACCGACGAGCCGGTGAAGGAGCCGCAGTGAACACCGACGTGGTGAAGTACCGGCCGGAGCCGGACGAGCTCTCCTACACCTTCGGCGGGCGCGAGGCGGTGCTCCGGGTGAGCCCGGGCACGATCCTCGAGCTGTACACCGAGGACTGTTTCGGCGGCCGGGTCCGCGGCACCGACGACCTGCCGTCGCAGGTCTGCCAGTTCCCGTACCTCAACCCGGTGACCGGGCCGATCCACATCGAGGGGGCCGAGCCCGGCGACACCCTGGCCGTGCACTTCATCTCCATCGAGCCGGCCCGGGACTGGGCGGTGTCCACCACCTTTCCGCACTTCGGCGCGCTCACCAGCACCCACACCACGGCGACCCTGCAACCCCCGCTCGACGAGGTGGTCTGGCGGTACGACGTCGACGTCGCGGCCGGCACGGCGACGTACCGGGCCCGCCGGGGCGACTACACCGTGGCGCTGCCACTGGACCCGATGCACGGCACCGCCGGGGTGGCACCCGGTGCCTTCGAGGCCCGGATGACGATCACCCCGGACGCGCACGGCGGCAACATGGACACCCCGGAGCTGCGGGCCGGCGTCACCGCGTACTTCGGGGTGAACGTGCCGGGAGCGCTCTTCGCCCTCGGCGACGGGCACTGCCGGCAGGGCCACGGCGAGGTCTGCGGCACCGGCATCGAGGCGGCCATGAACACCACGGTCGTCGTGGACGTCGTCAAGGGGGCCGGCACCCCGTGGCCGCGGCTGGAGTCGGACGACGCGCTCCTGTCCACCGGCTCGGCCCGCCCGCTGGAGGACGCCTACCGGATCAGCCAGCACGACCTGGTCACCTGGACCGCCGAGCTGGTGGGGCTGGACCAGCTCGACGCGTACCAGCTGGTCAGCCAGGCCGGTGAGGCGCCGGTCGGCAACGTGTGCGACACGAACTACACGATGGTGGCGAAGGTGGACAAGCGCTACCTGGGTGGCGTCGGCGCGTACGACGGGATGCACGCCCGGCTGCGCGAGACGGCCCGCCACTACCTGACCCACCGCTGACCGGCCGGAGGGCCGGCCGGGTCGCCCCGGCCGGTCCCGCCGCCGTCGAAATGTATTCACAAACCTCGTGCTGTCGCGCGGCCGTCGCGCGGGCCGAAGACGGCGAGGGCGTCCGCGTCCGAGTGGCGGGAGCGCAGGTACTCGTCGGCCCAGGCCGCGGCGTCCGGGAAGCCCGACTCGGCGGCCACCCGGGCACAGGCGGCGTCCACGTCGAAGCCGGTCCGGCGCAGCTGCACGCCTGGCCCGAGCAGCGCCCACCAGGCGCCCGCGCCCCCGTACGGCATGCCGATGCTGCCCGGGTTGACCACGAGGCGGCGGTCGACCAGCCGGGTGAACGGCATGTGGGTGTGGCCGCAGACCACCGTGCCCACCGCGGCCGGCAGCCCGGCGAAGACCTCGGCCCAGCGTTCCAGCCGGGAGTCGACCAGCACCACCTCCTCGTCGTCCCGGGGTGTGGCGTGGCAGAAGAGCACGTCGCTCAGGCCGGCGACCGGCAGCGTGACGGTCGGCGGGAGCGCGGCGAGCCGGGCCACCTGGTCGTCGCGGAGCTGGGTGGCGGCCCACTCGGACACCTCGATCCCGGCCGGCCGCCCGGCCCGCGCCTCGACCAGTTCGCGGTCTGCGTTGCCGCCGACCCAGCAGGCCCGGTCGCCGAGTGAGGCGAGCAGGTCGAGCACCTCGACCGGCTGCGGGCCGGCCGCGATGTCCCCGGTGAGCACGATCAGGTCGGCGGCGGCCACGTCCGGCTCGGCCAGGACGGCCTCCAGCGCCGGCAGCACGCCGTGGATGTCGGAGAGAACAGCTACCCGCTCGATCATCGGCCCAGCCTCCGCTGTGGCGGGCCGGCCGGTCCAGGAATTCTGCAGCCGGCAGAGACGGAACCGGTCGGATCGCGGGCCCACCGCGCCGGGCAGGCGGAACCGGTCGGATCGCGGGCCCACCGCGCCGGGCAGGCGGAACCGGTCGGATCGCGGGCCCACCGCGGCGGGCAGGCGGAACCGGTCCGGATCGCGGACCCACCGCGCCGGGAAGACGGAACCGGCCCGGGCCCGCGGAGGCGGGCACGGGCCGGGACGCCGGCGGAGGTGTCAGACCCGCGCGCGGCGGGCCAGGCGCTCCGGGTCGAGGATGATGATGCTCTTGCCGTCGAGCCGCAGCCAGCCGCGCGAGGCGAAGTCGGCCAGGGCCTTGTTGACGGTCTCCCGGGAGGCGCCGACGAGCTGGGCGATCTCCTCCTGGGTCAGGTCGTGGGTCACCCGCAGCACGCCGCCGTCGCGGGTGCCGAACCGGCCGGCCATCTGGAGCAGGTTCTTGGCGACCCGCCCGGGCACGTCGGTGAAGATCAGGTCGGCCAGCGAGTCGTTCGTCCGGCGCAGCCGGCGGGCCAGCACCCGCAGCAGCTGCTCGGCGATCTCGGGCCGGTTGTTCAGCCAGGGCCGCAGGGCCTGCTTGCGCAGCCGGACCAGCCGGGTGTCGGTGACCGCCGTGGCCGTCGCCGTACGCGGGCCGGGGTCGAAGAGCGACAGCTCACCGACCATGTCCGACGGGCCCATCACGGCGATCAGGTTCTGCCGGCCGTCCGCGGCGCGGCGACCCACCTTGATCTTGCCGGACAGGAGGATGTAGAGACTGTCGCCGGGCTCGCCCTCGTTGAAGACGACCTCGCCCTTGCGGACCTCGATCGTCTCCATCTCCTTGGCGAGCGCCTCGGCAGCCTCCGGGTCGACACCCTGGAAGATCCCGCTGCGGGCCAGTACCTCGTCCATCGCGCACCTCCGCTTGCGCGTGCCGTCCGTCGGCCGGGTCCGCCGTCCGCTGATCCCTCGCGCGCCGACCAGTCTAGGCGCACATGAGCACGAATCAGAGGTGCACCCCTGGAATCTTGATCGTTGGGCGTAACCTGCCCGACCCGGTCAACGACTAGGATCCCGCCTCCGTGCGGGTGGGCGCCACCGCCCCCACCTGTGATCGTAGGGTGACCGGCGTGCTGAGCGAGCCGTTCCTGACCAGCCGGCCCGAGGACGGGTCGGACATCCCGCTGCTGGTCTGGCGGGCCGAGGCGCCGCTGCTGGCGGTCGGCTCCGCCCCGCTGGGCGGGGGGATCGGCGTGCGCGGGTGGGTGGTCAACGCGACCGTGCCCATGTCGTACGACCGGGAGGACCCGGCCGCGCACCTAACCGAGCTGGCCGACGGGCTCGGCCTGGCCGGGCCCGGCGTCGGGCTGCTGACCGGCGTCGACGTGACCGACGTGGTGCCCCGGACGGACGGCGGCGTACGGGTCTGGGCGACGGTCGGGCTCGGCATGCCCGTCTGGGCCGCCGCGCCCGCCCCCGCGACCCCGGCCCAGCGGGTCGGCACGGTCAACATCGTCGTGTACGTGCCGGCCCGGCTGGGCGACGCCGCGCTGGTGAACGCGGTGGCCACGGCCACCGAGGCGAAGGCACAGGCGATCTGGGAGCTGGGGTTGCCGGCCACCGGCACCCCCACCGACGCGGTCACCGTCCTCTGCCCGGCCGACGGCGATCCGGCCCCGTACGGCGGCCCCCGCTCGGCCTGGGGCGCCCCGCTGGCGCGGGCCGTGCACGCGGCCGTCCTGGCCGGCGGCGCGGGCACCGTCGTGCCGTGGTCCCACCGGCGGGAGGGGTGAGCGTGGACCGGCCCCGGCCCGGCCGACGGGTTTTCCGACCGATCGGCCCTCGTCGCCGCGCTTCCGGGCCGGTAGCGTCGCCCACGATGTACGCTCCCGCCCTCTCCGTGTCTGGTCCCCGTCGCCGCCGCTCCGCCGGCCCCCGCGCCCGCCTGGCCGCCGCCGTCGGCGCCGTGCTCGTCGTCCTGCTCGCCGCCGGTTGCGGCGACGCCGGCTCCGGCGACGGGCCCCTCTGGCAGCCGGGCCAGGGCGGGGGCTCGACCGCATCCGGGGGGCCGGCCGAGGGCGACCAGGCCGCCGCGCCGAGCGGGTCGACCGAAAAGTCGATCTCGCTGACCGCGACCGGGGACGTGATCATGGGCAACGCCCCGTCCCGGCTCCCGGGCAACGGCGGGAAGGGCTTCTTCGACGACGTCAAGGCCGCCCTCAAGGGCGACCTCGTGATGGGCAACCTGGAGGAGCCGCTCACCGACGACACCGGCGCCGGCAAGTGCGGCCCGAAGCCGAAGAACTGCTACCAGTTCCGGGCACCCCCGGGCTGGGCAGCGCACCTGCGCTCCGCCGGGTTCCAACTGCTCAACCAGGCCAACAACCACGGCTACGACTACGGCCAGCAGGGCTACGAGAACACCCAGTCGGCGCTGGAGGCGCACGGGCTCAAGCACACCGGCGCGCCCGGCGAGATCACCGTGGTCGACGTCAAGGGCGTGAAGGTCGCCGTGGTTGGCTTCTCGTCGTACCCGTGGTCGAACAGCCTGGTCGACATCGACGCCGCTAAGCAGGTCATCACCATGGCCAAGGGCATGGCCGACCTGGTCGTGGTGCAGGTGCACATGGGCGCCGAGGGCCCCGACCGCACCCGGGTGAAGCCGGGCACCGAGATGTACTTCGGGGAGAACCGGGGCGACCCGATCCGCTTCTCCCACGCCGTGATCGACGCCGGCGCCGACCTGGTGATCGGGCACGGCCCGCACGTGCTGCGCGGCATGGAGTTCTACAAGGGGCGCCTGATCGCCTACAGCCTGGGCAACTTCGCCGGCGGCGGGAAGTCGCTGAACAGCGCCGGCCGGCTGGGCTGGGGTGGCGTGCTGAAGGTCTCGCTGACCGCGGAGGGCCGCTTCGTCGGGGGCGAGTTCACCTCGACCGCGATGAACAGCTCTGGCCGTCCGGCCGTCGACGGGCAGGACCGGGGCCTCGGGCTCGTCCGCGAGGTCAGCCGGGCCGACTTCCCGGAGACCGGCGCCAAGGTCGACGGGAGCGGCAAGATCAGCGCTCCGGCGGGCGGCTGAGGACACCGACGCCCGCGTGGGCCCGACGGGACGTCGCCCCCGCGACGTAGGCTGACCGGCGTGACCACGCCCTCCCCCGAGACCGACCTCGGTCGCACCCGCCGGGCCCGGCGGATCGGCCGGGTGCTCACCGAGACCCACCCCGACGCGCACTGTGAACTCGACCACTCCAACGCGCTGGAGCTGGCCGTCGCCACGATCCTGTCGGCGCAGTGCACGGACAAGAAGGTCAACGAGGTCACCCCGAAGCTGTTCGCCCGCTACCGCACTGCGGCGGACTACGCCGGGGCCGACCGCGCCGAGCTGGAGGAGCTGATCCGGCCCACCGGCTTCTACCGCAACAAGACCAGCTCACTGATCAACCTGGGCCAGGCTCTCTGCGAACGCTACGACGGCGAGGTTCCCGGCCGGCTGGCCGACCTGGTCACCCTCCCGGGCATCGGGCGCAAGACCGCCAACGTGATTCTCGGCAACGCCTTCGACGTCCCCGGCATCACCGTCGACACCCACTTCCAGCGGCTGGTGCAGCGCTGGCGGCTGACCACCGAGACCGACCCGGTCAAGATCGAGCACGCGATCGGCGCGCTCTACCCGAAGCGCGACTGGACCATGCTGTCGCACCGGATCATCTTCCACGGCCGGCGGGTCTGCCACGCCCGCAAGCCGGCCTGCGGCGCCTGCACGCTGGCGAAGCTCTGCCCCTCGTACGGCACCGGGCCGACCGATCCGGTGGCCGCGGCCAAGCTGCTCAAGGGGCCCCGCGCCCGGGACCTGGCGGCGGCCGTCGGCCTCGACCCCGACCTGGTGCCGCAGCAGGCCGTCGCGGCGGAGGTGCCGTGACCCGCCGACTCGCCCACCTGCTCGTCCCGCTGCTGCTCGCGGTCGCCGGCTGCACCGCCACGACCGAGGAGCCGGCCGGCCCGGCACCGGCCACCCGCGCCGAGCGCCCCTCGCCGTTCGCCGACTGCGCCCCGTTGACCGCCGCGCCGACGTCCGGCCCGGCCCCGTCCGGCGCCGCCGGCGATCCACTGCCCGACCTGGCGCTCTCCTGCTTCACCGGGGGCGCCCCCGTGAACGTGCGCGATATCAGGGGGCCGGCGGTGATCAACGTGTGGGCGTCCTGGTGCCCGCCCTGCCGCAAGGAGCTGCCCGCCTTCCAGCGGCTCAGCGAGCGGGCCGGCGGCCGGTTCCAGGTGATCGGGGTCAACAGCCGGGACAGCCGCGGCGGCGCGCAGTCCATCGGCGAGGACTTCGGCGTCCGGTTCCCCATGCTGGTCGACCAGGGGGACGCGTTCGAGCGGGCGCTCGGCCGCAACGCCTTCCCGCTGACCGTCCTGGTCGACGCCGACGGGCGGATCCGGCACACCGACTCGACCGGCGCGCTGGACGACGCCCGCCTCGCCGAGCTGGTCCGCACCCACCTCGGGGTGCGGCTGTGACCCCGCGGCCGCCGGACTGGCTCGACCCGCTGCTCGGCCGGCTCGGCACCGCGCGGGCCGAGGACTTCACCCGGCTCACCACCCCGGAGAGCGGCGGCCGGGAGAGCGCCGTGCTGGTGCTGCTCGGCGAGGAGCCCGGCGTCGGCCCGGATGTGCTGGTCCTCCAGCGCGCCGCCACGCTGCGCAACCACGCCGGGCAGCCGGCCTTCCCCGGCGGGGCGGCCGACCCGGAGGACGCCGACGCCAGCGCCACCGCACTGCGCGAGGCGAACGAGGAGGTCGACCTCGACCCGGCCAGCGTGACCGTGCTGGCCGAGCTGCCCAAGCTGTGGATCCCGGTCAGCGACTTCGTGGTCACCCCCGTGCTCGCCTGGTGGCACGCCCCGCACCCGGTGCACCCGCGCGAGCCGGCCGAGGTGGCGCACGTCGCCCGGCTGCCGGTCGCCGAGCTGGTCGACCCGGAGAACCGGATGCGGGTACGCCACCCGAGCGGCTGGATCGGCCCGGCCTTCTCGGTGCGCGGCATGCTGGTCTGGGGCTTCACGGCCGGGGTGCTGAACACGCTGCTGGACATGGGCGGCTGGGCCCGCCCGTGGCCGCGTTCCCGGGTGGTGGAGCTGCCGCCGGCCGGTGCCGCCCCGGCCCCCTCCGCCGGCACCGACGCGGTCGACGAGAGCCCCGTCCGCTGACCCGGCGGGCATCACCCGCACGGATCCGAAGGTCACGTTCAGCGAGCGGTCAGCCTGTTGCGGGCACGGTGCCCGTACCCTGGGGGCGTGTCCGCCGTGGATCTCGTACTGCTCCTGCTCATGCTCGTGTTCGCGATCAGCGGATACCGTCAGGGTTTCGTCATCGGGGCCCTCTCGTTCTCCGGCTTCTTCCTGGGCGCGCTGCTCGGCCTGCAGCTCGGGCCCCTGGTCGCCCGGCAGTTCAGCGACAGCGGGACCCGCGTGCTGATCTCCCTGGTCGCCATCTTCGGGCTGGCCGTGCTGGGGCAGGCGCTGGCCGGCTGGCTGGGCTCGAACCTCCGGGCCGCGATCACCGGGCCGGCCGGGCGGAAGATCGACGACGCCGGCGGCGCGGTCATCTCGGTCTTCGCGGTCATGCTGGTGGCCTGGCTGGTCGCCGTGCCGCTGGGCTCCTCGTCGGTGCCCTGGCTGGCCTCCTCGGTGCGCAACAGCGCCCTGCTCACCGTGGTCGACCGGGTCCTGCCGGACCAGGCGCAGGAGCTGTCCACGGCACTGCGCGACACGGTCGACACCAACGGCTTCCCGGACGTCTTCGGCGACCTCGCGCCGACCCGGGCCCGGCAGGTCTCCCCGCCTGACCCGACGCTGGCCAACTCGCAGGTGGTGAAGAACAGCCAGCGGGCGGTGGTGAAGGTGCTGGGCTCCGCGCCGAGCTGCGCGCGCCGCATCGAGGGCTCCGGGTTCGTCTACGCCGACGACCGGGTGATGACCAACGCGCACGTGGTGGCGGGCACCCGGTCGGTGGCCGTGGAGCTGCGCGGCGAGCGCTACGACGGCGAGGTCGTCGTCTACGACCCCGCGCGGGACCTGGCCGTGCTGCACGTTCCGGGGCTGCCGGGGCCGTCGCTGCGCTTCGCCGCCGGCGAGGCCGGCAGCGGGGCCGACGCCATCGTGCTGGGCTTCCCCCTCGACGGCCCGTACGACGCCCGCCCGGCCCGGATCCGGGACGTCGACCGGATCACCGGGCCGGACATCTACTCGTCCGGTGACGTGACCCGGGAGATCTACACGATCCGGGCGCTGGTCCGCAGCGGCAACTCGGGCGGCCCGCTGGTCTCCTCGAACGGGCTGGTGCTGGGCGTGATCTTCGCGGCCGCCGCGGACGACCCGAACACCGGCTTCGCGGTGACCGCCGCTGAGGCCCGGTCGGTGGCGCTGGCCGGCGCGGAGCGTACCCGGGGGGTCGCCACCGGCGAGTGCACCTGAGCCGCCGGTGATCCAGCCGCCGCCGGTGGTCAGCCGGCGGTGGTCCTCGCCGGGGTCACGTCGCCGCCGGAACGGCCGAGCGGCAGCCTGGCCCGGCCCCAGGTGCGCGTGCGGTCCAGCACCGCGCGCGCCATGATCGCCACGCAGGCGCCGCCGTTGAGGAAGGACGCCAGCACGTCGCTCGGGTGGTGCATGCCCCGGTACATCCGGGTGAGCGCGACCCCGACCGGCACCAGCACGAGAAGGGCCCACCAGCCGACCTTGGCCGGTGTGCTCCGCGCCCGCAGCGCGAGCAGCACCGCGATGCCGACGTAGAGCGCCATCGCCGCCGAGGTGTGCCCCGAGGGGAAGCTGGAGGTCGGCGGCGAGTCGTCCATGTGCTCGACGGCCGGCCGGCCGCGGTCGATGACCATCGTGGTGAAGAGGAAGATCAGCGCCTGCGCGCTCACCGCGGCGCAGAGGAAGATCGGCTCCCGCCAGCGGTGCAGCACCAGCCGCAGCACCAGCGCCACCAGCACGGTCACCACCACGATCAGCTGGGTGCTGGCCAGCGTGCTGAACACCAGCGAGACGTCGTTCCAGCCGGACGTCCGGTGCGCGGCCAACTCGCGGTTGACCGTGTCCTCGACGGTGAACGGCCAGGTCGTCTCGAGCACCCGGGTGACCAGCAGGCCCAACCCCACCAGGACGGCGAAGAGCAGGGTGACCGGCAGCAGCACCCGCCGGGCGATCTGGACCGCGACATCGGACATGGGGCGCTCAATACCCCGACCGGTGCCCGACTACGCGCGGCGGCCGTCCGGCTCCGGCTCGGCCAGCTCCGGCTCGACCCCCTCCCGGACCGTACGCGCCGGCCGCCGGCCGACCCGGGTCCGCCAGGTGGAGAACGCGGCCGCGGTGGCGGCCACCACCGCCACGCCGAGCAGCCAGCCGCCGACCACGTCACTGGTCCAGTGCACGCCCAGCGCGATCCGGCTGAGCCCGGTCAGCACCGCGATCAGCGCCGCGGCCGCCCAGAGCGCGCCGCGCCACGGCCGGCTGTGCCGGGCGAACGGCAGGAACACCAGCAGGAGCACCCCGGCGGCCAGGGTGGCGTTCAGCGCGTGCCCGGACGGGAAGGAGTAGCCGGCCGCCCGGGCCACCGGGTCGAGCAGGTCCGGCCGGTGCCGGCCCACGAGCAGCTTGAGGAGCGCGCCGAGCAGCCCACCGACGGTCATCGTGGTGACCACCCAGAGGGCCAGCCGGGGCGCGCCGCGCCACAGCAGCCACACCACCACCCCGAGGGCGGCCACCCGGAGCGGGCCGGGCCCGAAGACGTGGGTCCAGACCTCCGTCAGCCGGACCCAGGCCGGGTGGTCGACGGCGTACCCGTGCAGCGCGCCGGTGATCGCGGCGTCCAGCCGGGACAGCGGCGACCACGCGCCCAGCACCAGCAGCGCGAGCAGGGCGAACGGCACCAGCACCAGGAACGCGGCGGTGGCGGCCAGGGTCAGCCGGAGCCCCAGCGAATGGTCCGGGTCGAGGCGGCGACGCCGCCAGGACCGCTCGCGAGTGGAGATCAGACCGCCGGGCGTGTTCATGCGCTGTTCCCTACCCAGGGTGAGGCCCGGTCAGACCGTCGTCGGTCAGCGGCGGGACTGGCGCATCCGGCGGACCACCAGCGCGGCGCTGGTGACCAGGGCGACGAACAGGGCGAGCCCCGGCCAGAGCCGCTCCCGCGCCGACTCGGCGACCTGTCCGGCCGGGCGGGCCGCCCACCGGGTCTGCTGCTCCGGTGCGGCGACGGCGAACGGGTCGCCGCCCGCCCCGGCGGCCGTGGTGTCCGGGCCCATGCCGGGCGCCCAGCCGAAGCCCGCCGTTCCGGGGGAGCCGTTGTCGTCGAGCGGGTTGCGCGGCACCGGCGGCACGTCGGCGGTCAGCGCCGCCACCGGATCCACCATGCCGTAGCCGAACCGGTCGTCGCGGCCCGTGGGCCCCAGGTCCCGGGCCGTGGTGATGATCCGGTTGACCACGTCCGCGGCCGACATCTGCGGGTACCGGGCCCGGACCAGGGCCGCCGTCGCCGCGACCAGCGGAGCCGCGAAGCTGGTTCCCTGCACCAGCCAGTATCCGCCGGGACGGGCGCCGTTGATGGCGGTGGCCGGGGCGCTGAGCACCGTCTCGTGACCGGTGATGGAGCCGGACCAGAGGTTGTCGTTCCCGTCCAGCCCCGTGACGGCGAGGACGCCCGGCTCGCGGGCCGGGTACCAGACGTCGCGGCCCTTCGAGGTGGCCAGGTTGCCCGTGCAGGCGACCACCACGACGTTGCGGGCGAAGGCGTAGTCGATGGCGGCGGCCAGGGACTCGCTCGTGTCGCTGCCGCCGAGGGAAAGGTTGATCACCCGAGCGCCGTGGTCGACCGCCCAGCGGACCCCGTCGGCGACGGTGCCCGCGTCGTCGTACCGGTTCTCCTGGTCGAGCACCCGGACCGGGAGGATCTTGGCATCCGGTGCCAGCCCGACCGCGCCGCGGTCGTCGTCCCTGCGCCCGGCGATGAGGCCGGCCACGGTGGTGCCGTGCCCCACCGGGTCGGGCCCGTCGACGCCGCCAGAAACCAGGTCCACGCCGGACAGCACCTGGCCGGCCAGGTCCGGGTGGGAAGCGTCCACGCCGGAGTCGACCACCGCGACGATGACGCCCCGACCGGTGGAGGTCTGCCACGCGGCCTGTGCCCGCAACGCGGCGAGTTGCCACTGGCCGTCGCGGGTCGGGTCCGCCCCGGTGAACTCGTCCACCGGCGCCAGGCGGGCGGCTTCCGGTGCTGCGGTGGCCGGGGCGGGCGGGGCGAGCGGACCGGCCACGGCGGCCACGGCCGCCACCGCGGCCAGCAGCGCGCGACCGGCGAGACGCCGGGGAGGCGCGGTGGGAACTCCCTGCCGATCCCTGGTCACATTCCCCAGCCATTTCATCGCGTCAGACACATGCTGCTCGGAGATTACCGGTTTTCCCGCGCGTCACGGTGAAAACCCGGTCACGGAGGTGGGAGATGGGCCAGCTGTACCAGTCGTACGCCCTCGCGCCGGGTCACCAGCCGGCCGCGGCCCGGTGGCAGCGGGCCCGCCTTCACCTGGCCGACGAGCGGGCCCTCCTCCGGGCCGCCCGACATCACCAGCCCGGCGGTGGACAGCTCCCGCAGCCGCTGGATGATCGGCTCGAACGAGGTCCGGCCGGCGCCACCGGAGCGGCGCGCCAGCACCAGGTGCAGGCCGACGTCCCGGGCGTGCGGCAGGTGCTCCTCCAGCGCCCGCAACGGGTTCGTCGGCCCGCCGGCAACCAGGTCGTAGTCGTCCACCAGCACGAACAGCTCCGGGCCGGTCCACCACGACCGGGTACGCAGCTCAGCCGGTGTGACGTGCGGCCCCGGCAGCCGGCCCTGGAGGTAGCCGGCCGCCGACTCGACCAGCTCGGTCGTGTGCGGCGCGGCGGTCCCGTAACCGATCAGGTGCGCCGTCTCGATGGTGCCCATCAGGCTGCGCCGGTAGTCGACCAGGATGACCCGGGCCTGCTCCGGGGTGAACCGCCGGACGATCGAGGTGGCCAGCGCGCGCAGGAACGAGGACTTGCCGCACTCGGCGTCGCCGAAGACCACGAAGTTGGGCTCGGTGGCGAAGTCCAGCACCACCGGGCGCAGGTCCGCCTCGGCCACCCCGATCGGAAAGGCCAGCCCGCTGGTGGCGGCCTGGTCCAGTTCGGCGTAGGGCAGGACCGGCGGGAGCAGCCGCACCCGGGGCGCGGCCGGCCCCGGCCAGGACCCGGCGACCGCCTTGACCAGGTCCGCGGTCTCGTCGCCGAGGCCGGTGACCCGGGGCGCGGCGGCCAGGAAGTGCAACCCGGCCGCGGTGATGCCCCGCCCCGGCTGTTCCTTCGGCACGGTCGCCGCCAGGGCGCGCTTGACCACCACCGAGTCGGCCGGGTCGCCGAGGCGCAGCTCCAGCCGAGAGCCGAAGAGGTCGCGGATCGCCGGCCGGAAGTCCGACCAGCGCAGCGCGCTCGCCACCACGTGCACCCCGTACGCCAGGCCCCGGGTGGCCAGCTCGGTGACCAGCGGTTCCAGGTCCTCGTACTCGCCGCGCAGGGTGTTCCAGCCGTCGACCACCAGGAACACGTCGCCGAACGGGTCGCCGGCCGGGTGGCCCCCGGCCGGCGCCGCGGCCCGTCGCCGCCGCCAGGCCGCCATCGACTCCACCCCCGCCTCGGCGAACCGCCGCTCCCGCTCGGCCAGCAGGGCGGCGATCTCACCGACGGTCCGGCGTACCGCGGTGTCGTCGGTCCGGCCGCTGACCCCGCCGACGTGCGGCAGGTCGCGCAGCGCGCCGAGCGTCCCGCCGCCGAAGTCCAGGCAGTAGACCTGCACCTCGGCCGGGGTGTGGGTGAGCGCCAGCGCGCAGACCAGGGTGCGGAGCAGGGTGGACCGGCCGCTGCGCGTGGTGCCGACCACCGCGACGTGCCCGGCCGCGCCGTCCAGGGCCAGCCACAGCAGGTCCCGGCGCTGCTCGAACGGCTTGTCCACCACGGCCACCGGCACCTGGAGGGCGCCGTGCAGCTCCGGGTTGCCCACGGTGAGGCCACGCGCCGGATCCACGCCGACCGGGCCGAGCAGCTCGTCCAGCGAGGGCGCGGAGTCCAGCGGAGGCAGCCACACCTGGTGCGCCGGCGGGCCCTGCCCGGCCAGCCGCCCCACCATCAGGTTGAGCAGGCTCTCGCCGGTCTCCTCCTCGGCCGGGAGGGCCGCCGGGGTCGCCGGCTCGGGCACCGGCACCAGGTGGGTGGAGAAGGCGAGCAGTCGGGGTCCGGCGGCACCCGCCCCGCCGGCCGGGCCGCCGCGCCGGCGCACCCTGTCGGAGACGTACGCGGCCTTGAACCGGACCAGCGGGTCGGTGCCCGAGCGCAGGTAGCCGTGCCCCGGGCTGCGGGGCAGCTCGTGCGCGTCCGGCACACCGAGCACCGTCCGGGACTCCAGCGCCGAGAAGGTGCGCAACCCGATCCGGTACGACAGGTGGGTGTCCAGCCCGCGCAGCCGGCCCTCCTCCAGCCGCTGGGACGCGAGCAGCAGGTGCACGCCGAGCGAGCGGCCCACCCGGCCGATCTGCACGAAGAGGTCGATGAAGTCGGGCTTGGCGGAGAGCAGCTCGGAGAACTCGTCGCAGACGAGCAGCAGCGACGGCAGCGGAGCGAGCGGGGTGCCGGCCGCACGCGCCCGCTCGTAGTCGCGCACGCTCGCGAAGTTGCCGGCCCGGCGCAGCAGCTCCTGCCGGCGCATCAGCTCACCGTTGATCGCGTCGACCATCCGGTCGACCAGCGACAGCGCGTCGGCCAGGTTGGTGATCACCGCGGCCGTGTGCGGCAGCCGTTCGAACGGCGCGAAGGTGGCGCCGCCCTTGAAGTCGACAAGCACGAAGTTGAGCTGCTCCGAGCTGTGCGTGGCGGCGAGCCCGAGCACCAGCGTGCGGAGCAGCTCCGACTTGCCCGACCCGGTGGCGCCGATGAGCAGCCCGTGCGGGCCCATCCCGTCCTGCGCCGACTCCTTGAGGTCCAGCTCGATTGCCCCGCCGTCGGCGCCCACCCCGATCGGCACCCGGAGCCGGTCCCGGGCCGCCCGGGGCGTCCAGCCCTGCTCGGCCGTGAAGCTCTCCGGCTCGCCGAGGCCGAGCAGCTCGGGCAGGCCGGGTTCGGCGCCGGGCGGGGCGTCCGGCCCGCGTGCCGTGCCGGCCAGCCGCAGCGGGGCGAGCCGGCGGGCGACCGCCTCGGCGTCGGCCGGCTCCAGCGCGTCGGCCGCGCCCACCTCGGCGTGTCCGTCGGCGGAGTGCGAGTGCAGCCGGCCGTCGACCAGGTCGAGCAGGAGGGCGTACCGGTCGAGCAGGCGCGGTGGCGGGCTGTCCAGGTCGAGCACGGTGACCGCGTCGATCCCGCCGTCGCCGGCCAGGTCGGTGGCGCCGGTCAGGTCGCCGCCGTCGAGCACCACGACCACGTGCGGCCCGTCGGTGGCCGGACCGGCCGGGCTGAACCGGGAGCGGCTGCCCAGCACGTCGCCCAGGAGCCGTTCCAGTTCCGCCGCCGAGCTGGTGACCAGCCGGACCGGGCCGAGCGCGTCGGTGCGCGCCGGGTGGTGGGCGTGCGGCAGCCACTTGACCCACTCCCATCCCGCCCGGCGTTCCGGCCCGGCGCAGACCGCGACGAGCAGCTCGTCGGGGGCGTGGAAGACGGCGAGCTGGGTGAGCACCGCCCGGGCCAGCGCCTGGGCCGCCGGGGAGCCCGCCCCGCGGACGTCGCCGGCCGGGCCGCGGACGAAGACCCGGGCGAAGCTGCGCAGCGAGAGCGCCACGGGCAGGTCCGGCACCACCGAGTACGCGTCCAGGAAGCGCCGCAGCGCCCCCGCGGTCATCGGCTCCAGCTCGTCGAGCGGCCGGGTGACCGGCGGGAGCAGCGGGGTGGCCAGCGTCTGCGGCCCGACCCCGACCCGCACCACGGCGAAGTCCGGGTCGCCCGGCCGGCGCTCCCAGACCCGGTGGCTGTCCACCGTCGACCAGAGCCGCCCGGGGTCGGGGTGCCGGTAGTAGAGCCCGGCCCGCTGCGCCCCGGCGGTCTCCCGGACCCGGCGGCGCAGCGCGGCGAGGTGCCGGAGGTATTCCCGGCGGGCGGCCATCATCTCCGACTTCTTCGGCCCGGCGCTGCCCCACGAGGTCACCAGCATCGCCACCGAGGAGAGCCCGAACATGCCGCCCACCACGTACGAGTAGGCCCCGCCGCCCCGGCCGAACATCATGGCCATGGCCACCGTCCCGCCGAGCATCGGCAGCACCATCAGCGCCTGCTGCCAGCGCCCCCCGGCGACGGCGGGGATCTCCGGCGGCGCCTCCACGGGCAGCTCGCCGGCCGGGATCTCCGGCGCCGGGCGGCGCGGCGGCCGCTTGATGACGACAGTGGACACTCGTCCTCCCCATGGCTCTCGGTAACCTGAGCCTGGCTCATCGTAGGTAAAGTCCACTCGTCCGTCAGCCACCGTTCCCGCTCAATATGGAGAGACATCGATGACAAGCGGGCTGGCCCGGGTCACGATCAGCGCCCCCCGGCGGCGGGTCGACGTGGCCCTGCCGGAACAGGTTCCCCTCGCCGAGCTGCTGCCCGAGGTGCTCCGGCACGCCGGAGAGGGCCTGGCCGACGACGGCGAACGGCACGGCGGCTGGGTGCTGCGGCGCACCGACGGTGCGGTGCTGGCCACCGCCCAGGCGCTGCTGCCCCAGGGCGTCCGCGACGGCGAGGTGCTGCACCTCGTCCCGGCCCGCGCCGAGTGGCCCGAACTGGAGTACGACGACGTCATCGAGGCGATCGCCGACGGTGCCCGCCGCCGCGGCGCCGCCTGGTCGCCCCGGGCCACCCGGGCCGCCGCGCTGGCCGGGGCGGGGGTGCCGCTGGCCGTCGGGCTGTTCGCCGTGCTGGCCGCCGGCCCCGGGCCGCGCAACGGCTGGCCGGTCGCCGCCGTGGTGGCCCTGCTCCTGGTGCTCGCCGCCACCGCCGCCTCCCGGGCCTACGGCGACGGGCCGGTCGGGGCCACCCTCGGCGGCTACGCGCTGCCCTGGGCCGCTGCGGCCGGCGCCCTGGCGGTCGGCTCCGGCGACCCGGTCGGCCCGTTACGTCCGCTGCCCTGGGTCGGCGCGCCCGAACTGCTCGCCGGCTCGGTGGCGCTGCTGCTGGTGTCGGTGCTCGGCCTGCTCGGGGTGGCGAGCCGGTCGCGGGTCTTCCTGGCCGGCGCGACGACCGGCGCGGCCGGCGCCGCGGCCGGCCTCGGCGGGCTGTTCCTCGATTCGGCCGGCACCGCCGCGGTGCTGCTCTGCGCGCTGGTCTTCGCCCTCGGCGGGCTGCCGCTGCTGGCCATCCGCCTCGGCAAGGTGCCGCTGCCGCCGATCACCCTGCCCGTGCCGGCCGGCACCCCGCCCGGCGTCCGTGACCTGCCCGACCGGGCCCGGGTGCACGCGGCCGTGGCCCGCACCGAGGAGATGCTCACCGGGATGCTGCTCGGGCACGCCGTGCTGGCCGTCGCGGCCACCGCGGTGCTCGTCACCGCCAGCGGGCTCACCGGCCGGCTGCTGGTGGCGGTGGGCTGCGGGGTGCTGCTGCTGCGCTCCCGGCTCTTCGTGGCGGTCCGGCACCGGGTGCCCGCCGTCGCCGCCGGGCTGGCCGGGTACGCCCTGCTCGGGGCGGTGCTCGCCGACCGGGCCGGTCCGGCCGCCCGGCTGGCGCTGACCGTCGGCGGGCTGGTCCTGGCCCTGGTCGCCGTCGCGGCCGGCGCCACGTACGCCCGGCGGCCGGTCTCCCCGTACCTCGGCCGGCTGGCCGACCTGACCGACACCGCGCTGGTGGTCGCCGTGGTCCCGGTGGCCTGCGCGGTGCTCGACCTCTACGACCGGGCCCGCGGCCTGCTCGGCTGACCCGCACGCGCGCGGGCCCGGGTCGCTCGGTGGAGCGGCCCGGGCCCGTCGGCGCGGATCAGGTCAGTGCAGGGTCTCGCCGCGCTCGGCGGCCTCCTTGGCGCGCTGGTACGAGGCCACGATCTCGGCCTCGGCCTCGGTGCGACCCACCCAGGTCGCGCCCTCGACCGACTTGCCCGGCTCCAGGTCCTTGTAGACCTCGAAGAAGTGCTGGATCTCCAGGCGGTCGAACTCGCCCAGGTGGTGGATGTCCCGCAGGTGCTCCTGGCGCGGGTCCTCGTAGGGCACGCAGAGGACCTTGTCGTCGCCGCCCTTCTCGTCGGTCATCCGGAACATGCCGATGGTGCGGCAGCGGATCAGGCAGCCGGGGAAGGTGGGCTCGGGGACCAGCACGAGCGCGTCCAGCGGGTCGCCGTCCTCGCCCAGGGTGCCCTCGATGAAGCCGTAGTCGGCCGGGTACTGCGTGGAGGTGAAGAGGGTGCGGTCCAGCCGGATCCGGCCGGTCGCGTGGTCCACCTCGTACTTGTTGCGGTGACCCTTGGGGATCTCAACCGTGACGTCGAAATCCATCTTCCACGCTCCCTCGTTTGCCCACGCTGGCTGACGGAAACCAGTGGCGCCGCCCACCGGACGGGGTGAACGCTCCCCGCCGGCTCCGGCCGCCGCATAGTGTTCGGACCGAAGTAGTGTCACCCAAGGCGCTTTTGAGCGGGGGAGGAGGGGGTCGTGGGGAGGGAAGATTCACACTACCGCCCCGAGGGAGTTGACGGGCCCGGATCCGCGGGTTCCGCTCCCGGCGGGGCCACCGGCCGTGTGTCGGTCCCCGGCACCAACCCCGCCCACCGCCCGGCGCCGGCCGCCGGGTCCGCCCCGGTCGGCCGCGCCAACCCCGGAGAGTACGGCCGCCCCGGCCCGGTGGAATACGGCCGCGCCGCCCCGCGGGACCACGGCCACGCCGATCCCCGACAGTACGGCCAGGCCGCTCCCCGGGACCACGGCCACGCCGACCCCCGGCAGTACGGCCAGGCCGACCCCCGGCAGTACGGCCAGGCCGACCCCCGGCAGTACGGCCAGGCCGCGTCACGGGACTACGGGCAGGCTGCCCCACGCGACTACGGGCAGGCCGCTCCGCGCGACTACGGGCAGGCCGACCCGCGCGACCACGGCCCTGGTCCGGCCGCACCCGTGAGCTGGCCCGGGTACGACGCGCCCGGCGGCATTCCGGTGAGCCCGCCGGTGCCCCCGGTCGGCGCGGCCCCGCCTCCGCCGTCGCCCCCACCACCGCGCCCGCGCCGCCTCCGGCTGGTCGCGATGCTGGCCAGCGTGCTGATCGTCGCCCTGGCCGCGGTCGGGCTGGCCGTGGTCCGTCCCGGCCCGGTGGCCGGCTGGCTGGGCGAGGACTCGCCGAGCGCCGCCGCGCAGTCGCCCGAGCCGGACCCGCCCGCCGTGCTGGCCGGCGCGGACGGCAACGCGCCGCTGCCCACCCCCGAGGGGGTGCGCGCCGCCCTCGAACCCCTGGTCCGCGCCGCCGCGCTCGGCGACCGGGTGAACGTCTCGGTGGCCGACGTGGCGACCGGCCAGGCGCTCTACGGCAAGGGGCAGGACAGCCCCACCGTGCCCGCCTCGGTGACCAAGCTGGCCACCGGGGTCGCCGTGCTGGCGGCCCGCGGCCCGGCGTACCGGATCCCCACCCGGGCGGTCGCCGGCCCGGCCCCCGGCGAGGTGGTCCTGGTCGGCGGCGGTGACCCCACCCTCGCCGTCGACAAGAACGGCTTCTATCCCGGCGCGGCCCGCCTGGACGACCTCGCCGCCCAGGTGCGCAAGGCGCTCGGCGCCACCGCCCCCACCAAGGTCACCGTCGACTCGTCCCTGTTCAGCGGCCCGGTGTACGAGCCCGGCTGGGACCCCGACATCCCCACCGGCGGGTTCGGCGCGGCGATCACCGCGCTGATGACCGACGGCGCGCGTCGGGACGCGGCGGAGGCCCGCCGCACCGCCGAGGCCACCAACCACGCGGCCGAGCGGGTGCCCCAGCCGGACCTGACGGCCGGACGGCAGTTCGCCAAGCTGCTCGGGCTCACCGGCGCCGCCGCCGAGGTGAAGCGGGGCACCGCGCCCGCCGCCTCCGGCGCGACGGCGACCGACACGCCGGCTCCCGGGGCCGAGCTGGGCAAGGTCCAGTCGCTGCCGATGGTCCGCCTGGTCGACATCATGATCAGCGACAGCGACAACGTGATCGCCGAGGCCATGGCCCGCCAGGTCGCGCTCGCCAAGGGCAAGCCCGGCTCGTTCGCCGGCGGCGCGGCCGCCACCGACCAGGTCCTCGGCGAGCTGGGGCTGCCGGCCGACGAGATCAGCCTGGCCGACGGCAGCGGGCTGTCCCGCACGAATCGGATCAGCCCGTCCCTGCTGACCGACCTGGTCACGCTCGCCGGCAACGGCAGCCATCCCGACCTGGCCGCGATCTTCGGCGGCCTGCCGGTGGGCGGCTGGTCCGGCACCCTGGACGAGCGCTACCAGGCGGCGGTGACGAAGGCCGGCGCGGGCGTGGTCCGGGCGAAGACCGGGACGCTCAGCGGGGTGAACGCCATCGCCGGGCTGGTCACCACCTCCGACGGCCGGCTGCTCACCTTCGCCGTCCTCACCGACCGCACGCCGGACACCCTCGACGAGACCCGGCAGGCCCTCGACCGGATCTCCTCCGCGCTGGCCGGCTGCGGCTGCCGCTGACCGGCCCGCCCGGCGCGAGCGGCGTCGATCGGCGCTCGTGAGCCCGGGTGGGGGTGTCGCGGCGCGGGTACGGTGGGTTCATGGCGCAGTTCGTGGACTGGGATCTGGCCGCCGCGACCGCGGGGGCGCTGGGCAAGTCGGGCCCCCGGGTGTCGTACGCCGAGGCCACCGACGTCGTGGGCGAGCTGCGCCGGCTGACCGAGGAGGCCGCCGGCCACGTGGCCGACTACACCGGCCTGCGCTCCCAGGTCAGTCACCCGCCGGTCCGCGTGGTCGACCGCCGGGACTGGGCGGCCGCCAACATCGCCGGCCTCCGCGAGGTGATCACCCCGCTGGTGGACCGGCTCTCCGGCGACAAGCGCCCCGGCCCGCTCACCGAGGCGATCGGTTCCCGGCTCACCGGGGTGCAGGCCGGCACCGTGCTGGCGTACCTGTCCGGCCGGGTGCTCGGCCAGTACGAGGTCTTCGCCGGTGACCCCGGCCAGCTGCTGCTGGTCGCCCCGAACATCGTCGAGGTGGAACGGAAGCTGGGGGCCGACCCCCGGGACTTCCGGCTCTGGGTCTGCCTGCACGAGGTGACCCACCGGACCCAGTTCACCGCCGTGCCGTGGATGCGGGCGTACTTCCTCAGTGAGGTGCAGGCGTTCGTGGACGCGTCCCAGGGCGGCGAGCACCTCCTGGAGCGGCTGCGCCGTGCCGTGGCCACGCTCTCCGACGCGGTGAAGGACCCGGACAGCCGGGCCAGCGTGCTGGACATCGTGCAGACCCCCGCGCAGCGGGCCGTGCTGGACCGGCTCACCGCGCTCATGACCCTGCTGGAGGGGCACGCCGAGTTCGTCATGGACGGCGTCGGCCCGCTGGTCATCCCCAGCGTCGAGTCGATCCGGGCGGCGTTCAACCGCCGCCGCCAGTCCGGCAACCCGCTGGAGAAGGCGATCCGCCGGGTCCTCGGCATCGAGGTCAAGATGCGCCAGTACGCCGAGGGCCGCAAGTTCGTGCACGGGGTGGTGGACCGGGTCGGCATGGCCGGCTTCAACAAGATCTTCTCCTCGCCGCTGACGCTGCCCCGGCTCGACGAGCTGGGCGACCCGGACGCCTGGGTGGCCCGGGTGCACGGCGGGGCGGCGACCATTCCCCCCACCGCCGGCTGAGTTGGTGAGCGCGAGGAGCGAGCCGGGTTCGCGAGCACCGCAGTCGCGCACGAGGGCGGGCACCTCGCTCGCCCCGCCGGTCGCCGGCGTTCGGCTCGCCGTACGCCGGGCGTTGACCGGGCTGCCCGGCGCCGGGCCGGTGCTGGTCGCCTGCTCCGGCGGTGCCGACTCGCTGGCCCTGGCCGCCGCCACCGCCTTCGTGGCGCCCCGCCTCGGCCGCCGGGCTGGCCTGGCGACCGTCGACCACGGCCTGCAACCCGGTTCGGCTGGGCGCGCCGAACGGGTGGCCGGCTGGGCTCGTGAGGCCGGCCTCGACCCCGTCGAGGTGGTTGCGGTGAGCGTGACCGGCCGGCCCGGCGGCCCGGAGGCGGCCGCCCGCGAGGCCCGGTACGACGCCCTGCTGGCCACCGCCCGCCGGCACGGTGCGGCCGGGGTGCTGCTCGGGCACACCCGCGACGACCAGGCCGAGACGGTGCTGCTCGCGCTGGCCCGGGGCGCCGGTCCGCGCGGCCTGTCCGGCATGCCGCCCCGCCGCGATTGCGACGGCATGCCGCTGCTGCGCCCGCTGCTCGACGTCCCCCGCGACGACACCCGCGGGGCGTGCGCCGCGCTCGGGCTCGCGCCGTGGGAGGACCCCCACAACGCCGACCCCGCGTACGCCCGCTCGCGGGTCCGGGCCGACGTGCTGCCCGCGCTGGTCCGGGCGCTCGGCCCCGGGGTGGTGGACAACCTGGCCCGGACCGCCCGCCTGCTGGCCGCCGACACCGCGGCCCTGGACGAGCTCGCCGCGGCCGCGCTCGCCGAGGTCCGGGGGGCCGAGGCCGGGCTCTCGGTCGACGGCCTGGCCGCGCTGCCCCCGGCCGTACGCACCCGGGTGCTGCACGCCTGGGCCCGGGAGCTGGGCGCCACGCCGGCCGCCCTGTCGCACCGGCACGTGGCGGCGCTGGACGCCCTTGTCACGGACTGGCACGGGCAGGGCGCGGTCCACCTGCCCGGTGGCCTCCCCGTCCGCCGCCACGCCGGCCGCCTCACCACCTGACCCGCCCGGTGGCCCCCGGGTGTCCGCCACCGGTTCGCCGAGGTGGCGGTATCGGACGGTCCGGGATGGCGCCAGGTCGCCGAGCTGGCGGAAGGGGGAGCGCCGAGTCGACGGCGCGATGCTGGGCTGGTGATCAGGCGTCGACCCGCGCCCGGAACGTGGTTCGGTAGGCGAGCGGAGTGGTGCCGACCCGGCGCGTGAAGTGGTGCCGCAGCGCCGCCGCGTCGCCGAAGCCGGCCTGGTCGGCGACGCTCTCCACGCTCAACCGGGTCTCCTCCAGCAGCCGCCGCGCGAGCAGCACCCGCTGGTTGGTGAGCCAGTCGTGCGGGGTCGTGCCGGTCTCGGCCCGGAAGCGGCGGGCGAACGTGCGCGGCGCCATGCCGGCCCGGGCGGCCAGCTCGTCCACGGTCACCGTCCGGTCCAGGTGCCCCATGAGCCACTCCAGCACCGGCTCCAGGGTGGGCGCCTCGGGCGCCTTCGGGATGGGCGCCTCGACGTACTGGGCCTGGCCGCCGTCGCGGTGCGGCGGGACGACCATCCGGCGGGCCAGCCGCGTGGCCGTCGCCGAGCCGTGCGCCTGGCGGACCAGGTGCAGGCAGGCGTCGATGCCGGCGGCGGTGCCGGCGCTCGTGAGCAGCCGCCCGTCCTGCACGTAGAGCGAGTTGCAGTCCACCCGGGCCGCCGGGAACCGCTCCTGCAGGTCGTCGACGTGCCGCCAGTGGGTCGTGCAGTCGCGCCCGTCGAGCAGCCCCGCCTCGCCGAGCACGAACGCCCCGGAGCAGACGCTGAGCAGCCAGGCGCCCCGGTCGGCGGCCCGGCGCAGCGCGGCCAGCACCGGCGCGGGGACCGGCGTCATCCCGTCGCCGTGGGCGGGCACGGCCACCAGGTCGGCGTCCTCGATCGGGGTCAGGTCGGCGGTCGGGGTGAGCCGGAAGCCGGACCGGGTGCGGACCGGCCCCCCGTCCACGGTGCAGACGTCGAACCGGTAACCGGGGAAGCCGTCGGCGGTGCGGTCGGTGCCGAACACCTCGGCGACGACGCCGAGCTCGAACGCGGCGACCTCTTCGAGGGCGATGACGGCGACGGATCGAAGCATGTGACGAGGGTAACCCGACGGGTGGCAGAAAATCGAGGCCCACTGGCATTTCTGCCACTGTCCGATGGGGGCGGCGGACCGCAGAATCAATGGTGTCCGGTGCGCACCGGCGGCGAAAACAACCTCAACCACGCGAAAGCGAGCGCCGCCATGACCGTTCTGCTGCTCCTGCTCTTCCTGCTCCTCCTCGTGGGCGCCAGCGCCTTCGGGCTGACCGCGGACACCCGGGACTCGGCCGACTGGAAGCCGACCGACGACGGTCGGCGCTGGCGCTCCCGCACCTGCTGAGGTGATTTGCCCCGTCCGCGCCGTTAATCCTCGGCGGGACCGCGCCAAAAGGGGCGGCCCCGCCGACGGAGGCCATCCGGCGTACGGCAGGCTAGGAGCATGGCTGACGGCTCCTGGTACGACGCCGACATCGACCACGTGATCATTTCCGAGGCGCAGATCCGCGAGAAGACCGCGGAACTGGCCAAGCAGGTCTCGGCGGACTACGCCCACGTCGAGGACGGTCTCCTGCTCGTCTGCGTGCTCAAGGGCGCGGTCATGTTCATGGCCGACTTCGCCCGCGCGCTGGGCCGCCAGGGCCCGCCCGCCGAGCTGGACTTCATGGCCATCTCCTCGTACGGCCAGGGCACCACCTCCTCCGGCGTGGTGCGGATCCTCAAGGACCTGGACCGGGACATCGCCGGCCGGCACGTGGTCGTCGTCGAGGACATCGTCGACTCCGGTCTGACCCTCTCCTGGCTGCTGCGCTACCTGGAGTCGCGCTCCGCGGCCAGCGTCGAGGTGGTCGCCCTGTTCCGCAAGCCGGACGCGGTCAAGGTGCCGGTCCCGGTGAAGTACGTCGGCTTCGACATCCCGACCGAGTTCGTGGTCGGCTACGGCCTCGACTTCGGCGAGCGCTACCGCGAGGTGCCCTACGTCGGGGTGCTCAAGCCCGAGGTCTACGCCCGCGCCTGACCCCGGCGCCCGGCCGGTCGTCAGCCGACGTTCAGCGGGCTCTCAGCCTTCCGGTCTACGGTAGAGGCCGGTGACGTGGAGGCACCCTCCACGCCCGACCTCTCGAACCGCGTGACCGGGCGGTCGGGTGGCCGGGTGGGGAGCTCCCCGCCACGCCGGCTCAAACCCGGGTTCGCCGTACGCGTAAGTGCCGGGCTCGCAAGCTCACATCTGGCGCGAACGGTGTACCGTCGAATGACCGCGGCGCGGCAGTTGTGGCGCTTCGGGGTCGGGGCCGGCCCGCACGGCGGCTGCGGCCGCCGCCCGAGGCGGCGACACCATTCAGACGGTCAGGACGTCGATCAGGAGGATGCGGGCGCCTCGGTGCCCGACAACAGTATGGAACGTACGCGTTTCTTCCGCCGACCGGTGGTCTGGATCATCCTGGTCATCCTCGGCGCCGTTGTGCTCAGTCAACTCTTCACGGCTGGCCCGAGCTACCACCGCGTGGACACGTCGGTGGCGCTCGACCAGCTCCACACCGCAAAGATCAACAAGGCGGTCTTCCAGGACAAGGAGCAGACGCTCCAGCTCGACCTGGCCCAGAAGACGAAGTTCGGCGACACCACGACCGACCGGATCGAGGCGCAGTTCCCCTACGAGGTGGGCGGCCAGGTCTGGAACGAGGTGCTGGACG
Source organism: Micromonospora sp. NPDC005305 (assembly GCF_040607315.1). NCBI lineage: Bacteria > Bacillati > Actinomycetota > Actinomycetes > Micromonosporales > Micromonosporaceae > Micromonospora > Micromonospora sp. NPDC005305. The sequence continues at coordinate 322,131 of NZ_JBEXGL010000004.1, read as the reverse complement.
CCAAGGCGGCCAACCGGGTCACCGGCCCGGCCGACACCAAGGTCTCCTCGGACAGCATCTGGGTGAGCCTGCTCGTCAACCTCCTGCCCATCGCGCTGCTCGTGCTCCTGCTGCTGTTCTTCATGTCGCAGATGCAGGGCGGCGGCTCGCGGGTGCTCAACTTCGGCAAGTCCAAGGCGAAGATGATCACCAAGGACACGCCGAAGACGACCTTCGCGGACGTGGCCGGGGCCGACGAGGCCGTCGAGGAACTGCACGAGATCAAGGACTTCCTGCAGAACCCGGCGAAGTACCAGGCCCTGGGCGCCAAGATCCCGAAGGGCGTGCTGCTCTTCGGCCCGCCCGGCACCGGCAAGACCCTGCTCGCCCGCGCGGTCGCCGGTGAGGCCGGCGTGCCGTTCTACTCCATCTCCGGCTCGGACTTCGTGGAGATGTTCGTCGGTGTCGGCGCCAGCCGGGTCCGCGACCTCTTCGAGCAGGCCAAGTCGAACGCGCCGGCGATCGTCTTCGTCGACGAGATCGACGCGGTCGGCCGGCACCGCGGCGCCGGCATGGGCGGCGGCCACGACGAGCGGGAGCAGACCCTCAACCAGCTGCTGGTCGAGATGGACGGCTTCGACACCAAGGGCGGGGTCATCCTGATCGCCGCCACCAACCGGCCGGACATCCTCGACCCGGCGCTGCTGCGCCCGGGCCGGTTCGACCGGCAGATCCCGGTCGACGCCCCCGACATGGAGGGCCGCAAGGCCATCCTGCGGGTGCACGCCAAGGGCAAGCCGTTCACGCCCGACGTCGACCTCGACTCGGTCGCCCGGCGCACCCCCGGCTTCAGCGGCGCCGACCTGGCCAACGTGATCAACGAGTCCGCGCTGCTCACCGCCCGCAAGGACCAGCGGGCGATCACCAACGACTCCCTGGAGGAGTCGATCGACCGGGTGATCGCCGGTCCGCAGCGCCGGACCCGGGTGATGAGCGACCAGGAGAAGAAGATCACCGCGTACCACGAGGGTGGGCACGCGCTGGTCGCCTGGGCGCTGCCGCACGCCGCGCCGGTGCACAAGGTGACCATCCTGTCCCGGGGCCGGTCGCTGGGCCACACCCTGGTCCTGCCGACCGAGGACAAGTACACCCAGACCCGGGCCGAGATGATCGACACCCTGGCGTACGCGCTGGGTGGCCGGGCCGCCGAGGAGCTGGTCTTCCACGAGCCCACCACCGGCGCCGGCAACGACATCGAGAAGGCCACGCAGCTGGCCCGCGCGATGATCACCCAGTACGGCATGAGCTCCAAGCTCGGCGCGATCAAGTACGGCACCAGCGGGGACGAGCCGTTCCTCGGCCGCAACATGGGCCACGAGCGGGACTACTCGGACGCGGTGGCCGCCGAGATCGACGGCGAGATGCGGGCGCTGATCGAGCTGGCCCACGACGAGGCCTGGGAGATCCTGGTGGAATACCGGGATGTCCTGGACAACATCGTGCTCGAGCTGATGGAGAAGGAGACCCTCTCCACGGCCGACATGGCCCGGATCTGCGCCCGGGTGGCGAAGCGCCCGCCGATGGCCCCCTACCACGGCTTCGGCAAGCGTCAGCCCTCCACGGAGCCGCCCGTGCTCACGCCGGCCGAGAAGGAGACCCTCAAGGCGCAGGCCCAGGCCGACGGCGCCTCGGTCGGCGGGTCTTCCTCGAACAACTCGGACGGTACCCACTGACCACCGACCCGACGGCCAGCTCCCGCAAGCGGGAGCTGGCCGTCTCCGCGACCGAGCCCGACGGTGACGACGCGCTCGACTACGTCGCCGCGCGCCTGATCAGCGGCAAGCTGACCGGGCGGCCGGTGGAGGAGAGCGTCGACCTGGCCCGCATCGAGAAGGCGGTCCGGGAGATCCTCGTCGCGGTCGGTGAGGACCCGGACCGGGACGGCCTCCAGCAGACGCCGGCCCGGGTGGCCCGCGCGTACGCGGAACTCTTCGCGGGCCTGCGGGTGGACCCGGCGCAGGTGCTCAGCACCACCTTCGAGGCCAACCACGAGGAGTTGGTGCTCGTCCGGGACATCGACGTGATGAGCCTCTGCGAGCACCACCTGCTCCCGTTCCGGGGCAGCGCGCACATCGGCTACATCCCGGGGCCGGACGGCCGGATCACCGGCCTGTCCAAGCTGGCCCGGCTCGTCGAGGTGTTCGCCCGGCGCCCGCAGGTGCAGGAGCGGCTCACCTCTCAGATCGCCGACCTGCTCATGGACAAGCTGGCCCCGCGCGGCGTCGTGGTGGTGCTCGAGTGCGAGCACATGTGCATGGCGATGCGCGGCATCCAGAAGTCCGGCGCCAAGACGATCACCTCGGCGGTCCGGGGCACCCTCCAGCACGATGCCAAGTCGCGCGCCGAGGCGATGGCCCTGATCATCCCGCGCTGACCGCACCGCCACCGGGCCCTTCCCCCACGGGAGGGGCCCGGTGCCGTGTCCGGACTCAGCCGGCCAGCATGGCCAGCAGCAGGCCGGCCGTGGTCAGCACCGCCGGGACCAGACAGACCAGCGCGCCGAAGCGGGGCGTCCGGTCCACCCGGTCGGCCGGGCGGGGCCGGAACAGCCGCCCCACCGCGAGCCAGCCCAGCATGAACGCGACCGCCGGCAACGGCAGCCCCACCACCAGCGCGACCACCGTCACCGGGCCGGTGCCGGTGGCGAGGAGGAGCGTGAGCTGGATGAGCGGCACCACCAGCGCCAACGGCCCGTAGACCAGCAGGTTGCGGGGATATGCGGGCCAACGGGCCAGCCGGGGCAGGCCCCGCGCGGCCAGGCTGTCGTCCGCCGCGTCCGCCCAGCCCCGGGCGTTCCGCAGCGCGGCCAGCACGGCCGCCGGACCGGCCGCCATCGACCGGGCCGCCTCGGACACCTCCGGTGGCGTCGGCACCAGCGAGATCGCCGGAACGCCCAGCTCCCGCAGCCGGGACTGCTGCGGGGCCAGCCGCTCGCGCACCGCGGTCAGCTCCTCCCGGGCGGCCGCCACCGATCGGGCCTGCTCGCCGGCGGCCGTCGCCGCCGCCCGGCGTACGCCGTCGAGCTGCCGGGCGGCAGCCACGTAGTCCGCCCAGGCCGCGCCGGCCGGATCCAGGTCGACCGTCGGGCCCCCGGACCGGGGCGCGGGCACCGCCGTGCCGGTCTCACTCATGCCGCCACCTCCCCGAACGGCACCAGCACCGTGCCCTGCTCGCCGGGGCCGTCCCAGAGCACCGCCCGGCCCGGCCGGGGCCGCCAGAGCACCGGCCGGTCGAAGAGCTGCTCCAGCCGGCCGCCGGGCACGTCGGTGACCACCACGGCGGTCAGCTTGTCCACCTCGCCCTCCGGGCCGAGCAGCCCGGCCAGCGGCGCCACCGTGCGCCACCAGCCCAGCAGGTGCCGGCCCGCCGGCGGACCCTCCAGCAGCAGCGCGCGGAGCAGCTCGGGCGGCAGCTCGGTCGCGTCCGGCACGTCCAGCCCGAACACCACCAGGTAACCCGGCTCGTCCGCCGCCATGGCCGCCCGCAGCCCGGCCACGTCGACGGTCTCCACCCGGTGCCGGCCGGCCAGCTCGGCGGCGAGCACTCCCGCCGGCTCGGCCGACCCGTTGGCCAGCGGCGCCAGCACGAACCGCGCCGGGCCGGGGTGGGCCGCCGCCGCGCTGCGCGCCGCCGTGACCAGCAGCCGCTCGGCCTCCTCGTTCCGGCCCAGCACCGCCAGGTTCCGGCCGGCGGCCGCCCCGAGCGGCACGGCCACCGTGGAGCGCCGGACGTCCACCGCCCGGCCGAGCAGCGCGGCCGGCGCGTGTGCCCGGCCGGCCAGCGCGGCCCGGTGCCGGGGATCGTTGGCGAGCAGGGGGCGGGCGAAGCCGGCGAACACCACCGGTGGGGTGGCCCCCTCGGCCCGGGCCGACCAGAGCCGGTGCCGCAGGTCCGCGAGGACCGTCGGGTCCTCGTGCGGATCGGGGAACCGGATCATCCGCTCGTGGCCCCGGGTCGCGCCCCGCGGGCCGCCCAGCCCGCCGGCGGTGTTCACCACGGCGCTGCCCACCGGCAGGCCGGCGGCCGCGTCGTTGGTCGGCTCCAGGACCGCCGAACCGCCGGGCAGCGCCACCCGGACCGGGAACTGGCCGAGCAGCGGGTCGCGGGGGCCGCCGATGCCGAGGTCGCCCTCGCCGGCCAGGACCAGGTGGATCCCGTACGACCGGGCGGCGCGGGCCAGCCCGTCGAGCCGGGCCAGCAGGTCGGCGGCGAGCCGGTCCCGCTCGCGCAGCAGTAGCGGGAAGTTGTCGATCACACAGACGATCCGGGGTAGCGACTGGTGCTGGCGCAGTTCGGCGTAGCGCTGCCCACCGGCCCGCCGGGCCGCCTCCTCCCGGCGGTGCAGCTCGGCCTCCAACTCGCCGAGCAGGTCCGCCACGTACTCGCGGTCGACGGCCATCCCGGCCGCCCGAACCTGCGGCACCCAGGACCGGTCCCGCTCGGTCTGGAGGAACTCCACGAAGGACTCGCCGTCGTCGAGGTCGGCCAGGTAGAGGACCAGCTCGTCGGGGCCGTAGCGGGCGGCCAGGCCGAAGAGCGCGTCGGTGAGGAACGCCGACCGCCCGGCCTGCGAGCGGCCACTGACCAGCCAGTGCGGGGTCAACTCGGTGAAGCCCAGGCTGACTGGGCGCCCCCCGGCGTCACCGACCGTCGTGCTGAGCCCGTCGACCGAACCCTCCGCCCAGAGGTCGCCCTCCGGCAGCAGGTCGGTGAGGGCCAGGCGGGAGCCGTCCTCGATCTGCCGGGCCAGCCGCCGGCACACCCCGGTGACCAGCTCACCGGGCGGATCCTCGTCGAGGAAGACCGGACAGTTCAACCCGCCCGGCGACTCCGCACCGGGGCTGCTGAACCCGGCCGCGGGCGGGTCGCCCACCAGCGTGTACGCGGTGCGCACCGCGAGCGGGGTGGCCTGCGGTAGCGGCACCCCGGCGGGCCAGCCGGCCACCACCAGGTGCAGCCCGGCCCGGGGACCCTGGGCGGCCAGGTCGGCGAGCCGGTCGAGATCGGGCGGCGTCGCAGCGTCGGGCAGGGCGGCCACCATGAGCAGCAGCGTGCGGTCGTGCCCGCGCTGGCGGGCCGTGCCGGCGGCCACCCACTGCTCGGCCTCGGCCAGCACCGCCCGGAGCCCGGTGAGGTCGGTGGCGGGCGGCGGCAGCAGGCCCGCGTCGGCCAGCGTCACGTAACCGGCGAAGGTGCCGCCCGGCCCGCCGTCGACCGCGCGGGCCAGCAGGGCGCCGGCCGGGCTGGCCGCGAACAGCCGCAGCAGCAGCGCCCGGAGCAGCCCGGCCACCCGCGGGTCGCCGGCGTCGGCGTCGATGCTCAGGTGTCCACTGCCGAGCAGCGGCACCAGCGCGGGGAACCGGGCGTCGTCCAGCGGCGCGGCGGCGCCGAGCCGGACGAAGGCGGGCGGACCGTCCCCGGGCGGGGTTGTCGGGGCCAGCGTCTCCAGCGGGTCGCCGGCCCAGCCGGGGGCGGCGACCGCGGCCGCGGCACGGAGCCGCTCGGCCAGCTCGTACTGCCGGTGGTGGTCGGCGGGGGCGGGCCGGATCTCGTCGAGGATCCCGGCCGCCGCGGTCGCGGTGGCCTCGGCCCTGCGGTGCAGCGCGGCGGCCCGGCCGGCGCGCGCCTTCGGACTCGCCACCCGTCCACCTCTCTTCCCGAGGCCGACATCTCCTCCCCGATGGTGACGGTATCCCAGCCGGCCGCCGTCCTCCGGGATGTCGGTCGGCGCGGTGCCCGGCTCCGCGGTGAGCAGCCTCACCCGCCGGCGGTTCGCCACGGCCGTCCTCCGGACGGGCCGCCGCCCGGCGGCGCGGAGGCCGGATTATCGCCGCAGATCCGCCAGTTCTGAGGCATTGGGTACGCGGCGCGCAGCCGATAGCCTCAGGAGGTGGAATCAGTGCAGCCCCCCGCCGGTTCCCAGGTCTCCCGGGTACCGGCGCAGCGGACCCCGCCCGAGCAGTCGGCGCCGCCCGCGCCCGCTCCGGCGCCGGTACGCCCGAAGCGGCGGCTGCGGACCGTGCTCGCCGTGGTCGCCGGGGTGCTGGCACTGGTCTGTGCCGGCGGCGGCATCGTCGGATTCGTGCTGTACGACCGCGCCACCGCGCCCGACCGCAGCAGCCCCGAGGTCACGGTGGCCAACTACATTCAAGCCTTCTTCGAGGACCGCAATGACGCAAAGGCGGACGAGTTCGCCTGCAATGGCGGCACCGACTTCGATGATCTGAAGCTCCTCCGCGACGATCTCATTGCCCGAGAGAGGCGCTTCGGAACGAACATCTCCGTGGGGTGGGAGCGGCTCACTGTGGATCAGCACGGGGACCGCGCCACCATCCAAGTCGATCTGGTCATCTCGGCCTTCGTCGACGGGATCTCGCAGAGCGATCGACAGGGCTGGCGATTCGAGACGCAGCGCCGAGACGGCTGGCGGGTGTGCACGGCCAACCGCTCCTGATTGGTTTCACTCCAGCCAGAGCAGGTGTACCGGCACCTCCAAGGTGGTCGGTGCCTGACCGCGCCAGGCCCAGCGGTACCACTCCAGCTCCGGGGCCACCCGGACGCAGATGTCCCCGTCCGTGCCGGAGTACGTCTCGGTGACCGCGCGCAGGTCGCGCTGCTCGGTCGACCCGGCCACGTGCACGACGCGCCGGCCCGTGACGGCGTCGGCCTCGAAAACCGGAGTCGGGGGGCGCCGGGTGGGCGCGTCGAGCGAGACGAGCCGGATGCCCGACTCGGTCGGCCCGGTCGGCGGTCGTCGCTCGCCCACGGTCTCCACCCAGACCCGCTCCACCGGGACCAGCGGCGCGAAGACCTCCACCTGCTCGGACTCGGCGCGGTACCACTCGTGCTCCGGGATGACCGGCACGTAGGTCCGGCTGCCCTGCACCACCCGTTCGTCGGCGCGCAGGTCGCCGCGCCAACCGAGGCCGGGAAGGCCGACCAGCACGCGGCGGCCGCGCAGCTCGATCCGGCCGGTGGCCGGCACGATCTCGACCGGGCGGGGCGGCTGCGGGGCCCAGTCGGGCCGGTCCGCGAAGGGGTCGGGCAGCGGGTTGCTCATGTGCGGGCGCGCCTCATGCGGTCCCGTCCACCGGGGCGCCCCGCTGGCGCATGAACGGCACCGGGTTGATCGCACCCCGGCTGGACCGGTCGCTGTCCACATGCACCTCGAAGTGCAGGTGCGGGCCGGAGGAGTTGCCGCTGGTGCCGGAGACGCCGATCACCTCGCCCGCCTCCACGAGCTGGCCCGGGACCACTCGGGGGCGCTCGATCATGTGGCAGTAGCGGGTGATGTAGCCGCCGGCGTGCAGGATGTCCACGAACCAGCCGCAGCCGCCCTTGCCCGGCCAGCCGTCCCGGTCGCAGTCGCGCTTCCCGGAGTGGTCGGGGTCGCAGCGGGCCACGAGCACGCGGCCCGTGGAGGCGGCGTGGATCGGGGTGCGCTTGTCCGCGGCGAGGTCGACCCCGTTGTGGCTGGGCCGCTCCGTGGTGCGGAACGCGGAGACCACGCCGCCGGGGAGCGGGGCGGTCCAGCCGGAGGCGGCGATCCGGGCCCCGGCGGCGGCGTCGCAGACCGCCTTGCCGGCGATCTCGACGGTCCGGGCGGCCCCACCTGCGAGCGCGTCCACGATCCGGCCCGCCAGGTCCTCGTGCTTGGCGTAGGCGTCCGGGAAGGCGCTGACCTGCACCCGCTGCGCCACCACGGTCAGCGGCCGGTCCTGCCAGTTCCGCACCTTGACCATCTTCTCGTAGAACTTCCGGGCCGTGTACGAGGGCGTCATCCGCTGCTCGACGCTGCCCCACCCGGGCCGCTGCTGGAACAGGCCCAGCGAGTCGTGGTCGGCGCCGACGCCCTCGTGCGGCAGGGCCAACGACGCCGGCACCTTGCGGTTGGCGAGGTTGCGCAGCCCGGACTCCTGCATGGCGGTGGCCAGCGCGATCACCCAGCCGCGGGCGGGCACCTTCATGTCCTGGCCGACCTTGATGATGACGGCGGCGTTGCGGAGCTGGCCCTCGCCGTACTCGGTGAAGCGCGGCATGTCCCCGGTGAGGTTGACCTGGTAGGCCGGGTCGCAGTTCAGGCCGGCGAGCGCACCGTCCTTCTGGTCGCCGCCCAGTTCGGTGAGGAGGAACGCGCCCGCGCCGCCGACGCAGCAGAGCAGGGTGAGCACCGTGGTGACGGCGGTGAGCAGCACGCCGACCCGCAGCTTTCGACGGACCGGCGCGGTGGCAGCGGAGACGGCGTTCACTGCCGCTCCCAGTCGACCGCGTCCACCAGCCACCGGCCGTCGGTGGCCACCAGTTCGAGCCGGAGCCGGCCGTCGTCGAGGGGGACCAGCGCCTCCACGAAGGACTCCGTCCGGGGCCGGAGAGTCACCGCACCGGCCACCCGGCCGGCGGGCACGCTCTCCGGATCGGCGCCGGTCAGCTTCTCGACGAGGGCGGGCGTGGAGAGCGGCCGCAGGCGCGACTGCCACGCCTCGCCACTGCTGCCCGGGCCGGTCAGCCACGCCGTCGTGAACCGGCTCGCGGTCTGCTCCGGGGTGGCCTCGCCCGGCCGGGTCTTCGGCGAGACCGCCGCCGGCGGGCTCGACAGCACCCCGTCGTCACCGGCGTGCGGGTCCACCGTGCTGATCGGCTGGCTCGGGCGGGTGCTCAGGCCGAGGGTCGAGTCGGCCGGGCCGGAGACCAGCCGGGCGGCGCCGATCACGCCGAAGACCAGGACGGCGATCACCAGCGCGACGCCGAGCCGGGACCGCAGTATCCGGGTGACGAGGAATTCGAGCGCACGCCGCACCGGTCTCACCGTGCCTCGGAGCGGATCCGCGGCGGCTTCGGCGCCGGGGTGCGCTCGGTTGAGTCCGGCCGGTAGACCGCGAAGGAGGGCGCCTCCTCGGGCACGTCCGGTCCGGTCCAGCCCGCCGGCGCGCGGCGCTGCCGGGGTGCGGCCGTCCGGCCGGACCCGCGCTCGGCCGCCGGGGCGTCCTCGGGCCGGCTCCTTCCGTCGGGCCGTTCCCGTTCGACCACCGTGACGGTGTGCGCGGGGTCCTCGTGCCGGGCTTCCGGTCGCAGGCTGCGCTGGTCGGCCGTCACGGCGCGCCGCCGCCCCATCGCCGGCTCGGCGGTGCCACCGGGCTCGGCCACGTCGAGGCGGGCCGCGATGCGCATGTCCCGGAAGAACCGCCGGTGCCAGGAGCCGGCGGAGCTGACCGCCTCGCTGCTGTCCTTGCCGCCGAGTTGCGTGATCCGCCGGTACGGGCGGAGCAGCAGCCAGCCCACGACGCCGCAGAGCCAGACCAGGACCACCTGGAGCCAGCCGGGCAGGGTCGGTGTGTTCATGATCAGATCCACGGCGAACAGGTAGATGGCCGCCCCGGTGCCGAAGATGGCGATGTTGAACACCGCGGCGACCACGGCGTTGGCCAGCCGCCGCAGGCCGGCGCTCGCGGGGCGCATCAGCCCGACCGTGCCCAGGATCGGCGCGGCGATCACCGCCCAGCGGAAGATCAGGAAGCCGAGCAGCACCAGCACCGAGGCGGTCAGGTCGAACATCGCGAACAGCAGCGAGGCCAGCACCGCGATGAACCCGGCCCCGATCCGGTCCATGTCCCGGACGCCCTGGAGGTACTCGTACGCCTCCGGGTCCTCCGACTTGATCTGCTCGGCCACCCGGGCCCACTGCTGCTGCTTGGCCTTGATGACCACGTCACGGGTGGCCGGCTTGGCCCGGATTGACTCCGCCTCTCCCCACGTCAGGGACTTGGCATCGTAGAGCGCCGGGCCGTACTTCTTGGCGGTCTCACTGTCGGCCGAGCCCAGCACGCCGCGTAGCCAGTTGCGGTAGAGCATCGTCTCGGTGGCAGTGTCGCTGGCGCGGACCGCCGGCGGCCGTTTGTCGACACAGGCATCTGGGTTCGGCAGGACGCACTTGTCCGGGGGGATGTCCTTGGACGCCGGGCCGACGGCGTCGTGTACCACGCCGAGGGTGGTGATCAGGGTGCTGTCGGCGATGTTCGCCGACTTGACCGGCCAGGCGGCCAGCGCGGTCACCGCCACCATCACCAGGATCGCCCAGCCGGCCGTGGTCATGGCGTTGCTCATGTCCGACTGGCGCGAGCGCCAGAGCAGGTAGAGGCCGACCACGCAGATGGTGATGATGCCGAAGACGCTGAACACCTTCTGGTAGACGGCCTTGGTGGCCTGCTCCACCAGCGGGTCGGCCCAGCGCCACATCGTCCGCGGGTCCCAGGCGCGCTCGCGCAGCGCGTTCGACGCCCCGATGATCGCGTTGGCGAACATGAACTCGCCGTTCGCGACCATGGTGGTGAACCGGTAGTCGGGATGCAGCACCGAGGAGGCGCAGCCGCCGTCGACGTCGTACGTCGTGTAGCTGTATCCGGCGTACCCGTAGTCGCTGTAGAGGCCCTTGGGGCCGGGCTGCTTGGCGGAGTCGGGGCGGGAGGCGAACCAGCCGGCCAGGCCGGAGTCCGGTGCCCCGGGCACCGGCGCGTTGCGGCACTCGACCTGGTCCTCGCTGACCGCCTTGAGCTCGGCGACGCAGGCGCGGAAGTCGGCCTGCCACTGCTTGGTGCTGCACAGCTCGGCCCGGGCCTGGGCGGCCGGCTGGGCGGCGGCGTACGCGGGTGTCGCCCCGACCAGCGGCCAGCCGATGGTGGCCCCGGCCAGCAGGCCGAGCGCGAGGAGGAGCGCCGCGATCCGTGCCCGGGCCCTCGCCATGTCACGCCTCCAGATCAGCCAGGACGGTCGGCAGCTGCTCCGCGGCCTGGGCGACCGCGGCGGGGGTGGTGTCCAGGTGGTCCAGCAGCCCGTCGACGTACGACACGTCGACCCGGACCTTCTGCACGCGACCGTCGACGTCGCGCATGACGAACTCGCGGAAGCCGAGCCGGGCGGCCGAGCCGCTGTCGGCCTGCGACAGCGAGGCGAGGGTGGCCTCGTAGCCGTCGTTGACCGGCACCCGGAGCAGCCGCAGCGCCTCGGAGGCGATCTCCGTGTCCTCGGCGATGCGGCCGACGAAGACCGTGGAGACCAGGTTCTGCACGTCGAGCCCGAGGATGTCCTTCGGGTTCTGCGAGGCGACCAGCGCGGCGAGGTTCCACTTGCGGGAGTCGCGGGCCAGGCGGACCAGGAACGACCGGCCGGAGCGCCAGCCCTCCATGAAGTGCGCCTCGTCCAGGCCGACCAGCTTGCGGGAGGACATCGAGCCGCCGTAGCAGCGGCGGACGGCCAGCCGGTGCGCGGTGTGCAGCATCGGCAGGGCCAGCGCCTCCTCGGCCGACCAGTACTCCCGCTCGATCTTGAGGTCGGGCAGCCGGAGACCGGCCATGGTGATCACGGTGAGCGCCGCGTCGGCGCCGAGCAGGCCCTCCGGGGGCCGGCCGAAGAAGAGCATGGCCAGCGGCATCTCGGCGGTGTCGAGGAGCAGGTTGGCCAGCTCCCGACCGGCGTCGTCGTCCAGCCCCTGCAGGCAGGCGACCACGTCGTCCAGCGTGGACGTCTCCTCGGCGGGCACCTGGCGCACGGCGTGCCGGAACAGGGTGGCCGTGGACGCCTCCCGGGCCACCTGCGGCGGCACCAGCATCATGCAGATGTCCTGCACGAGCATCCGGCGCTCGGCGCGGGCGTTGGAGACCGCGATCTCGAACTCCCGGTCGCCCGCCGCCCCGGCGCTGAACTCACTGCGCAGCGGTGTGGGAATCAGCGCGTACGGGGCCAGGGTGCCCTGCTCGGAGCCGGTGAGGTTGAGCACCCGCGAGTACGGCGCCAGCTCGGGCATGGCGCAGAGCCGGGCCAGCGGGCCGGACGGGTCGAGCAGGGTCACCTGCACGCCGCGCCGGGCGGCCAGGTAGCCGAGCGCGCCGAGCAGGGTGGACTTGCCACCGCCCGGCTCGGCGACGAAGACGGCGAGGCCGGAGCGTTCGCGGACCTCCATGGGGAAGTGCAGGTCCAGGAAGACCGGGCGGCGGCAGGTGCCGGCGGTCCGGCCGATCAGGTCGCCGCGGCGGTCACCGACCGTGGAGGCGGCCTGGGGCAGGGCGGCGGCGAGCAGGTTGACCGGCATCCGCCGGACGTAGCCGGTGTTGGCGATCGGCTCGCCGGGGATGAACTCGCGGGCCAGCCAGTCCTGGTTCTTCGGGTGCTGGAGCGAGATGCGCAGCTCGCGGGAGTAGAGCTGGATGAGCCGGCGGGACCGCTCCAGGCACTCCTCGCGGGTCCGGCCGCCGACCGCGATCCGGTGCCAGCCGTGCGCCCGGGCCGAGTCGACCGGCAGGCCGGTGGTCATCTCGTCGCCGATCACCAGGGCCCGCTTGGCCAGCCGCTCCAGCTCGGGCGGGGCGTCGATGCCGTGCTCGGCGTAGTCGAGCTGCTGGGAGCGGATCATCCGGAGCCGGTGTTCGAGGTTCCGGAAGGAGTCGCCGGGGCCGAGGATGTCGACCCGGGTGGAGAGCTCCATGGGCCACGGCAGCCGCTCGTGGAAGTGCAGCCAGGGTTCGTGCCGCTCGGGGATCTCCAGTGGTTCCATCCGGCCGACCGCGAGCACGGCCACGTGCCGCTCCTCGCCGGTCATCCGGTTGACGAGCTTCACCGTCGAGCCGTAGGGGGTGCGGTAGCGCTCGACCTGCTCGGTGAGGGCCAGCAGGTCGCCGCGTTCCCACCGCCCGTTGGTGATCGGGGACAGCACGCCGGGCGGCGCCATGCAGAGCGCCACCGAGCGGTAGAGCAGCCACTCCAGCTCCTGCGCGGTGACCCGGCGGCCGCGCATGCCGAACGCGCCGAGCACCTCGTCGAACTGTTCGACGGTGCGGCCCAGCCGGCGCCGCTCGCCGTCGGCGGTGCCCCGGCCGAAGGTGCGCAGCAGCCGCTCGGTGAGCGAGTCGCCGAGCGACCGGCGGGCGAAGGTGACACCCAGGTAGGTCTGCCCCTCGGCGTGGTTGACCGCCATGAGGTGCCGCTGCGCCGCGACCAGGTGGTCGGCCCAGCCGGTGGTGCCGGGCACGTCGGGCAGCGGCGCGGCGGTGTGCGCGTCGATGGTGCGGGCCCACTCGTCGGCCGGGAACGGCCGGGTGGTGCGGCGCAGGTGCAGCCGGAAGCCGGCCAGGCCGGCGTACTGCTCGGAGATCGCCGAGAGCAGTGCCTCGCGCTCGGCGTCCGGGCGGAACGCCCAGCGCACCTCGGGCAGCCAGTACCAGGCGGTGACCGTGTTGGGGGTGAAGGTGAGGTGGCCGGCGATCTCGGTGATGGCCAGCTCGACCGAGGGGTCCCGGTCGCCGAACTTGATCTTCGGGGCCCGGACCCGGACCGGCTTGGTGGGCTTCCCGGCGCGCTCCGGGGACCGCTGCCGGGGCGGGGCCACCTCCCGGTTGGGCGGCGGGGCCACCTCGCGGGTGGCGGCGCTGGTCATCTCCCGCCCGTCGGCACGGGCCGGCTCGGCCGTCCGCCGGTCGGCCCGGCGGGCGGGGCGCTCGACCGGGCTGCCGGGCTCGGTCGGCTCCGGCTCGACGGTGGGCCGGAGCACCGGGAGCCGGTCACCGACCTGCTGCGGCACCCGGGTGCGGGCGGGCGGCTCAAGAGCCGGCGGTTCGGCGGCCGCGTGCGACGCGGGCCGGGCCGCATCGAGGGCCTCGCGCGGCCGGCCCACGGGGCGGACGCCGGACGCGCCCTCCCGGCCCCGGGCGGCCGACCGCTCCTCGGGCAGGGCAGGCACGGCGGGGGGCGACGGCAGGATCGGCTCGACCGGGGCGGCGTGGGGGACCGGCAGGGCGGGTTCGACCGGGGTGGCGTGCTGGTGCGGGATGGGCAGCGCCTCCCGGCCGACACCGCGGCGGGGTGGCGCCACCACCGGCTCCACCGGGACGGGCGGGCCGGCGGGCGGGGTCGCCGGCCGGCGGACCCGGGGCTGCGCGCCGCCGAAGAGGTCGAGGAAGGGCGAGTCGATGTCGCCGCCGTCGGGGACCACCGGCTCCCGCTGCTCGGCGCCGCGCGGAGCCAGCGGCCGGGGCGGCTGGAAGACCCCGACGCGACCGTGCTGGGGGCTGGTCACCAGGGCCGGGTCGAGGGTGGTCTCGTCCAGCTCCTCGTCCGGTGGGTAGTCGAACGATCGCGCACGGTTACCGTAGGGCCCGGCCGGGCGTCCGGCCGGGGGACCCGGCGTGGAAGAGCGACTCATGCGACCGCCTCACCCGCGTCGTTCGTCTGCGCCGTCGGCGTACGCCCGGTCATGCCAGTTCCTCCCGGATCCTGATCCGGCTCGCGACGAGGCGCGGGTCGCGCAGCTCGGCCGCCGGCTCCCGGGTGCGTCGCCAGTCCGTCAGCGCGGTCCGGATGACCATGCGCGCCGGCCGGTCCGGGTCGACGTACCGGAAGATGAACGAGGTGGTCACGATGGCGAGCGAGATCTCCCAGGCGGGAAAGAGCTCGACCTGGAGCGTGAACAACCAGTGGATGAACATGTAGAGGGGTACGAGCAGCATGAACAGGCCGTACTGGGCGTACGGCAGGTGGACGGGAAGGGTGTAGCCGGGCGGCCCCAGGTAGACGAGACGTGCCCGGTAGATGTCGTCGTCGGTGCGCAGCCGCATCGTCGCCCAACGCCTATTCGAAGATCAGGTTGATCAGGTAGTCGCCGACGAAGAAGAGTGTTGCCGCGCCGGCGATGAAGGCCAGCCCGATGATCGCGATGGCCGAGCTGGTGAGCACCTTGGAGATCTCGCCCCGGCTGGCCCGGCCGATGAAGATCACGCCGAGCACCGCGAGCAGGATCGGCGCGATCTTGCTGGCGAAGAAGGAGACGACATTGTTGGTGTCGATGCCTTTGGGAGCCGGCTCGGCGAGTGGAGTCGACGCCAGAGTGTGGAGCGCGTGGTCGACGGCGGCGGACGCCGTTCCCATGAGCTCGATGGCGATCACTGGAAAACCTCCCCAAGGTCGCGGCCGGCGGCGCCGCGGTGGTGCATGTGGGCAAAGCCTGGCGGGATGGTGCTCGTTCCACACAGCGTCGGCGACGCTGCGTTCGTCACCCACCACGTAGGGTGGCGAGCTTTGGGCGATTTCGTCCCGCTTCGGCCCTCCCTCCAGGCTTCGCCATCTCGATGCTGGGCAATTCCAAAGCGTACGGCCCGGCCACCTTTGCGACAACCCGCGAAGAGTCGACCCGGAACGGGCCCGAAGGGCGATCGTACACCTGTTCCAATCTGCACGTCAGGGCCGTCCTTTGCCGGGGTCGCCGGGGCCGCCGGAAGCCCTGCTGGCGACCGGTACTGTCGGGTCCGTGACCGATCTGGTACGGGCGGAGGCCCCGGTGGTGATGGGCGTCCTCAACGTCACGCCCGACTCCTTCTCCGACGGCGGCAGGTACGCCGACGTGGACGCCGCCGTCGCACACGGAGTGCGACTGCGGGCGGCCGGCGCCGACCTGGTCGACGTGGGCGGGGAGTCGACCCGGCCGGGCGCCGACCGGGTCGACGCGGAGACCGAGATCGCCCGGGTGCTGCCGGTGATCCGCGAGCTGAGCGCCGCCGGCATCCCGGTCAGCATCGACACCAGTCGGGCCCGGGTGGCCGAGGCCGTCCTCGCCGCCGGGGCGGACGTGGTCAACGACGTCTCCGGCGGCCTGGCCGACCCGGACATGGCGCGGGTGGTCCGGGACGCCGGCTGCCCCTGGGTGCTGATGCACTGGCGGGGCCACTCGCGCGAGATGCGGGACCTGGCCCGGTACGCCGACGTGGTGTCCGACGTGCGGGCCGAGCTGAGCCGGCGCGTCGACGAGGCCCTTGCCGCCGGGGTGGCCGCCGACCGGATCATCGTCGACCCGGGGCTGGGCTTCGCCAAGACCGCCGCGCACAACTGGGAGCTGAGCGCCCGCCTGCCCGAGCTGGTCGACCTCGGCTTCCCGCTGCTGTTCGGGTCGAGCCGCAAGTCCTACCTGGGCCGCCTGCTGGCCGACGCCGACGGCAACCCCCGGCCAACCGCGGAGCGGGAGGCGGCCACGGTCGCCACCAGTGTGCTCGCCGTGGCGGCCGGCGCCTGGGGGGTCCGGGTGCATGACGTGCGGGGCACCGCCGACGCGCTCGCCGTCTGGCGGGCCACCGGCCGCCCACGCCTGGCCCGGCCTGCCGCGCAGGGGGACCGATCAGCGACCGGGCGGCACACCACCGAGGGAGAGCGATGACCGACCGGATCGAACTGACCGGCCTGCGCGCGCACGGCCGGCACGGCGTCTACGACTTCGAACGCGCCCAGGGGCAGGAGTTCGTGGTCGACGCCGTGCTCGAACTCGACCTGGCCCCGGCCGCCCGCTCGGACGAGGTGACCGACACCGTGCACTACAGCGAGCTGGCCGAGAAGCTGGTCGGCGTGATCACCGGCGAGCCGGTCAACCTGATCGAGACGCTCGCCGACCGGCTGCTCGCGGTGTGCCTGGCCGCGCCGCTGGTCGCCGCCGCGACGGTCACCGTGCACAAGCCGGAGGCCCCGATCCCGCACACCTTCCGGGACGTCGCGGTGACGATGCGGCGTACCCGATGACCCGGGCCGTGCTGTCGATCGGCAGCAACCTGGGCGACCGCCTCGCCCACCTGCGGGCCGCGGTGGCCTCGTTCGGCGACACCGTGCTGGTGGTCTCCGGCGTCTACGAGACTCCACCGTGGGGGGACGCCGAGCAGCCCGCGTACCTCAATGCGGCGGTGCTGGTCCGGGACCCGGCGGCGACCCCGCACGACTGGTTGGCGCGGGCCCGGGCCGCCGAGGCGGCGGCCGGGCGCACGCGTGACCCGGAGCGGCGGTACGGGCCGCGCACCCTCGACGTGGACGTGATCGCGGTCTGGGACGCGGCCGGGGAGCCGGTGCTCAGCGGCGATCCGGAGCTGACGTTGCCGCACCCCCGGGCCCACCTGCGCGCCTTTGTGCTGCGGCCGTGGATCGACATCGAGCCGCACGGCCGACTGCCCGGGCACGGCTGGCTGACCGACCTGCTCAACGCCGAGCCGCTGGCCTCCGACGCGCTGGAACTCAGTCCGCGTCCCGATCTGGCGTTAGAGTCGGACACATGACCCTGTGGAGCCGGACGGCATGAGCCAGGCGCAGTCCCCGCGCGACCCCGACCGTTTCCGGATGGGTCCGACCCGGATCTCCACGCTGGTGGTGGCCGCGCTGGCCGCCGCCGCGCTGGCCTGGCTGCTGATCAGCGCCTTCTACTACGAGATGGCGCCCGACCTGCCCTGGCTGCCGGTGGTCACGCTGACCGGCCTGGCCGTGCTGGAAGCGTACGCGGCGGTCAACACCCGCGGCCGCATCGAGCGCCGCCCGGGCCGGGACCCGGTGAACCCGCTGCTGGTCGCCCGGTTCGTGGTGCTCGCGAAGGCGTCCGCCCTGGCCGGAGCCATCTTCGCCGGTTTCTACGCCGGGCTCACCGGCTGGCTCTTCGTCGAGCGGACCAACGCCGCCATGGGCGACCGGCCCGCCAGCGGAGCCGGGCTCCTCGCCGCCCTCGCCCTCGTCGCGGCGGCGCTGTGGCTGGAGCGGTCCTGCCGGGTTCCCGAGCAGGAGGACGACGAGGACCGCGAGCCCGGCGACCGGGAGACTCCGCGCGGCCGCCTCTGATCAGGGGGTTCCCAGCACCTCCCCCCGCAGGTACCGTGCCTGGCGACCGGAGAGCAACGGCCGCCGCCGGTCCGCCCGCGCGTCGGACCACACGGCCGGCCATGTGGGAGGCGCGGGCCATGGGGTACGACGAGACGGGCCGGACTGCGCCGGTGGACACGTCGTCCGGCGTGCCCGTAGCCGTGCTGGAGAACGTCTTCGACGACCCCTCCCACGGCGAGCCCGGCCGGGACCGGATCGCCGTGCACGTGGTCTGGGAGTTCCTGCTGCTGCTCGGGCTGGCCGCGGTGACCTGGCTGCTCTTGCGCGAGGACGCGGACGCGCTGCGCGGCGGCGCGCTGAAGACGCTGCTGGTCGACGTGGCCGGGCTCGGGCTGCTCACCCTGGCCGCCGGGCTCAGCCTGCGGGCCGCCGCCGTGAACCTGGCGGTCGGGCCGATCGCGCTGGCCGCCGCGCTGCACTTCGCCGAGCAGGGCGACCGCGGCGTGCGGGAGGCGCTGCTCCCGGCGCTGGCGGTGGCGGCGCTCGGCGGGCTGGCGCTCGCGCTCGCCGTGGTGGTGCTGCACGTGCCCGCCTGGGCGGCCAGCCTGGCCGGCGCGGCCGGCGTCATCGTGTACATCGAGCGCCGGACCACCCCGATCGTCGTGCAGGGCGGCTACGACCCCCGGCGCACCGCGCTCTACCTCTTCGTCGGTTTCGCCGCGGTGGCCGTCCTCGGCGGGCTCTTCGGCGCCATCAAACCGGTCCGCCGGCTGCTCGGACGGTTCCGGCCGGTCGCCGACCCGGCCCGGCGGCGGGGTGCCGCGGCCGCCACGGTGGCCGCGCTGGCCCTGATCGGCTCGACGGTCCTGGCCGTGCTCGGCGGGGTGCTCATCGCCGCCAACGGGGACGGCCCGGTGACGCCCGCCACGGGCCTCGACTGGTCGGTGCTGGCGATCGGCGCGGTCATGCTCGGCGGCACCAGCGCTTACGGGCGCCGGGGCGGGATGTTCGGCACCCTGCTGGCGGTCTGCACCGTGGAGGTCTTCCTGGCCTGGGCCGCGGCACAGGACTGGACGATCAGCCGGTGGACCGTCGGCGGGGCGACCCTCGGCGCCGGGCTGCTGGTCACCCGGCTGGTCGAGACGTTCGGCCGGCCCCGGCCGGCGCCACCGAACGCGCTCCCGGCCGGCCCGACCGGTCCCGGCGGCGACGGCGCGATCAGCACCGGCTGGGCGCTGACCCCGTCGCCCGAGCCGGCCGACGCCTGGCCGTCGGTGCTGCCGGTGCGGAACACCGACACCGTCGACTCGTGGGAGTCGCCGCGCTGGGAGAACGAGCCGCGCCGCTGGGACGCCGGGGACCGCTGACCCCGGCGGCCGCCCGGTGTGGCGTCGCGTCCAGCCGGCCGCAGGTGATCTCGCCGGTTAGGCTCGGCGGCATGACGGACACTCCTGCCCCCGGCGGCCGTACCTTCGACGAGCTGGACAAGCTCTCCACCGAGGACCTGCGCGAGCAGGCGTTCCACCTGGCCCGGGAGCGCCGCGACGTCGAGTTCTTCTGGTCGGTGCTGCGGCACATGCCCAACGCGGACGAGGCCGCGATCCTGGACGGCGCCCCCAACTCGATCGGGCCGATCGTCGACGAGGCCAACGCCCTGTGGCGGGAGATGACCGGGCACGGCTACGAGGAGCCGGAGTCCACCCCGCTGCTGCGGGCCGCCTTCATCGACTACCTGATGAAGCACTGAACGATGGCCACCCGCCGACCCTCGGCGGTGGACCGGGTACGCAGGTTTGCCCGGCGCGGTGGGCCGGGAACTGACCGCTCCATGGCCCTCACCAACCGCCCCCGCACCGTCGCCTCGTACGGCACGGCCGCCGGCACCGGCACGCTGGCCGTGCTCCTGCTCGTCGCGGTCGGCGGCAGCCCCACGTACGTGGGCTGGGTGCAGGACCACACCGACCCGACCGGCGCCGGTGGCTGGTTCCTCCGGCTGCTCGCCTGGCCGGCCTGGCGGCTGCACGCCGACGACCCGGCGCAGGGCGTGCTCGCCACCAACCTGCGGGCGATCCTGCTGATCGTGCTGGCCGCGGCGCTGCTCTACCTGCTGCCCGGCCCACAGGTGGCCCGGGTGGAGAGCTCGGGCAGCCAGTTCTTCTCCGGCTGGGGCGCGTACGCGCTGGCCGCCGGGTGCACGGCCCTGCTGGCCACCCTCCTCGGGCCGCACGGGTCGCTCTTCGCCGCCTTCCAGTCCGCCAGCACCGGCGTCACCTACGGCTTCTTCGCCGGCTGGATCGTCGGCCTGGCCAGCCTGGGCGGCCGGGCCTGACCGGTCCCGCTCCGCGCGGCCCGACCGGTCCGCTCAGTCCACCACGCCGAGGCCGAGCACCCGGGCCCGGCTGAGCAGGCCCACCGGCTTGCCGTCCTCGGTGACCACCGCGTGCTCGGCGCCCGAGGTGAGCAGCCCGCCCAGCGCGTCGTACGCCGAACCGCCCAGCGGCACCGTCGGCAGGCCGGCTCCGCCGCCGGCCGGGAGCGGGTCGAGCACCTCGCGGGTCACCGGGGTGACCGCGAGCCGGCGGATGCCCCGGTCGGCGCCGACGAACTCGCGGACGAACGGCGAGGCGGGCGACCCGAGCAGGGCGGCCGGGACGTCGTACTGCTCCAGGCGGCCGCCCTCGGAGAGCACCGCGATCCGGTCGCCCAGCCGGACCGCCTCGTCGAGGTCGTGGGTGACCAGCACGATGGTCTTGCGGACCTCGGCCTGGAGCCGGAGGAACTCCTCCTGGAGGCGGGTCCGGACGATCGGGTCGACGGCCGAGAAGGGCTCGTCCATGAGCAGCACCACCGGGTCGGCGGCGAGCGCGCGGGCCACACCGACCCGCTGCCGCTGGCCGCCGGAGAGCTCGTGCGGGTAGCGGCGGCCGAACTGCCCCGGGTCGAGGCCGACCAGCTCCAGCAGCTCGTCCACCCGGGCCCGGGTCCGCTCCCGGGACCAGCCGAGCAGGCCCGGCACGGTGGCCACGTTGGCGGCGACCGTCTGGTGCGGGAAGAGGCCGACGTTCTGGATGACGTACCCGATACGGCGGCGCAGCGTGACCGGGTCGACCCGGGTGACGTCGTCGTCGCCGAGCAGGATCCGCCCGTCGGTGGGCTCGATCAGCCGGTTGATCATCCGCAGCACGGTGGACTTGCCGCAGCCGGACGGGCCGATCAGCACCACCAGCTCGCCGGCCTTCACCTCCAGGCTCAGCTCCCGCACCGCCTCCGTGCCGTCCGGGTAGCGCTTGCGGATGCGCTCAAGCGTGATCGAGGCCGCGCCGTGTCCGGCGCCCGGGGTAACGTCCACGTGTGTCCCTCCACCTGAGCTACCAGGCCGCGCCCGGTAACCCGTGGTTCTCCTGGCAGTACGTGCGGGACAACTCTGACACGATCCTCGCCGCGCTGCGTGAGCACACCTGGCTGACCGCCCGGGCCGTGCTGATCGCGGCGCTCGTGGCGCTGCCGCTGGCGGTGGCCGCGTACTGGTTCCGGTCGCTGGCCGGGCCGATCCTGGCGCTGACCGGGGTGCTCTACACGGTCCCCTCGCTGGCCCTGTTCGCCTTCCTCGCGCCCTACCTGGGCATCGGCGCGATCACCGTGCTCACCGTGGTGGCGCTCTACGCGCTGCTGGTCATCGTGCGCAACGCGCTGGCCGGCCTGAACCAGGTGCCGCCCGAGGTGCGAGAGGCCGCCGAGGGCATGGGCTACGGCCGCTGGGGCCGCCTGCTCCGGATCGAGCTGCCGCTGGCGCTGCCCGGCATCCTCACCGGCCTACGGCTGGCCACCGTTTCCACGGTCGCGCTGGTCACGGTCGGCGTGGTGGTCGGCCGGGGCGGCCTCGGCCAGCTCATCTTCGCCGGCTTCCAGAACAACTTCTACAAGGCCGAGATCATGACCGGCACGGTGCTCTGCGTGCTGCTGGCGCTGGTGCTCGACCTGATCCTGGCCGGGATCGGCCGGATGCTCACCCCCTGGCTGCGGGGGCGGTCGTCATGAACCCCGTGCAGCAGGCGGTCGTCTGGTTGAACGACCCGCTGAACTGGACGAATCCCGGCGGCGTCCTGGACCGGCTGGGCGAGCACCTGGCCCTGTCCGCGCTGGCGGTGCTGCTCGGCTGCCTGGTGGCCTGGCCCATCGGGCTCTGGCTCGGCCACACCGGCCGGGGCGGCGGCCTGGTGCTGCTGGTGTCCAACGTCACTCTCGCCATCCCGACCCTGGCCCTGCTGACCATCCTGCCGCTGACCTTCCTGGGCTTCGGCCGGCCGGCCGTGGTGGTCGCGCTCGCGGTCTTCGCGGTGCCGCCGCTGCTGGCCACCGCGTACACGGGGGTGCGGCAGGCCGATCCGGAGGCCCGGGACGCGGCGCGCGGGATGGGGCTCTCCGGCGGGCAGGTGCTGCGCCGGGTGGAGCTGCCGCTCGCGGTGCCCTACCTGGCGGCCGGGTTCCGCACCGCCGCCGTGCAGGTGGTGGCCACCGCGGCGCTGGCCTCGTTCGTCAACGGCGGCGGGCTCGGGCAGATCATCCGGGCCGGTTTCGGGCTGGACATCGCGGCCGGCGGCGGCCAGATCATCGCCGGCGGCGTCCTGGTGGCCGGGCTGGCGCTGCTCGTCGAGGGGGTGCTGGCGCTCGTCGAGCGGGCGGTGACGCCGCGGCCGCTGCGCCGGGCCCGCCGGGCGGCGACGCGCCGCGCGGCCGACGCCACGGCGGGCGCCTGAGCCGGACCGATGACGATCCGGTGACGAATCTCGCTCGGAGTTTGTCGGTCGGGTCCGGAAGATATTGGCTGGAGACGCGGGCGCTCGATCGGATCGCCCGTCGGACACGCGGCCGGCCCTGGACGGGTCGCGCCGGGACACGGAAGGCGGGCACTGATGCACGCACGTTCACGGTTGGCCGCGGGGGCGCTCGGCGCCCTCGCCGCGGCGAGCCTCCTCACCGGCTGCGGTGACGCCGGTTCCTCCGGCACCGACGCCCCCCAGCAGGGCGGCTCCGGGGCCGGTTGCGCCCCGGTGGCGGGCGACAAGCTGGTCGTCCTCACCGACGACAAGAAGCTTCAGAACACCGACAACGTCATCCCCGCGGTCAACGCGAAGGCGGCCACGCCGCAGCTCGTCGCCGCGCTCGACAAGGTCTCCGCGAAGCTCGACACCCCCAAGCTGATCGAGCTGAACCGGGCGGTCGACGTCGACCGGAAGACCCCGCAGGTCGCGGCGAAGGAGTTCGCCGACGCCAACGGCGTGACCGACGGCGTCGAGAAGGGCCCCGGCGGCCAGGTGACGGTCGGCGCGGGCAACTTCAGCGAGAGCCAGACGATCGCCGAGCTGTACAAGATCACGCTCACCGCGGCCGGCTACCAGGTCAAGGTGCAGACCATCGGCAACCGCGAGCTCTACGAGCCGGCCCTGGAGAAGGGCCAGATCCAGGTCGTCCCGGAATACGCGGCGACGATGGCCGAGTTCCTCAACACCAAGGCCAACGGCAAGGACGCCCAGCCGGTCTCCTCGCCCGAGCTGGACAAGACGGTCAGCGCGCTCAAGGCGGCGGGCGACAAGGTCGGCATCAGCTTCGGCCAGCCCGCCCAGGCGCAGGACCAGAACGCCTTCGCGGTCACCACGGCGTTCGCCGACAAGTACCAGCTCGCCAGCCTCTCCGATCTGGCGGCCAAGTGCTCCGGCACGGCCACCGTGCTGGCCGGCCCGCCCGAGTGCCCGCAGCGGCCGAAGTGCCAGGCCGGCCTCGTCGAGGTCTACGACTTCAAGGCCGGCTCGTTCAGCTCGCTCGACGCGGGCGGCCCGCAGACCAAGAACGCCCTGAAGACCGGCGCGGCCAGCGTCGGCCTGGTGTTCTCCTCCGACGCCGCGCTCGCCGCGAGCTGACCACCGCCGCCGCGCCGGCGGGCCCCCGGGCCCGCCGGCGCCGCGGGTGCAGCCGCCGTGGCCGGGAGGGAAGTCCTGGTCACCGGCTTTACATCGATGCTTTCGGCCCGTTCCCTACCGGGGCAAGTCTCGGTAGTCTGCTCAGCCATGCCCGCCTCGGTCGCCCCCGCCGAAAACCGCACCCCGCAGCTGCTGACCGTCCTGTTCTGGATCGGCGTGGCGCTCGCGCCCCTGGCGGCACTCATCCTGCTCGTGGCCGACGGCAACGGCGCGCTCCGGTTCGGCGCCGTGCTGGCGATCCTGGCCGTGGTGCTGATCGGCCTCTCCGTCGCGCTGCGGGCGGAGAGCGGCGGCGGGGCTTCCGGCGCGGAGGAGCTGCGCGAGGAGATCGAGCAGCTCCGCCGGGAGCTGCGCGGCGAGATCGTGGCCGCCGCCCAGCGCGGCAACCAGGCACTCGACCAGGTCCAGCGGACCCAGGAGTCGGTCACCGCGATGCGCCGGCGGCTGGACGCCGCGGCCGCCGGCATCGCCGCCGCCGCGGGGCTGGCCACGTCCGCCGCCGAGGAGCCGGCCGGCGGCCGCGCCCGGGTGCCGGCCACCGAGCCCCACGACGAGGGGCGCGCCCGGACCGAGCCGGGCCGGGCGCAGCCCGCCGCCCGGGACGAGGACGAGGCGGTCCGCCGCCCGCAGCCCGGCACCCGGTACGGCGCCGACCCCGCCGCCGACCACCCCGGCCACGGCTCCGACCGCTCCCAGGCCGATGGTCACAGCGCCGACCGCTCGCAGGCCGGCCGCTACGGCGGCGACCGCCCCCAGGCCGGGGTCTACGGCGCTGAGCGCCCCCAGGCCGGGGCCTACGGCGCTGAGCGCCCGCAGGCCGGGGTCTACGGCGCTCCCCGCGCTCCCGAGCCGGAGGTCCGGGCGGAACCCCGGCAGGTCGGGGTGGTGCACCACACCGAGACCGTGCACGTCACCACCCGACACACGATCGTGGACGGGGGCGGCGAACCGGCCGGCACCCGCTACGGCGGCTACGCCGGCCGCTGGTCCCCAGTGCCGGAGGAGCGTTCGTGGAGCGGCGGGGAGCCGGACGAGCGCCCCCGCGCCGGATACCGGAGCGGCGACGACGACCACATCCGGCCCGCTCGGGACGAGCGCTCCCGGTCCGCGCAGGTGGGCTGGTCCGGGTCGCCCGGCTCCCGGGACGACGCCTCCTGGTCCGGGGCGAGCGGCGGCGAGCACCCGTGGGCGGGCGTCGGCCGGGCGTCCGGCGCCGACCGTGGCTGGTCCGCTCAGGAGGGCGAGGACCGGGGCTGGTCCGGCGACCGGTCCTGGCGATCTGGCCAGGAGGGTCCGGCCGGCGACCGGTCCTGGCCGCCGGCGCCCGGGGAGGCCGGCTGGGCCGCCGCCCCGGGCGACGACGCCGCCCGCGGCGGTCAGGGCGCGTCGGCGGGCCAGGGCGACCGGGGCGGCTACGGCGAGCGGGCCGCCGACGGCTGGGCGGGGACCGATCCGGGCCGGGCGCCGGCCGAGCAGCCCGGCCGGGCGGTGGGCGACGATCCGGACGGTGACTACTGGTCCGAGCTGCGCACCGGCAACCGGTGGGCCGCGGTCCGTGACGACGAGCACGGCCGGGAGATCCGGGTCGGGGAGCGGCGGGCCGCGGTGCACGCCGACGGCGGCGGCACCGAGTACCGGGTCGAGGACCGCTGGGCGTCCGTCCGCGGCAGGGCCGGTTCCGGCGACCCGGGCGGCGACCGGGCCGAGGAGGCCCGGCCGGCGCTTCCGGCCGGCGGGGTGCCGGTGCCGGACGAGTGGCGGCCCCCGACGCAGCGCAGCGGCCAGCCGGAGTGGCGTCAGGTCGAGCCCGAGCCGGCCCGGTACGGCTACCCGCCGCGCGACGACGTCCCCCGGGCCGGGGGCGCCCGGCCCACCGACCGCTGGCGCTGAGCCCCGGGCTACTTGTCGATGTCGCCGACCACGAAGAACATCGAGCCGAGGATGGCGATCAGGTCCGGCACGAGGCAGCCCGGGAGCAGGGTCGCCAGCGCCTGCACGTTGGCGTACGACGCGGTGCGCAGCTTGAGCCGCCACGGGGTCTTCTCGCCCCGCGACACCAGGTAGTAGCCGTTGATGCCGAGCGGGTTCTCGGTCCACGCGTAGGTGTGCCCCTCGGGCGCCTTCACCACCTTGGGTAGCCGGGTGTTCACCGGCCCGGTGAGCCGGTCGACCCGGTCCAGGCACTGCTCGGCGAGGTCGAGCGACGCGTACACCTGGTCGAGCAGCACCTCGAAGCGGGCGTGGCAGTCCCCGGCGGTCTTGGTGACCACGGGCACGTCGAGCTGGTCGTACGCCAGGTAGGGCTCGTCCCGGCGCAGGTCCAGGTCGAGCCCGGAGGCTCGGGCGACCGGCCCGGAGGCGCCGAACGCGGCGGCGTCGGCCGCGGACAGCACGCCCACGCCGACGGTGCGGGCCAGGAAGATCTCGTTGCGCCGGATCAGGTTGTCCAGGTCGGGCATCCGGCGGCGCACCTCGCCGATCGCGGCCCGGGCCCGCGTGGTCCAGCCGGCCGGCACCTCCTCCTTGAGCCCGCCGACCCGGTTGAACATGTAGTGGATCCGGCCGCCGGAGACTTCCTCCATGACCGCCTGGATGGTCTCGCGCTCCCGGAACGCGTAGAACATCGGCGTGATCGCGCCGATCTCCAGCGGGTAGGAGCCGAGGAACATCAGGTGGTTGAGCACCCGGTTCAGCTCGGCGAGCGCCATCCGCAGCCAGACGGCGCGCTCCGGCACCTCCATGCCCATGAGCCGTTCGACGGCGAGCACCACGCCCAGCTCGTTGGAGAACGCGGAGAGCCAGTCGTGCCGGTTGGCGAGCACGATGATCTGCCGGTAGTCGCGGACCTCGAAAAGCTTCTCCGCGCCCCGGTGCATGTAGCCGACGATCGGTTCGGCGGAGATCACCCGCTCGCCGTCGAGCACCAGCTTCAGCCGGAGCACGCCGTGCGTCGACGGGTGCTGCGGCCCGATGTTGAGCACCATGTCGGTGCCGAGCTGCTCCCCGCCGGCCCCGGTGCCGACGGTCAGTTCGCGGAGGTCGCCGGCGTCGGTGGTCATGTCCGTCATCGTGCCATGAGCGGATCGAGGGTGACGTCGACCGGTTGCAGCAGCCACCAGTGCCCGCCGAGGCCGGCCGGGTCGGTCAGCTCGGCCACCGAGGACGCGGCGGCGAGGGCCCGCACGTAGCCGGGCGGGTCCAGGGAGGCCAGGCTCAGCGGGGGCCGCCCGCCGTCGGCCCCGAGCGCCCGCAGCCCCTCCCGCTGCGACACCAGGGTGTACGCCCACCGCGCGACCCGCTCACCGGCGGAGGCGACCGAGTCCATGGCGACGTGGGCCGTCACGTCGCACGACCCGTCCGGCACCGGCGCCACCTGCCGCCCACCCCGGTACCCGGTGAGGCTCCCACCGACCGGCCGCCCGCCCCGCAGGTGCCCGTAGTCAACGGCCAGTGCGATTCCTCGCGCCATCTCCCCGATCGCCTCTGCCCAGGCTTCGTCGCGCGACCGCCCGATCTCAACCCGATCTCCCAGCCCGTTGATCAAGAGGTTTGCGTCAGTTTTCGCGGTCCCCGCCGACGCAAACTTCTTGATCAACGCGTCGGGGGGCGGTGCGGGCCACCAATGGGCCAGCCAGTCCGCGTCTTCCGCGCTCACTGGGGCGCCCGTCGACTCCTCGCCCGTTGCCGGGTCCACCTGTAGGTAGCGCCAGCCCTCGGGGGTGTGCACGGCGAGGTCCAGCGGCACGTTGTCCAGCCACTCGGTGGCCACCAGCAGGCCCGTGACGCCTTGGGGGATCTCGTCCACCCACTCGATCTCCGCCGGCAGGTCCTCCGGCCGGGGCGCCTTCTCGACCGCGATGAGGCGTACCCGATCGGCCAGCGAAACCCCCACGGCGACCGACAACGACCGCAACAGCTCCCCGCGGCCGGCACCGACGTCCACGACGTCCAGCCGGGCGGGATGGCCGAGAGCCGCATCGAGAGAAGACAGCAGCCGAAGCAGGCACGAGGCGAAGACCGGGGACGCGTGGACGCTGGTGCGGAAGTGGGCGGCCGGCCCCGGGCCGGAGACGAAGAAGCCGTCCGGGCCGTAGAGGGCCGTCGCCATGGCCTCGCGCCAGCGGAGCGCACGTGCGGGGGGCGTCACCGTGCCGACCCTACGGCGGGCGGACGGCCGGCGCCCGCGTGACGTGTGCCGACGTACCAGATGGGGCCGTTTGGCGCCGCCGGAGCGGCCCGGTCGCGCCGTCGGTGAAGGTTTTCACACATCCTTGTTTCGGCTCTGTGGCCCCGGCGCATACTTGCGATCGACCGGTACCCCCTTCGAGGACTGGATCGATTGCCATGAGCGCACCGCTGCGTTCGCGTCCGGCCGCCCCGCTCCGGGCCGCCGACGCCCCGCTCGTCTTCCCGCGCACCCTCACGGTCGGCGTGATCGGCGCCGGCCGGGTCGGCGCCGTGCTCGGCGCGGCCCTCGCCGCCGCCGGTCACCGGGTGGTCGCCGCCGCCGGCGCCTCCGGCACGACCCGGGCCCGGATGGCGCTGCTGCTGCCGCAGACCCCGACCCGATCCGCCGCCGCCGTGGCCCGCGCTGCCGCCGACGTGCTGGTCGTGGCGGTCCCCGACGACGCCCTCGCCGGCGTGGTGGCCGGCCTGGCCGAGGCCGGCGCGCTGCGCCCCGGCCAGGTGGTCGCGCACACGTCCGGCGCGCACGGGCTGGCCGTCCTCGCCCCGGCCGCGGCCGCCGGCGCCCGGCCGCTCGCGCTGCACCCGGCGATGACCTTCACGGGTACGCCGGACGACCTGAGCCGCCTCGCCGGCATCTCCTACGGGGTGACCGCCCCGGCCGAGCTGCGCGCGTTCGCCGCTCGGCTGGTGGCCGACCTGGGCGGCGTGCCGGAGTGGGTGGCGGAGGGCGACCGGCCGCTCTACCACGCGGCCCTGGCGCACGGCGCCAACCACCTGGTCACCCTGGTCAACGAGGCCGCCGACCGGCTGCGCGACGCCGGGGTGGACCGGCCGGAGAAGGTGCTCGCCCCGCTGCTCCGGGCCGCCCTGGAGAACGCGCTGCGCCTCGGCGACGACGCGCTCACCGGCCCGGTCTCCCGAGGTGACGCGGGCACCGTACGCCGGCACCTGGAGCGGCTGGCGGCGACCGCCCCGGAATCCGTGCCCCCCTACCTGGCGTTGGCCCGACGGACGGCCGACCGGGCGATCGCGGCGGGCCGGCTGCGGCCGGCCGACGCGGCGCCGCTGCTGGACGTCCTGGACGGCATGCGGGTGTCGGCGTGAGGCGGTTGGGCGAGCCCCGCGGCCGCGAACGGAGGAGGCGCTGATGACGGAGCTGGTGCACACCCGCAAGGAGCTGGCGGCGGCCCGCGAGGGCCTCACCGGCACGGTGGGCGTGGTGATGACCATGGGCGCGCTGCACTCCGGGCACGAGACCCTGCTGCGGGCCGCCCGGGAGCGGGCCGACCACGTGCTCGTGACGATCTTCGTGAACCCGCTCCAGTTCGGCCCGAACGAGGACTTCGACCGCTACCCGCGCACCCTCGACGCCGACCTGGAGATCTGCCGGCGGGCCGGCGCGGACGTGGTCTTCGCCCCCGCCGTGGCGGACATGTACCCGGAGGGCCAGCCGAAGGTCCGGCTGAACCCGGGTCCGCTCGGTGAGGACCTGGAGGGGCTGAGCCGGCCCGGCTTCTTCCACGGGGTGCTCACCGTGGTCCTGAAGCTGCTCCAGCTCACCCGCCCCGACCTGGCCTTCTTCGGCGAGAAGGACTACCAGCAGCTCACCCTGGTCCGGCGGATGGTCCGCGACCTGGACGTGCCGACGGAGATCGTCGGCGTGCCGACCGTGCGGGAACCGGACGGGTTGGCGCTGTCCAGCCGTAACCGCTACCTGTCAGCGGAGGAGCGGCAGGCCGCGCTGAGCCTCTCCGCCGCGCTGCGGGCCGGCGTCGAGGCCGCCGACCAGGGCGCGGACGCCGGCGCCGTGCTGGCCGCCGCCCACCGGGCCTTCGACTCGGGTACGCCCGGCGCGCGGCTGGACTACCTGGTGCTCACCGACGCCGACCTGGAGCCCGGCCCGGTCTCCGGCGCGGCGCGGCTGCTGGTCGCCGCCTGGGTCGGCGCCACCCGCCTGATCGACAACACGGCGATCCACCTCGCCCCGCGTTCCTGACCCGACCAGATCCCTCGGAAAGGCACCCCGATGCTCCGGACCATGCTCAAGTCGAAGATCCACCGGGCCACGGTGACCCAGGCCGACCTGCACTACGTCGGCTCGGTGACCGTGGACGAGGACCTGCTCGACGCGGCCGACCTCATCCCCGGCGAGCAGGTCGCGATCGTCGACATCACCAACGGCGCCCGGCTGGAGACGTACGTGATCCCGGGGCGCCGGGGCAGCGGCGTGATCGGCATCAACGGGGCCGCGGCGCACCTCGTGCACCCGGGCGACCTGGTCATCCTCATCTCGTACGGGCAGATGGACGACGCCGAGGCGCGCGCGTACCAGCCGCGGGTGGTGCACGTCGACGCCGACAACCGGGTCGTCGACCTGACCGCGGACCCGACCACGGCCGCCCCGGGCACCGCCGGCGACCCCGTCCCCAACCCGCTGGCCGCCGCCCTCAACTGATCCCGGGCCGCACGCACGGTCTGTCACCGGAAGGTCATTTCCCGCTACCCTGGTCGGACCGTCGGAATCGACGGTCGTCGGGCTGGGGGAGGCGCGATGGGCCGGGCGATGCGGAGCCTCGTCGCCGCGTTGGTCGCGGGGGCGGCGCTGGCCGGGTGTGCCCCGTCGGGCGGGCTGGACGGGAACCTCACGGACGACTGGGCCGCCCCGCCGCCGGCCGGCGCGTTCACCCCGGCCGCCGGGGTCTGCCAGGTCGGCGACTTCACCCCCACCGTGGGCCTGTCCGGCTACGACCCGGTCGGCTGCGACCTGCCGCACCGGGTGGAGACGGTGCACGTCGGGACGTTCACGGTCGAGCGGGCCGGCCCGCCGGCGCTCGGCTCGCCCGAGCTGCGGACGGCCTTCGCCGACTGCGACACCCGGGCCGGCCGCT
Source organism: Micromonospora sp. NPDC005305 (assembly GCF_040607315.1). NCBI lineage: Bacteria > Bacillati > Actinomycetota > Actinomycetes > Micromonosporales > Micromonosporaceae > Micromonospora > Micromonospora sp. NPDC005305. Next base: position 291,437 of record NZ_JBEXGL010000004.1, on the reverse strand, counting down.
ACGTCGGTGACAACTGGCGTGCCGGCCGGCTGCGGCTGGCCGTGGCGCTGCCCACCTCGCCCGGCTGGGCGGCCGGTTCGCGCTGGTACCGCTGCGACCTGGCGGAGCTGACCACGGTCGAGGTGGCGGCGACCGTGGTGACCCGGACGGGCAGCCTGCGCGACGCGCTCAAGGGCCCGTCCCCGCTGCGGCTGGGCTGCCAGCGCACCGGCCGGGACGCGCGCCGGGTGCAGACGCTCACGCCGGTCGACTGCCGCACCCCGCACGACGCCGAGTTCGTCGGGGTGTGGGCGGCGCCGGACCGCCCGTACCCGCGGAAGGACGCCGACTGGGCGCCCCTCTACACCGGCTGCAACAGCGTCCTGGCCGCGTACGCCGGTGTGCCCGACGACCCGACGCTGCGGTTCCGCAGCGGCGTGGTGGTGCGCCCGCCCGGCGCCGGCCGGTGGGCGGTCGGCGACCGGGGCGTGCGCTGCTACCTCTGGCTCAGCGACCGCACGGTGACGGCCTCGCTCAAGGGGGCCGGGCCGACGGGCCTCCCGGTCCGGACGAGGTAGCCGAAACCACTCGTCCCGCCCCCGGCGTCCGGGACGAGAGGCGTTCGGGTTGACTGTTCCCATGGACCTTCCGACCGTCGACCTGCCGGCCCTGCCGAGGTTGCTCGCCGCGCCCGCACCGGGCTGGGTCGAGACCACCGACGTGATCGTCGTCGGCTCCGGGGTCGCCGGGCTGACCGCCGCACTGCACCTGCGCGAGGCCGGCCTGCACGTCACCGTGGTCACCAAGGTCAACATCGACGAGGGTTCGACCCGGTGGGCGCAGGGCGGCATCGCGGCCGTGCTCGACCCGGCGGACACGCCGGCGGCGCACGCGTACGACACCGAGGTGGCCGGCGTCGGCCTCTGCGACCCGGCGGCGGTCCGGGTGCTGGTCGAGGAGGGCCCGACCCGGCTGCGCGAGCTGATGCGGATCGGGGCGGAGTTCGACCGCAACCCGGACGGCTCGCTCATGCTCACCCGCGAGGGCGGCCACCGGGCCGACCGGATCGTGCACGCCGGCGGCGACGCCACCGGGGCCGAGGTGCAGCGGGCGCTGCACGCCGCGGTGCGCCGCGACCCGTGGATCCGGCTGGTCGAGCACGCCCTGGTGCTGGACCTGCTGCGCGCCCCCGATGACGGGCCGAACGGGCTCGGGCGGGCCTGCGGGATCACCCTGCACGTGCTCGGTGAGGGCAGCGAGGACGGCGTGGGGGCCATCCTGGGCCGGGCCGTGGTGCTGGCCACCGGCGGGATGGGGCAGATCTTCGCGGCCACCACCAACCCGGCCGTCTCCACGGGCGACGGCGTGGCGCTCGCGCTGCGGGCCGGCGCGGCGGTCACCGACCTGGAGTTCGTGCAGTTCCACCCGACCGCGCTGATCGTGCCGGCCGGTGAACCGGGCGCGGGCCTCGCCCAGCAGCCGCTGGTCTCCGAGGCGCTGCGCGGCGAGGGCGCCCACCTGGTCGACGGCGACGGCAAGCGGTTCATGGTGGGCCAGCACGAGATGGCCGAGCTGGCGCCCCGCGACGTGGTGGCCAAGGGCATCCACCGGGTGCTGCTGGCCACCGGCGCGGACCACGTCTGGCTGGACGCCCGTCACCTCGGCGGCGACTTCCTGGCCCGGCGTTTCCCGACCATCGTGGCCTCCTGCCTGGCCATCGGGGTGGACCCGGCCGCCGACCTGATCCCGGTCGCCCCGGCCGCCCACTACGCCTCGGGCGGCGTCCGGACCGACCTGCGCGGCCACACCTCGATTCCCGGCCTGTACGCCTGCGGCGAGGTCGCCTGCACCGGCGTGCACGGCGCCAACCGGCTGGCCAGCAACTCGCTGCTGGAGGGACTGGTCTTCTCCCGCCGGATCGCCGAGGACATCGCCGCCGGGCTGCCCGAGCAGGCGAAACCGGCCGAGGTCGGCGCCTGGGTGGGCGGCCAGGGCTGGCTGGTGCCGGCGGGGGCCACGCACACCCTGCAGCGGGCCATGACCCGGGGCGCGGGCGTGCTGCGGTCGGCGCCGACGCTCGCCGGGACCGCCGCCACCCTCACCGAGCTGGGCCAGGCCCGGGGTGTGCCGCGCACCGCCGACTGGGAGGCGACGAACCTGCTCACCGTGGCGTCGACGCTGGTCGCCGCCGCGTACGCCCGCCGCGAGACCCGGGGCTGCCACTGGCGGGAGGACTTCCCGACGGCCGACGAGCGGTGGCGCGGCCACCTCGTGGCGGGGGTCGGAATCGAGGGCTTGTTGACCGAGCGCTGGGAGGATCAGCAGTGAGCGCGAGGAGTGAGCCGGTCCTGCGAGCCCCGCAGTCGCGAACGAAGGAGACGCAGTGAGGGAGTCGACGGAGCGGGAGCTGCGGGCCGCTGGCCTGGACCCGGAGCAGGTCCGGCGGGTGATCGTCGACGCGCTCACCGAGGATCTGGGCCCGGACTTCCTCGACGTGACGAGCGTCGCCACCATCCCGGACGCGCAGAACGACACCGCCGACCTGGTCGCCCGCGCCGACGGCGTGGTGGCCGGGCTGCCGGTGGCCGCGGCCGTGTTCGAGCTGGTGGGCGAGGTGACCGGGGCGGACCGTACCGTCGAGGTGTCGCTGGTGGCCCACGACGGGCAGCGGGTGGCGCGCGGCGACGTGCTGGCCACGGTGACCGGCCCCACCCGGCTGTTGCTCACCGCCGAGCGGACGGCGCTGAACCTGCTCTCCCGGATGTCCGGGGTGGCCACCCACACCCGGGCCTGGGCCGACGCGCTGGCCGGCACCAAGGCGACCGTGCTCGACACCCGCAAGACCACTCCGGGCCTGCGCGCCCTGGAGAAGTACGCGGTCCGCGCGGGCGGCGGCACCAACAAGCGGATGGGCCTGCACGACGTCGCCATGATCAAGGACAACCACAAGGTCGGCGCGGGTGGGATCGGCGCCGCCTTCCGCCGGGTGCGGGAGGCGTTCCCGGAGGTGCCGGTGCAGGTGGAGGTGGACACCCTGGCCGAGGCGGTGGAGGCCGTCGAGGCCGGCGCCGCCTTCCTGCTGCTGGACAACATGACCCCGGCGCAGCTGCGCGAGGTGGTGGCCGCGGTGGGCGACCGGGCGGAGCTGGAGGCGACCGGCGGGCTCACCCTGCCGGTGGCCGCCGAGTACGGGGCGACGGGCGTCGACTTCCTCTCGGTCGGCGCGCTGACCCACTCCTCGCCGATCCTGGACCTCGCGCTGGACCTGCGGGAGGAGTGACGGTCAGCTCAGCCGGGCGGTGAGCGCGGTGGCCGGCACCAGGTTGAAGATGACCTGACTCTCGGTGTCGTCCCGGGCGTCCAGCCCGTACTTGGCGCGGAAAAGCTGGAGTGCGCGGTGGTAGATCTCGGCCTCCAGCTCGTCGGCCTCGGCGAGGGCGAACGCCTGCCCGGCCGCCTCCGGCCGGTTCAGCAGCACCACGCTCAGCCCGGTCAGCCCGTGCCGGGCGACGTTGCGGACGAGGTCGCCGCCGGCGATGTACCAGGTGCCGTCCAGCCGGACGTAGCGGGCGTCGCAGGACTCCAGCTCGGTGTCGCCGCGGCGGAGGCAGACGTTGAGCGTCAGGCAGGCGTCGAGGTCGCGTACCGGGGCCGTCTCCCACAGCTCGCTGAACCGGTCGTCGACGAACTCGCCGAGCGGGGTGGAGACGAAGGCCTCCAGCTGCTGGGCGTCGAAGGTCTTGCCGTGCACGGGGAAGAACGAGATGAACGCCTTGTCGTCCCAGCGGTACATCTGGACCGAGGGTGCGGTGGCGTAGATCCGTACCCGGAGGCGCGAGCGGGCGGCTGGCGCGAGCTGCTGCTGGAGGCGACCGAAATGGTAGAGGTTGTTCATGATGGCGACGGCGGTGTCGGCGCGGCGCAGCTCCTCGGCGCGTAGCCGGACGGCGGGGGAGTCCGGGTCGAGCAGCAGCACCTTGACCGTGGCGCCGTTGGCCAGGGCGAAGCGCAGCGCGGCGAGGAACCGGGTGGTGTACGGCCCCTCCAGCATGCTGGTGAAGGTTTCCAGGATGGCGACCACCTCGCGGGACTGCGCCACCCGCTGGATCAGCGCGTCCCGGTCCAGCCGCGGGTGCTCGATGATGGTGGCGGTCCTGAGTTCCCGGAAGAGCGGGTTGAGCACCAGATAGGTCAGGAGCGTCATGATCAGGGCGGCGCCGACGTTGAGGTAGAGGTCGCCGCGGAAGGTCTGCCCGTGGCGTTGCCACGACTGCCCGGCCTGGACGATCATCCACAGCGCCCCACCGGCCAGCACCGCGAGCACCAGCACGTGCCGGCGACGGCGCAGCAGGGCACTGCGCCCCCGGACCCACCACGTCCTCGACATGTCCGCTCCCCGTCCGGCCGTGCCGTGGATAGAACCATGTTCATGCCGCGATGTGTTCAGGATACGGTTCGGCCGCCGCTGCGCGCCCGCCCGCACGGCGGTTGTCTAGGCTGCGATCGTGCTGCTCTGCATCGACATCGGGAACACCAACACCGTGCTGGCGACCTTCGACGGCGACAAGCTGGTGCACAACTGGCGGATCAAGACCGACGCCCGGTCCACCGCGGACGAGCTGGGCCTCATGTTCCGCGGGTTGCTGGCCGGTGACGCCGTGGAGATCACCGGGGTGGCCGCCTGCTCGACCGTGCCGGCCGCGCTGCGCTCGCTGCGCACCATGCTGGCCCGCTACTACGCCGACCTGCCCAGCGTGATCGTCGAGCCCGGCGTGCGCACCGGCGTGCAGCTCGCCATCGACAACCCCAAGGAGGTCGGCGCGGACCGGGTGGTCAACACCCTGGCCGCGTACACGCTCTACGGCGGGCCGTCGATCGTGGTGGACTTCGGCACCACCACCAACTTCGACGTGATCAGTGGCCGGGGTGAGTTCCTCGGCGGCGCGTTCGCGCCGGGCATCGAGATCTCCTTCGACGCGCTCGCGGCCCGCGCCGCCCAGCTCCGGAAGGTGGAGGCCACCCGGCCCCGCTCGGTGATCGGCAAGAACACCGTCGAGTGCCTCCAGGCCGGCCTCTACTTCGGCTTCGCCGGCCAGGTGGACCGGATCGTCGAGCGGATGACCGAGGAGCTGGGCGAGGTGAAGGCCGTGATCGCCACCGGCGGCCTGGCCTCGCTGGTGCTCAGCGAGTGCCGCACCATCACCCACCACGAGCCGATGATCACCTTGATCGGCCTGCGGATGGTCTACGAGCGCAACCTCTGAGCCTCAGCGGCGGCGGGAGCGGAGGACCAGAGTGCGGTAGGGCAGCTCGACCGTCGCGCGGCCGGCCAGGTCGGGGTGCGTGGCGAAGAGTTCGCGCAGCTCACGGTCGATCCGCGCCCGCTCGTCCGGCGCCGCGGTCAGCCAGTACGAGCGGGTGTGCAGCATGCCGACCACCTCGTCCGGGGTGAGCGTGGTCGCGTGGGCGAACTCGCCCAGCTCGACCGGCTCGAAGGCGGGGCCGAAGTCGGCGTACTTCTCGGTCACGTCGCCGGCGTTGTCGCCGAGGTGGGCGATCCGGGTCAGCTCCGCCACCCAGGCCACCCGCTCGTCCCGGACGTTCCAGAGCGGCGTGAACGTGCCGCCCGGCCGCAGCACCCGGGCGATCTCGGCGTGCGCCGGCTCCCGGTCGAACCAGTGGTAGGCCTGACCCACCACCACCGCGTCGGCCGACCCGTCGGGCAGCGGCACCGACTCGGCGCTGCCGGCCCGCGCCGTCGTGCCCGGGGTGGCGGCCGCGAGCTGCGCCCGCATCCCCGGATCCGGCTCCACGGGTACGACCTCAGCGCCCAGCGCGAGCACCCCGCGGGTGAGGATGCCGGTGCCCGCGCCGAGGTCCACCACCCGGGCCGGGGCGGCCAGCCCGTCCAGCGCCCAGCGCAACGCCGGTTCGGGATAGCGGGGGCGGAACCGGTCGTAGTCGGCGGCGGCGGCGCCGAAGGACAGTGCCGGGATGACGTCGACCATGAGGTGAGGCTAGTGCGGCGGCCGGCCGCGGGGGGGGTCAGCTACGGCGCGCGCGGGCGACGAGCGTGCGGTAGGGCAGGTTGATCGTGTCCCGGCCGGCCAGGTCCGGGTGGCCGGCGAGGAGGTCCCGCAGCTCCGCGTCGACCTCGCGGCGGCGCTCCGGTCCGGCGGTCAGGTAGTGCGAGCGGGTGCGCACCATGCCGAGCAGCTCGTCCGGGGTCAGCGTGGTGGCGTGGTCGAACTCGGCCCACCCGGGCGCCGCGAACCGGGTACCGAAGCCGGTCACGGTCTCGCGCAGGTGGTCGACGGTGTCGCCGATCTCGGCGATCCGGTTCAGCTCGGTCACCCAGCCGACCCGGTCGTCCCGGAGGTTCCACACCGCCGCGAAGATCCCGCCGGCCCGCAGCACCCGGGCGATCTCCGGGTGCGCCCGCTCCCGGTCGAACCAGTGGTACGCCTGGCCGACCAGCACGGCGTCCGCGTACCCGTCGGGCAGCGGGACCGACTCGGCGCTGCCCTGCCGGGCGGCGACGCCGGGCGTGGCGGCCTCGAACTGGGCGCGCATCGCCGGATCGGGCTCCACGGCGGTCACCTCGTGCCCGAGGGCGAGCAGGCCCCGGCTGACGATCCCGGTGCCGGCGCCCAGGTCGACGGTGCGGGCCGGCGGGGTGAGGTCGTCGAGCGCCCACCCCAGCGCGGCCTCGGGATAGCGGGGCCGGTAGCGGTCGTAGTCGGCGGCGGCCGCGCCGAACGAGAGGGCCTCAGTGGGGTCGGTCATGGCGGGCAGGTTATCCCGTAACGACCCGGCAGCCCCTTGAGTACGCTCGGGGCCTGACCCCGCCCGAATTCTCCGTCTGAGGAAGCGTGCCGTGACCGAGCAGAACGCCCTGCCAGTAGACCCCGCCGACGACCTTCCGGAGCAGATGAAGGTCCGCCGGGAGAAGCGGGACCGGATGCTCGCCGAGGGCGTCGAGCCGTACCCGGTCGGCTTCCCGCGGACCAGCACGCTGGCGAAGATCCGCGAGCGGTACGCCGAGCTGCCCACCGACACGGCCACCGGCGACCGGGTCTCGGTCACCGGCCGGGTGATCTTCGTGCGCAACACCGGCAAGCTCTGCTTCGCCACCCTGCGGGACGGCGACGGCACCGAACTCCAGGCGATGCTCTCGCTGGACCGGGTCGGCGCCGAGCGGCTGGACGACTGGAAGCGCCTGGTCGACCTGGGCGACCACGTCGGGGTGACCGGTGAGGTGATCACCAGCCGGCGCGGCGAGCTGTCGGTGCTCGTCGAGGAGTGGGCGGTGACGGCGAAGGCCCTGCGCCCGCTGCCGGTGGCGCACAAGCCGCTCAGCGAGGAGGCCCGGGTCCGCCAGCGCTACGTGGACCTGGTGGTCCGCCCGCAGGCCCGGCAGATGGTCCGCACCCGGGCCGCCGCGGTGCGCAGCCTCCGGGACACCCTGCACGGGCAGGACTTCGTCGAGGTCGAGACGCCGATGCTCCAGTTGCTGCACGGCGGCGCGGCGGCCCGCCCATTCGTGACCCACAGCAATGCGTTGAACACCGATCTGTATCTGCGAATCGCGCCGGAACTGTTTCTGAAGCGCGCGGTCGTCGGTGGCGTCGACCGGGTCTTCGAGATCAACCGCAACTTCCGGAATGAGGGCATCGACTCCTCGCACTCGCCGGAGTTCGCGATGCTCGAGGCCTACCAGGCGTACGGCGACTACAACACCATGGCCGAGCTGACCCGGAATCTCGTGCAGCAGGCCGCTCTCGCGGTCGCCGGCTCGACGGTGGTCACCCACGCCGACGGCCGCGAGTTCGATCTGGGCGGCGAGTGGCGCTCGGTGTCGCTGTTCGGTGTTCTTTCCGAAGCGCTCGGTGAGGAGGTCACCGTCCGCACCGAAAGGTCACGCCTGGTCGAGTACGCGGACAAGGTCGGCCTCTCCGTCGACCCGAAGTGGGGCCCGGGCAAGCTGGCCGAGGAGTTGTTCGAGGAGTTGGTGGTCCCGTCGCTCCGGGCGCCCACCTTCGTCCGCGACTACCCGGAGGAGACCAGCCCGCTGACCCGGGCCCACCGCACCGAGCCGGGCCTGGCCGAGAAGTGGGACCTCTACGTGCTCGGTTTCGAGCTGGGGACCGCGTACTCGGAGCTGGTGGACCCGGTGGTGCAGCGGGAGCGGCTGGTGGCCCAGGCGCAGCTCGCGGCGCGGGGCGACGACGAGGCCATGCGGCTGGACGAGGACTTTCTCCGGGCGATGGAGTACGGAATGCCGCCGGCCGGTGGTATGGGAATGGGAATCGACCGGCTCCTGATGGCGCTGACCGGCCTGGGAATTCGGGAAACCATCCTGTTCCCGTTGGTCCGGCCCGAGTAGCACACAAGCTTCTCCGGGTCGTTACCGCGTCCTATTGACGGAGCGAGCGGCGGGCGGGCTATTGTGCTCCTGTATTGCAGGAGCACAACCCTGCTCGAAAGGAATGTGGGACGTGGCCAAGCAGATCATTCACAAGCTGGTCGATGACCTGGACGGCGGGGACGCTGACGAGACCGTCAAGTTCGCGCTCGACGGTGTGCAGTACGAGATCGACCTCTCCGCTTCCAACGCTGAAAAATTGCGCGACGTATTCGCGCAGTACATCGGGCACGGCACGAAGGTCGGCCGCGGCGGGGTGGTCGTGGGTGGCCGGGCTGCCCGGGGACGTGGCGGCGCGACCGCCGACCGCGAGCAGAACAAGGCGATCCGGGCCTGGGCCAAGAAGGCCGGCAAGGACATCTCCGACCGGGGGCGCATCCCGCAGGAGATCGTGGACGAGTACCACGCGAAGGCGGGGCACTGACCCCGACGACCCCCGCAGCGGGCGACACGACGCCGGACCGGAGTGCCTCTCCGGGCCGGCGTCGCCGTTTCCGCCCGCCTGCGCCGTCTGTCCGGTCCCGTGCCGGGCGGGTGCGCGGCGTCGCCGGGCGCGGGAAGAAACCCGCGTCCCGCGCCGTTGTCCACAGGCGGTGGAGATTCTGTCCACAGGTTGTGGAAGACCGCGGCCGGGCGCCCCCGCTCCCGCTCCAGCCCCTCGACCGGGCTTTTCCACCGGCGGTCGAATTTCGCTCTGCGCGTACAGGCGGGGGTACCGGAACACCTCCTGAGCGCGGACGGTTGTCAGAAACGACGCGTGAACGGCCATTCGCGGGGACACACGACCTCAGCGGAGTCGGTCCGCGGCGATAGAGTAAGGAGGCACGGACGCCCGTCCCGGACGTCCGCGCACCGGCCCCGCCGAGATCTGACCATCAAGGCGCACGGCACGTGAGGAGCACGAGGGCATGTTCGAGCGGTTCACCGACCGAGCGCGACGGGTTGTCGTCCTGGCCCAAGAAGAGGCCCGGATGCTCAACCACAACTACATCGGTACGGAGCACATCCTGCTGGGCCTGATCCACGAGGGTGAGGGTGTCGCGGCAAAGGCCCTGGAGAGCCTCGGCATCTCCCTCGAGGGCGTCCGTCAGCAGGTCGAGGAGATCATCGGCCAGGGCCAGCAGGCACCGAGCGGGCACATCCCGTTCACGCCGCGGGCCAAGAAGGTGCTGGAGCTGTCGCTGCGCGAGGCGCTGCAGCTCGGCCACAACTACATCGGCACGGAGCACATCCTGCTCGGCCTGATCCGTGAGGGCGAGGGCGTCGCCGCCCAGGTGCTGGTCAAGCTCGGCGCCGACCTCAACCGGGTCCGCCAGCAGGTGATCCAGCTGCTCTCCGGCTACCAGGGCAAGGAGCCGGCCGCGGCGGGCGCCGCGCCGGGCGAGGCCGCGCCGTCGACCAGCCTCGTGCTGGACCAGTTCGGCCGGAACCTGACCCAGGCCGCCCGCGAGGGCAAGCTCGACCCGGTCATCGGGCGCGAGAAGGAAATCGAGCGGGTCATGCAGGTGCTCTCCCGCCGGACCAAGAACAACCCGGTCCTGATCGGTGAGCCCGGCGTCGGCAAGACCGCCGTGGTGGAGGGCCTGTCCCAGAAGATCATCAAGGGCGAGGTGCCCGAGACGCTGAAGGACAAGCAGCTCTACACCCTCGACCTCGGTGCCCTGGTCGCCGGTTCCCGCTACCGCGGTGACTTCGAGGAGCGCCTCAAGAAGGTGCTCAAGGAGATCCGCACCCGCGGCGACATCATCCTGTTCATCGACGAGATCCACACCCTGGTGGGTGCGGGTGCCGCCGAGGGCGCGATCGACGCCGCCAGCATCCTCAAGCCGATGCTGGCCCGCGGCGAGCTGCAGACCATCGGCGCCACCACGCTCGACGAATACCGCAAGCACCTGGAGAAGGACGCCGCTCTCGAGCGCCGCTTCCAGCCGATCCAGGTGGGTGAGCCCTCGCTGGCCCACACCATCGAGATCCTCAAGGGCCTGCGGGACCGCTACGAGGCGCACCACCGCGTCTCGATCACCGACGCAGCTCTCGTTGCTGCCGCAACTCTGGCCGATAGGTACATCTCCGACCGCTTCCTGCCGGACAAGGCGATCGACCTGATCGACGAGGCCGGCGCCCGGATGCGCATCCGCCGGATGACCGCGCCGCCAGACCTGCGTGACTTCGACGAGCGGATCGCCCAGGTCCGCCGCGACAAGGAGTCCGCGATCGACGCGCAGGACTTCGAGCGGGCCGCGCAGCTCCGTGACAAGGAGAAGCAGCTCCTCGGCCAGAAGGCCCAGCGGGAGAAGGAGTGGAAGGCCGGTGACCTGGACGTCGTCAGCGAGGTCGACGACGAGCAGATCGCCGAGGTGCTCGGCAACTGGACCGGCATCCCGGTCTACAAGCTGACCGAGGAGGAGACCTCGCGCCTGCTGCGCATGGAGGACGAGCTGCACAAGCGCGTCATCGGCCAGGAGGACGCGGTCAAGGCGGTCTCGAAGGCGATCCGGCGCACCCGGGCCGGCCTGAAGGACCCGAAGCGCCCGTCCGGCTCGTTCATCTTCGCCGGCCCGTCCGGCGTCGGTAAGACCGAGCTCTCCAAGGCGCTCGCCGACTTCCTGTTCGGCAGCGAGGACGCCCTCATCCAGCTCGACATGTCCGAGTTCCACGACCGGTACACGGTGTCCCGGCTGGTGGGTGCCCCTCCCGGCTACGTCGGCTACGACGAGGGCGGGCAGCTGACCGAGAAGGTGCGTCGCCGGCCGTTCTCGGTGGTCCTCTTCGACGAGATCGAGAAGGCCCACCCGGACGTGTTCAACACGCTCCTCCAGATCCTGGAGGACGGGCGGCTCACCGACGGCCAGGGCCGGATCGTGGACTTCAAGAACACGGTCATCATCCTGACCACCAACCTCGGCACGCGGGACGTCGCCAAGGCGGTGTCGCTGGGCTTCCAGGCCTCTGACGACTCCGAGTCGAACTACGACCGGATGAAGCAGAAGGTCAACGACGAGCTCAAGCAGCACTTCCGGCCCGAGTTCCTGAACCGGATCGACGACACCATCGTCTTCCACCAGCTGCGCGAGAACGAGATCCTCCAGATCGTGGACATCATGATCGCCCGGATCGAGTCGCAGCTCAGGAACAAGGACATGGGCCTGGAGCTGACCGACAACGCCAAGAAGTACCTGGCGAAGAAGGGCTTCGACCCGGTGCTGGGCGCGCGGCCGCTGCGTCGCACGATCCAGCGCGACATCGAGGACAACCTGTCCGAGCGGATCCTCTTCAACGAGCTGACCCCGGGTCAGATCGTGGTGGTGGACTGCGAGGGCGACCCGAGCGACATCGACAAGTCCAAGCTCGTCTTCCGGGGCGCCGACCGGCCGGTGGCCGTTCCGGACGCGGTCCCGGCGGACCTCGGCGGCACCGCCGCCACGGGCGCGGACGACGCGGCGTAAGTTCGGGCAACCGATCGAGGGCGACGGCCCCGGCAGGCGAGAGCCGCCGGGGCCGTCGCCTTTCCCGTGCATGATCGACTCCAGCTCGGCGAGGTGGCGCTTTCCGGGCCGCCCGGATGCCGCCACATCGGCGAGCCGGTGTCCAGCCAGCCAGCCAGCCGGATCGGCCCGGTGCCGACGCCGAGCGGGTCAGGGGCAGGGGAGCGGGACCGGGGGGCCGTCGCCGGTGAGCCGGAAGGACTCCTCGCCGACCGGCTCGACCAGGCCATCGGTGACCAGTCCGGCCAGGGCACGGGCCCGCTGCACGTCGTCGTGCCAGACCTGGTCCAGCCGCTGGTGCGGCACCGGCCCGGAGGCGTCGCGGAGCACCGCGAGGAGCAGGCCGCGCACCTGGCGGTCGGTGCCGACGTAGCGCTGGGGGCGGCGGGTCGGGCCGGCGGGTGCCGGCTGGCCGGAGGCCCGCCAGGCACAGCTCGACTCGACGGGGCAAACCCCGCAGCGCGGTGCCCGGGCGGTGCAGACGACCGCGCCGAGTTCCATGAATGCCGCACTGGCCAGGGCCGCCGCGGCGGGCTCGACGGGCAACAGCTCCTCGGTGGCGACCAGGTCGGCGGGGCGGGTGGCGGGCCCGGCGTCGGGTTCGCCGGCGATCGCCCGGCACACCACCCGCCGGACGTTGGTGTCGACCACCGGGTGCCGCTGCCCGTAGGCGAAGGCCGCCACCGCCCGCGCCGTGTACGTGCCGACCCCGGGCAGTGCCAGCAGCTGGTCGAGCCGCTCCGGCACCTCGCCGCCGTGCCGTTCCACGATGGCCACCGCGCAGTCGCGCAGGCGTACGGCCCGGCGGGGGTAGCCGAGCCGGCCCCACATCCGGATCGCCTCGGCCGGCGTGTCCTCCGCCAGCGCGGCCGGGATCGGCCAGCGGGACAGCCACGCCTCCCAGGCGGGCAGCACCCGGACCACGGGTGTCTGCTGGAGCATGACCTCGCTGACCAGGATCGCCCAGGCCCCGATCCCCGGCTCGCGCCAGGGCAGGTCGCGGGCGTTGCGCTCGTACCACCGGCTGACCAGGGTGGCGAAGGTGGGCTCAGACATCGCGCCGCCAAGGATGTCACGGGTGGCTTTCCCGCGGGTTGGGCGGGGCGGGCGGGCCGTCGCGGGCGGCCGGCGGCGACGGGGCAGAATGTCCGGATGAACGAGCTCGCGATCACCGTCATCGGCCGGGACCGGCCGGGCATCGTGGCCGACGTCGCCGAGGTCCTCGCGCGGCTCGGCGCGAACCTCACCGACTCGACGATGACCCGGTTGCGGGGACACTTCGCGATGACGTTGATCTGCGTGGGCCCGGCCGCCGCCGACGTCGAGGCCGCGCTGGCCCCGCTCGCCGCCGACGGTCAGCTGCTGGCCACCGTACGTGCCGTCACCCCCGACGGGCAGGCCGCGCCCGGCGGCGAGCCGCACGTCATGGCGGTGCACGGCGCGGACCGGATGGGCATCGTCGCGGCGATGACCCGGGTGCTGGCCGACGCGGGCGGCAACGTGACCGACCTGAGCACCCGGTTGACCGGTTCGCTGTACGTGGTGGTCGCCGAGGTCGAGTTGCCGCCGGGCAGCGCCGACGAGGTGGCCGGCCGGCTCGCCCGTACGGCCGCGGAGCTGGGCGTGGGGGTCAGCCTCCGCCCGGCTGACACGGACCTGCTGTGACCGGGGAGGAGTACGCCGGGCTGGGCGGCTGGACACCGGAGAAACTCGACGTCCCCGGGGCCGTACGTCCGGTCGTGGCCGCGCCCGACCCGGTGCTCAGCCGGCCCGGCCCGGCGGTCGACCCCACCTCGGCCGAGATCGTCCAACTGGCCGCCGACCTGGTCGCCACCATGCGGGTGTCGCCGGGCTGCGTGGGCCTGGCCGCGCCGCAGGTCGGGGTGAGCGCCCAGGTGTTCGCGGTGGACGTGACCGGGCACCCGAAGGCGATCACCGTGCACGGGGCTTTCGTGCTGTGCAACGCCACGGTGGTGGAGGCGAGCCGCTGGAAGGCCGGGCGGGAGGGCTGCATGTCGGTGCCCGACCTGACCGGTGACGTGAAGCGGGCCAGCCGGCTGGTGGTGGAGGGTGTGCTGCCGGGCAGCGGGGACCCGGTGCGGTTGGTGACCGACGGGTTCGAGGCGCGGGCGCTCCAGCACGAGATCGACCACTGCGCCGGCCTGCTCTTCCTGGACCGGGTGGCCGGGGCGCACGCCGTCTACCAGCGCAAGGTCTACCTCTGACGGGCCGTGGTCCGGCGGCGCCGCTCGGTGACCTCCGAAGTCCATTGTGGAGCACTGCGGGACCGGGCCGAAGGGCCTCCGGCGCGTCGCGCCAGCGGGCCGGGCGTCGCGCCGTTACGGTGAACGCATCATGCGTATGACGGTCGGCCCGCTGCCTCCCGCCGTGTACTGGCGGCGTCGAGCCGTCGTCTTCGGAGCCGGGCTGCTTTTCCTGATTGTCCTGCTCTATTCGTGCACCGGCACCGACCGCAACGGCGCCCCGACCGGCAAGGCGGGGGGCAACGCGGGAGGCACGCCGTCGGCGGCCGCTCCCGGCCCGACCGGTTCGCTGCTGACCCCGCAGTCCACCAGCCCGTCGCCCACCCCGGGTGAGTCGGGCGACGGCAACGGGACGAGCGACGGCGGCGGCACGGGCACCGACAACGGCGGCGGCCAGAACGGTGGCGGCACGAACGACGGCGGCGCGCCGGCCGCCCCGGTGGCCGACGACGGCACCTGCGCGGACTCGGAGCTCCAGGTGACGCCGGTGGCGCTGCCGGCCTCCGCGCAGCGGGGCACGGTGGTCACCCTGCGCCTCAAGGTCAAGAACATCTCGGAGCGCACGTGCAGCCGGGACGTCGGGGCCGACCTGCAGGAGCTCTACATCAAGGCCGGCGCGGCGAAGGTCTGGTCGTCGGACACCTGCGGCACCGGCAAGGGTTCCGACGTGCAGTCGTTCACGCCGAACTTCGAGCGCTCCTACGAGCTGGGCTGGAACGGGCGGGACGTGAGCGCCTGCAAGAACGGCGTGGCCGCCGGCCCGTACGCCCCGATCGGCACGTACCAGCTCTTCGCCCGGGTGGGCACCAAGCTCGGCGAGCCGGTGAAGCTCACCATCACCGGCTGACCGGGGTCAGACGTAGCGTTCCAGGATGGACGCCTCGGCGAGCCGGGACAGCCCCTCACGCACACCGCGGGCGCGGGCGTCGCCCACCCCCTCGACCGCCTGGAGGTCCTCCACGGTCGCACCCAGCAGGCGCTGGAGGCTGCCGAAGTGCACCACCAGCCGGTCCACCACGGCCGCCGGAAGCCGGGGCACCTTGGCCAGCAGGCGGAAACCGCGCGGGCTCACGGCGGCGTCGAGCGCGTCGGAGGCGGACGGGTAGCCGATCGCCTTGGCCACCGCGACCAGGTCGATCAGCTCGGTGGCGCTGAGCAGGTCCAGCTCGACCAGCGCCTCGTCGAGGGTGCGCGACTTCCGGCCCACCGGCAGGTAGTCCCGGATGACGAGAGTGCGGTCGGCGTCCACCCCGGCCATCAGCTCGTCGAGCTGGAGGGCGAGGAGGCGACCGTCGGTGCCCAGCTCCACGACGTAGCCGGCGATCTCGTCGGCGATCCGCCGGACCATCTCCAGCCGCTGCACCACGGCCACGGCGTCGCGGACGGTGACCAGGTCCTCGATCTCCAGGGCGGAGAGCGTGCCGGAGACCTCGTCCAGCCGGAGCTTGTAGCGCTCGAGGGTGGCCAGCGCCTGGTTGGCCCGGGAGAGGATCGCCGCCGAGTCGTCCAGCACGTGCCGCTGGCCGTTGACGTAGAGGCTGATGATCCGCATGGACTGGCTGACCGAGATCACCGGGTAGCCGGTCTGGCGGGCAACCCGCTCCGCGGTGCGGTGCCGGGTGCCGGACTCCTCGGTGGGGATCGACGGGTCGGGCATGAGGTGCACCGCGGCCCGCACGATCCGGGTGCCGTCGCTGGACAGCACCACGGCGCCGTCCATCTTGCACAGCTCACGGACCCGGGTCGCGGAGAACTCGACGTCGAGCGGGAAGCCGCCGGTGCAGATCTGCTCGACGATCTTGTCGTAGCCGAGCACGATCAGCGCGCCCGTGCGGCCGCGCAGGATCCGCTCCAGGCCGTCGCGCAGCGCGGTGCCCGGCGCCATGAGGGCGAGGTTCGCCCGCAACGGGTCGCCGCCGGCCCCGCCGACGCTTCCGGTGACGCTCACGCTGATGGAACGGGTGGGGGAGCCCACGGCGCCGGTGCGGGCGTGCGGCGTCGTCGCGGCGGGCTTGGTGGCATCGCGGTCGATCGGCACGGGCACAGTCTACGGACTGCGGTGCGGTGGGTGCTCTCGTGGTTACTGTGATGTGTCACGATGTCCCGCTCCCCCGGTCGCCGACCGGGTGCGCCGGCTGTCCGGAATCGCCCGGCCGGTCCCACCGCACGTCTACCGACCGTCACTCCGCCGACGCGCGCGCGGCAGCCTGGAGGGCTGCCCGGACGTCGGTGACCTCCGTCACCCGCATGTTCTCCGGGGCCACCCCGCTGCTGCCCGGGCCGCAGCCGGGCGGCACGAGGGCCTGCCGGAAGCCGAGCCGGGCGGCCTCGGCCAGCCGGCGGGGAACCGCCCCGACCCGGCGCACCTCGCCGGTCAGCCCCACCTCGCCGATGGCCACCAGCTGCGGGTTGAGGGCCAGGTTGAGCCCGCCGGAGGCGACCGCCAGGGCCACGGCCAGGTCGGCCGCCGGCTCGACCACCCGGATGCCGCCCACCGTGGCGGCGAAGACCTCTCGGTCGTGCAGCGTCAGCCGCTCGGTGCGCCGCTGGAGCACCGCGAGCACCATGGCCAGCCGGGCGCCGTCCAGCCCGGAGACCGTGCGCCGGGGGGAGCCGGCGACCGTGGCGCCGATCAGCGCCTGCACCTCGGTGACCAGGGCCCGCCGACCCTCCATGGCCACCGTCACGCAGGTGCCCGGCACCGGCTCGGAGTAGCGGGTCAGGAAGAGGCCGGACGGGTCGGCCAGGCTGCTGATGCCGCCCTCGTGCATCTCGAAGCAGCCCACCTCGTCGGCCGCGCCGAACCGGTTCTTCACCCCCCGGACCATGCGCAGCGAGGAGTGCTTGTCGCCCTCGAAGTGCAGCACCACGTCGACCAGGTGCTCCAGCACCCGGGGGCCGGCGACCTGGCCGTCCTTGGTGACGTGCCCGACCAGCACGGTGGCGACGCCGCGCTCCTTGGCGACCGCGACCAGCGCCGCGGTGACCGCCCGGACCTGGGTGACCCCACCCGGAACGCCCTCGGTGCCGGTCGTGGAGATCGTCTGCACCGAGTCGAGGACCAGCAGCCCCGGCTTGACCGCGTCGAGGTGGCCGAGCACCGCCGACAGGTCGCTCTCGGCGGCCAGGTAGAGCTGATCGTGCAGGGTGCCCATCCGCTCGGCGCGCAGCCGCACCTGGCTGACCGACTCCTCACCGCTGACCACCAGCGACGGGCTGCCCGCGTTGGCCGCCCACTGCTGGGCAACGTCGAGCAGCAGGGTGGACTTGCCGACCCCCGGCTCGCCGGCGAGCAGCACCACCGCGCCGGGGACCAGGCCACCGCCGAGCACCCGGTCGAGCTCGCTGACGCCGGTGGCCCGGGCCCGGGCGGGCGCGGCGCTGATGGTGGCGATCGGGCGGGCCGGCTCGGCGGGCATCCGGGAGCTGACCACCCGGCCGGAGACCAGCGGGCCGCTCACCGTGCACTCGACCACCGAGCCCCACTCGCCGCACTCCGGGCAGCGCCCGACCCACTTGGGAGGCTGGTGGCCGCAGGCGTCGCACTCGTAGGCCGGGCGGGGCTCACGGGCGGCGGCGCGGCCGCGACCGGCGGCGGGTCGGGGCGAGGCGGATCGGGGCGTGCTCACCCCAGGACGCTAACCGGACGGTACGACGAAAGCCCACCCGGAAACGGCGACACCGCCGGCGTGGCGCTGGCCACGGCGGCGGTGTCGTCGACGATCGCTGGGACGGTCAGCTGTGGCCGCCGCCCTCGTTGCCGCCCTCCTCCAGGCCACCGGGGTGCCCGGCGCCACCCTCCTCGCGCGGCTGCACCACGGGCGAGGCGGGCGCCGGCGGGGTCAGCGGGACGCCGACGGGCGCACCGGTCTTGATCACCTTGCCGCCGCCGAAGTCGAAGGTCAGGTTGACCCGCTGGCCGACGAGCAGGTCCTCGTTCAGGCCGACAAGCTGGAGGAACTGCGGGCTGTTGCTGGTGAGCTGGAGGTAGCTCAGGGCCGGGATCTCGAACCGCGCCGGCCGGCCGGCCGGGGCCGAGCTGGCGGACGGCGACGGGTTGGCCGAGGCCGATCCGCTGGCCGAGGCGGAGCCGCTGGCCGACGGCGACTCCTCGGTGCCGAGCGACTGGCTCGGCGAGGCGCTCGGGTCGGTCGCGGTGGGCGACGCGGAGGCCGGCTCGGTCGGCGAGCCGGTCGGGGTGGCCTCGTCGCTGCCCGCCCCGGCGCCGCTGAGCAGGATCTCCCGCGCGCTGTCGGTGGTGACGGTCACGGTCACCGGCTCCCGGCTGTCGTTGTAGACCACGACGTTGACCCGGGCCTGCGCACCCGCCTTGTAGCCCTCGGGGCCGGGGAACTCCAGGTAGAGGCCGCGCACCTTGTAGAGGTTGTCGGGGGTCTGGACGTTGACGCCCTGCACCGACGGGATCTTGTTGGCGGTCTCGGCCACCTGGCCGGCGCCACACCCGGTCAGCAGCAGGCTCGCTGCCGCCGCCGTACCGGCCAGCAACAGGGCCGCCCGCCGGGAACCCCTGATCGAGCGCGTCACGTCGGTCCTCCTCGTCACGATCCCCACCCGGCCGGACGCCGGACACGGGGTGGCCATACCCGCGCAGACCGCGCTCCAGGGTAGTTGGAGCTGATCGAGGCCCGCACGCCGACCCGGTATTGCCACCTTCGAGGGGACCGGTCAGACGACCCGACCGCTCGCCACCAGGAGCACCACATCGATCAGGGCCACCACCATCACCGCCCGGAAGGCGGCCACCGGTCGGGCGCCGTCCCCGGTCGCCGTGCGGCCGGCGTACCAGCCGAGGGCCGGGACCCCGGCGGCGGCGGCGACCGCCGCCAACCCGGCCCACGACGGCGGTCCGGGTGGGCCGACGACCAGCGCCACGGTGGCCGCGAGGAGCAGCCCGGCGGCGGCCACCCGGCTGCCCGCCGGCCCGAGCCGGTGGGGCAGCCCCCGCACCCCGGTCCGCGCGTCGTCGGCCAGGTCCGGCAGCACGTTGGCGAAGTGCGCCCCGGCGCCCAGCAGCGCCGCGGCGGCGACCAACCAGACCGGTGGCGGGGGCGCGCCCGGCAGGGCCAGCACCACGAAGGCCGGGAGCGCGCCGAACGACACCGCGTAGGGCAGCACCGAGACCGCGGTCGACTTCAGCGGCCAGTTGTAGAGCAGCGCCGAGACCAGGCCGAGGGTGGCGCAGAGCGCCGCTGCCGGACCCGCGGCCAGTGCCAGCAGCGGGGTGGCGACGGCGGCCGGCACGGTGGCGCGGGCCAGGACCCGCCGCGAGACCGCGCCGGTGGCCACCGGTTTGTCGGTACGCCCCACCGTGGCGTCCCGGTCGGCGTCGATCAGATCGTTGCTCCAGCCCACGGCGAGCTGGCTGGCCAGCACCGTGAGCGACACGACGGCGACCCCGCCCGGACCGTGCCCCACCGCCCGGGCGAGCAGTCCGGCCACCACGGTCACCGCGGCGGCCGGCTCCGGGTGGCTCGCCTTGACCAGCCCTAACACCGACATCGACATAAGGGAAGTCTGGTCGTTACCGGGGAGTCGTGCCACGCTCGGTCCATGCGAGACGCGGCACCGGTGTCCACCCCACCCCGGGTGCTGCCGCCCAACGATCCCCGCCAGTACGACGACCTGGCCGGCGAGTGGTGGCGACCGGACGGCGCGTTCGCGATGCTGCACTGGCTGGCCCGGGCCCGTGCGGCCATGGTGCCACCGGCGTCCGAAAGGGACGCGCTGCTCATCGACCTGGGCTGCGGCGCCGGCCTGCTCGCCCCCCACCTGGCCGGCAAGGGCTACCGGCACGTCGGCGTGGACCTGACCCGCTCCGCCCTCGACCAGGCCGCCGCGCACGGCGTGACGGTGATCCAGGCCGATGCCACCGCCGTCCCGCTCGCGGACGGCTGCGCCGCCGTGGTCTCCGCCGGTGAGCTGCTGGAACACGTGCCGGACTGGCGCCGTGCGGTGGCCGAGGCCTGCCGGCTGCTGCGGCCCGGCGGCCTCCTGGTGCTCGACACGCTCAACGACACCCTGCTGGCCCGGCTCGTCGCGGTGGAGCTCGGCGAGCGGCTGCCCACCGTGCCGCGCGGCATCCACGATCCACGGTTGTTCGTGGACGCCCGCGCGCTGGCCGCCGAGTGCGCCCGCCACGGCGTGGCGCTGCGGCTGCGCGGGATCCGCCCCGAGCTGGGCGGCACACTGGCCTGGCTGCTGCGCCGCCTGCGCGGCGGCGACCGTCCCGCCCGGACGGAGCCGCGCATCGTGCCGACCTGGTCGACCGCCGTGCTCTACCAGGGCCGCGGGCACCGGAGCGGGTAGCGGGGGCCGCCCGGGGTAAAGGGACGCCGAGAAGGGGGCTACATGACTGTGCACGCGCTGGAGGCGGCCCGCAGGTTGGCGCCGCGACTGGCCGCCCGCGCGGCCGACCACGACCGGGACGGCTCGTTCCCGGTCGAGGACTTCGCCGACCTCCGCGAGGCCGGCCTGTTCGGGCTGATGGTGCCGCGCGAGCTGGGCGGCCTGGGCGCCACCTTCGCCCAGTACGCCGCGGTCGCCACCGAGCTGGCCCGGGGCAACGGCGCGACGGCGCTGGTGTTCAACATGCACGCCTCGGTCACCGGCGCGCTGGGGGCGGTGACCGAGGAGCTGGCCGAGGCGCTCGGCGTACCCGACGAGGCGCTGGCCGCCCGGGACCGGCTGCTCCGCGCGGCGGCCGAGGGCGCCTGGTACGCGGTGGCCATGAGCGAACGCGGCGCCGGCGCCCGGCTGTCCCAGCTCAGCACGGTCTACGAGGCGGCCGAGGGCGGCTGGCACCTCAAGGGCAGCAAGACCTTCTGCTCCGGCGCGGGCCACCCGGACGGCTACCTGGTGGCCGCCCGCAGCGCCACCGACCAGTCGGTGGTCTCCCAGTTCCTGGTGCCGGCCGGGGAGGGGATCACGGTCGAGCCCACCTGGGACTCGCTGGGCATGCGCGCCACCTCCTCCCACGACCTGCACCTGGACGTGACCGTGCCGGCCGACCGGCTGCTCGGCGGGGTGGAGGGTCTGGCCCTGGTGGTCGCCCAGCTCATGCCGCACTGGCTGGTGGCCAGCTACGCGGCCGTCTACGTCGGCGTGGCCCGAGCCTCGATCGACGCGGCCGCCGAGCACCTCAACGCCCGCAACCTGGCCGGCCTGCCGGCGGTCCGGGCCCGGCTGGGCCGGGCGGACGCGGCCGTCGCGGCGGCCGAGCTGGTGGTGGCCGAGGCGGCCCGCCGGGTCGACGAGGCGCCCGGCGACGAGGAGACCAACCGCTGGGTGTGGCGCGCGAAGCTGCTCGCCGGCACCACGGCGGCCGACGTGGCGGCGTCCATGCTGGAGGCCGCCGGCACCTCGGCCACCCGGCGGGGGCATCCCCTGGAGCGGCTCTACCGGGACGCCCGGTGCGGCTCGCTGCACCCGGCCACGTCCGACGTCTGCGCCGACTGGCTCGGCATCGCCGCGCTCGGTGGGGACCCGGACCGCGACGGTTCGGCGCCTCGTTGGTGAGCGCGAGGAGTGAGCCGGTCCTGCGAGCCCCGCAGTCGCGAACGAAAGGCGGCTTGGTGAGCGCGAGGAGTGAGCCGGTCCTGCGAGCCCCGCAGTCGCGAACGAAAGGCGGCTTGGTGAATCGGTTTTGCGAGGGCCGCAGTCGTGAGCGGGCGGGCCTCGTTGGTGAAGCGTGGGGTTGCGGGACGAGAGGTGGGGGACATGGGCGTGCCGGTGATCGCGGGCCTGGGTACGGCGCAGCCGCCGTCCGCCGCGCAGGACGAGCTGTGGGCGGGCTTCTTCGCGAAGCACTTCTCCGGGACCACCCGGGCACTGGCCGAGCGGATCTTCGCCAACTCCGGGGTGTCCCGCCGGCAGGCGGCGGTGAACCCGCTGCTGGAGGACGTCTCGGAGTGGCCCACGGAACGCCGGATGCGGCGGTACCAGGTCGAGGCGTTGCCGCTGGGCAAGGAGGCCGTCGGCCGGGCGCTGACCGCCGCCGGTCTGGACGCCGGTGACGTCGGGCTCTTCGTGGTCTGCTCCTGCACCGGGTACGCCACCCCGGGGCTGGACATCCTGCTCGCCCGGGACCTGGGCATGGCCCCGGACACCCAGCGCATGTTCGTCGGGCACATGGGCTGCTACGCGGCCCTGCCCGGGCTGGGCGCGGCGAGCGACTTCGTGACGGCCCGGGGCCGCCCCGCGCTGCTGCTCTGCGCGGAGCTGACCAGCCTGCACATCCAGCCGCCGGGCGCCCGGGTGGACACCCAGCAGATCGTCTCGCACGCGCTCTTCTCGGACGCCGCGGTCGCCGCCGTGGTCGTCCCCGGCGGCCGGGGGTACGCGCTGCGCGAGGTCACCTCGGTCACCGACACCTCCACGGCCGACCACATGACCTGGGACGTCACCGACACCGGCTTCCGGATGGGGCTGTCACCGAAGGTGCCGCAGGTGCTCTCGCACCACGTCCGCGGCCTGGTGGACGACCTGCTGGCCCGCCACGGGTGGCACCGCGACGACGTGGACGGCTGGGCGGTGCACCCGGGAGGTCCCCGCATCCTCAACGTGGTGGAGCGGGAGCTGGCCCTGCCGCCGACGGCGCTCGCCGCGTCCCGGGCCGTCCTGGACGAGCACGGCAACTGCTCGTCGCCGACGGTGCTGCTGATCCTGGACCGGCTGCGCCGGGCGGAGACACCACCGGAGCGGGTGGTGATGCTGGCCTTCGGGCCGGGCCTCACCCTCTACGCGGCCCTGCTGGAGCGCACCGCCTGACGGGTCGGTGGCCGCCGCCGCGCGCCGATACGCTCTGCGCGTGGCTCCCGACGAGCGGATCCGGCGCGCGCTGCTGGCCGGCCTGACGGTGGCGGCGCTGGTGGCCGGCGCGGCCTGGTGGCGGGCGGCGGAGCCGGCGCTGGGGCGGACCGGGCCCGACCCCGCCGCGTCCGCCGGCGCCTTCCTCCAACCCGGCCTCCGGGTGACGCTTGACGCGAAGACCGGGCGGGTGCTGCCGGGGTCGGAGGCGGATCCGGACGAGCCGGTGGTGATCGAGGAGAATCCCGACGGGGCGGCGCGGTGGCGCGACGTCTCGCACACGGTGTGGCGGGAGCAGTCCCTCCTGATGCCGGACGGCGGCCCGGTGACCCGCCGGGCGAATGCGTCGGACGGCGCCCGGTTCCTGCTCACAGTCTCGTGCTCGGGCGCGGACGCGGTCTCCGTCGGGTTCACCGGCTCGTCAGAGGACGAGACGGAGCTGGGGCTGAGCTGCAACGGGCCGGCTGACCGCGTGGTGGTGACGGCGCGCGGCGGGCCGCTCCTGGTGCGCTTCACCGCGGCCCGCGACCAGGTCGACCTCGACGCCCGGCTGGACGAGCTCAACTGAGCGCGGGTCAGCCGGCCAGCCGCGCCAGGTCGTCGCGGTAGTCGGTCACCGGCCCCAGCTCCGGCACCACCCGGACTAGGGCGCCCTGCCGGTCCACCAGCAGGGCGGCGGCCGTGCCGGGATGGGCGGACAGGTGCAGGTAGGAGCGGAGGCCGCCGGCCGGGTCGGCGAGCGGGCGTACCCCCGGTGCGGTGGCCGCACCGGCGGCGCGGTCCTCGGTGACGGTCACCACGGTGACCCCCGGCGGCGCGGCGGCCGCCGCGATGCTGACCTGCTCCGTGCAGGCGCACGCGTCCACCAGGACGATCATGGCGGGTAGCAGGCTGCGCAGCGGCACCGGTGCGTCGTCGGGGCCGACCAGGTCGAGCGCGGGCAGCGGCCCGACGGGGGCCGTCGGGTACGGCAGCACGGTGGGCGCGCCCCCGGAGCGGCTGGCCCGGGGCCAGGTGACGGCGGCCAGCCCGGTGAGGGTGATCAGCACGGCGACCAGGAGGACCAGGACCGGCAGCCCGATCGACGGCCGGACGGCCGGACCGAGGTGTGGCCCCTGGCCGGCCTGGCGGTCGGCCCGGCGCAGCTCGCGGCGGACCTGGCGGGCCTCCTCGGCCAGCGCCGAGGCGTCGTCGGGGACGACCACCCGGCCCCACTCCGGGGGCAGGTCGGGAAGCCCGTCCGGTGGCCCGTGGCCTTCAGCGTCAGGCATGCCCATCGGACCCCCAGGAACCGTCTCGGTGAGCGGGCGTCAGTCCATCTCCAGGGTCCCGCACCGGTCGTCGTACCGCCACACCTGGGCGCAGGTGGAATTCCGGAGCTACCATGGAAGGAGCGCATAGCCCTAGATATGAACGCTTCCGTCACTCTTACCGGGTTGTCATCCGATGGTCACGGAGCGTGTCGAAACCATCGGCTTGACCGCCTGTCAAGCTGAAGAAATACCTCTCACAGGGCCCCTGAGCTGCGCCAACGGTCAGGACAGCGGTGAGACATCGGTGCCTGAGCGTGTTACCCTAGACACAGCGAAAGGGGTTTCGAACCTATGGTTTTCAGTGTCGGCGAGACCGTTGTTTACCCCCACCACGGGGCCGCACTCATCGAGGCAATCGAGACTCGGGTCATCAAGGGCGAGCCTAAGCAGTACCTCGTCCTGAGGGTCGCGCAGGGTGACCTGACGGTCCGGGTGCCCGCCGAGAACGCCGAGATCGTGGGTGTGCGAGAGGTGGTCGGCGAAGAGGGCCTGGGCAAGGTCTTCGACGTGCTCCGTGCACCGCACACCGAGGAGCCGACCAACTGGTCGCGGCGTTACAAGGCGAATCTGGAGAAGCTGGCCTCCGGTAACCCGCTGAAGGTGGCCGAGGTCGTCCGCGACCTGTGGCGCCGGGAGCGGGAGCGGGGTCTCTCCGCGGGTGAGAAGCGCATGCTGGCCAAGGCGCGCGACATTCTCGTCGGCGAGGTCGCGCTGGCCGAGAAGAGCACCAAGGACGAGGCGGAGACGCTGCTCGACAAGGTGCTGACCGAGGCCTGATCCACAGCAGTCGTCGTACCCACCCCGTAGCAAACGAATCCGAGGACCGCGACGTGACCGCGCAGCTCAATCCGCGCGGTGACGTCGCGGTCCTTGTTCCTGCGGCCGGGGCGGGGGTACGCCTCGGCCCGGGCGCCCCCAAGGCGCTCCGGCCGCTCGCCGGCGAGCCGCTGCTGGTGCATGCGGTCCGCCGGATCGCCGCTGCACCCTCGGTGCACACGATCGTCGTGGCCGCCCCGGCCGCCGACGTCGAGTCGGTGCGGCTGCTGCTCGCGCCGGTGGCCCCGGTGACCGTCGTCCCCGGCGGCGCCGAGCGCCAGGCGTCGGTGGCCGCCGCGCTGGCCGCCGTCCCCGCCGGACCGGAGATCATCCTCGTCCACGACGCGGCACGGGCGCTCACCCCGCCCGAGCTGGTCGAGTCGGTGGCCGCGGCCGTCCGCGGCGGCCACGACGCGGTGATCCCGGTGCTGCCGGTGGTCGACACCGTCAAGGAGGTCGACGCGGGCGAGCGGGTCCTCGGCACGGTCGACCGAGCCGCCCTGCGCGCGGTGCAGACCCCGCAGGGCTTCCGCCGGTCGGTGCTGACCGCCGCCCACGAGGCGGCCGGCGATGCGCTCACCGACGACGCCGGCCTTGTCGAGAAGCTCGGCGTCGCGGTGGTCTGCGTACCCGGGTCGGAGCTGGCCCTGAAGATCACCCGCCCGTTCGACCTGGCCCTGGCCGAGCACCTGCTGGCCACCGGCGCCTGACGCGTACCGGGGCGTTCACAGGTCGGCTGTCGAGGACGCCCGGCGCAGCCGGTCCCGGACGACGTAGCGCTGCCCCTGGGTGAACGCGCTGCCCCTGCCTCGCGGGTGGTGGGGGACCGGCGCAGACAGGGTCAGATGGCCGGCCGAGCCCGGCGCGCTGAGCCCGAACACCTGGTACCGACCCTCGGTCCAACCATGTTTCCAGCTGGTCTCGATGATGTCGGCCAGTTGCGCGTCCCGGGTCAGCCCGGTGGTGCGCAGCCGGTTCACCTCACCGGCCGTCCAGTCGACGTTGTCCAACCGGAAGAGGATCTTCGGGATCTCGGGGTGGATCTGCCGCTGCGAGTAGAACGCCAGGTGGTCGACCGGCTGAAACGAGCGACCTGGCTGGCAGACGTAGGCGCGTGCCGACTGGTAGAGGCCCCAGGCGTCCCGGGCGGGCACCACGACGGTGTCGTTCCGCGCGGTGAGTCGCCGGCCGTGCACCTCGGTGACCCGCTCGTTGGCCGCCAGCCAGGCGGCGGCGTCTGGGTCGGCCCAGCGCACCACGTCGAGCATCTGGGTGAGGCGGAACGGTACGTCCGTCGCCAGGAGCGAGTCGTGGTGGGCGAGCCGGTTGCGGAACACCCGGAGGGCGTTCAGCGCGCTGGCGACATCGTGCCGTTTGCCGGAGGAGTGGGGAAACGCCCGGTGGAGGGCATCGCGCCACAACTGTTCGTGCTCCGAGCCGAAGAGCGCGACCCAGAATCCGAAGCTCAGCCCCGCGATGATCTGATCGCGCGTCTCCTTTCCCGGGTGTTCCCGGCGGAGCCGGTTGCGGACCTCCATCACGTTCCGGTCGATGCGCTCCTGCGTCTCCTTTCTGCCGCCCATCGGCAGGAGGAACCACGGGATGCCGCGCTCGGCCTCGTTCAGGTGCTCCTGCAGCACCCGGTCGATGGTGTTGCGGATGACCACCTCCACGTAGTGGAAGGCCTCGAAGGAAGCGGCGGTCAGTGCCGCGCTCCATTCGTAGAGCTCGCAGGCCTCGCTGTCGTCACCCCCCGCGGCTGCCAGATAGGTCTGGAAGCGCCCGGGTGAGAGCCAGTGCCGGATCGTTCGTGCGTAGGGGTGGACCGTCACGGAGGGATGCTAGGCACACCCGGAGCGTGATGGCGGCAGCACACGCCGCAACGAAAGGAGCCCCAGGCGCGTGCACGAGGCAGAGGCGACACTGGGGCGTACGTCAGTAAGTTAACTCGGCTCGACCGGGCAGTCAAGGACGCTGCACGAGTCCGAAACCGACCCGACGCGTACCCTCGGTTCATGATCGTTCCTCGGGTGGCCATCGGGACGGACGTGCACGCCTTCGTGGCCGGGCGACCCTGCTGGGTCGCCGGCCTGCACTGGCCGGACCAGGACGGCCTGGCCGGCCACTCCGACGCCGACGTGGCGGCGCACGCCGCCTGCAACGCCCTGCTCTCCGCGGCCGGCCTCGGCGACCTGGGCGCCAACTTCGGGGTGGACCAGCCGGAGTGGGCGGGCGCGTCCGGGGTGGCCCTGCTGACCGAGAGCGCCCGGCGGGTCCGGGCGGCCGGTTTCGAGATCGGCAACGTGTCGGTCCAGGTGGTCGGCAACCGGCCCAAGATCGGTCCCCGCCGGGAGGAGGCGCAGCGCGTGCTCTCCGCAGCGGTCGGCGCGCCGGTCACCGTCTCCGCCGCGACCACCGACGGCCTGGGCTTCACCGGCCGCGGCGAGGGGCTGACCGGGATCGCGGTGGCCCTGGTGTACGAGGCGCCGGCGGCGTGACGCGGCGACCGGGGTGGCCCGGTCGCCGCGCCCGGTCAGTCGACGTCGGTGCAGACGTTGTGGGTCGTGCCGTGGAGCATCGTGATGGTCTTGTCGAAGGTGGGCGTGAACTCCACGGTGAACTGGCCGTCGACGATCCACAGCCCCTTCGGCAGCGAGCCCGCGTTCTCCCGAAAGCCGAGCAGCACCGGCCCGGTCACGTACCAGGTCATCGACCCGTCGGTGCCGTAGACGACCAGTGCGGTGCCGCTCGCGTCCGCCGTGGACGTGGCTCCGGTCTCCAGGTTGGTCACCCGGTCGATCAGGGCGCCGGTGAACAGCTCCCGCTTCGGCGAGCCGTCCGGGTACGTCGCCAGGGTCAGCTTCCGGACCTCGTCGACGATCGGTTCGACCCGCACCGCGAAGTCGCACCGGGCGCCGGCGGGCATCTCGAACGCCTCCTGCGGGGCGGGCTCCCAGGCGCCGTGGCCGCTGCCGCCGGTCGCGGCGGACGCCGAGCCGGGCAGGGCCGCGACGATCGCGGCCACGACCGACGCCACCGCGACGCTCATCCTGAAACGCATGGTCACTCCATCCGTGCTTCTGGTCAGGGCCGGACCAGGATCACCGGGCCCGCTCACCACGGACTCACCACGCCTGCCGCTCCAGCCGGCCCGGTCCGCCCGGCTGCCGGACCGGCCGCCGGCGCGCTCACCATCCGCTCACCTGCGGATGACAACCGCCGGCCCGCGCCAGGCTGTCTGTTCGGTATGGAGTTCCGCCTGCTCGGACCCTTCGAGGCCCGCCACCAAGGCCGGCCGGTCGAGGTCGGCAGCCGCCGCCAGGAGCGTTGCCTGCTCGGTGTGCTGCTGCTCGACACGGGACGGGTGGTCCGGACCGACCGCCTCATCGACCTGCTCTGGGGCGGCCGGCCGCCGGCGTCGGCGCGCGGTGCCGTGCAGACGTACATCGGTCGGTTGCGCGGGGCGTTGACGCCCTACGGGGTGCGGATCAGCACCCGGGGTGGGGGCTACCTCGTCGAGGCCGACGGGCACCGCGTCGACGTCGACGAGTTCGGCGAGCTGGTGCGGGCGGCCGGCGCCGCCGCCGGCCCCGCCGAGCGGGTGCGGCTGCTCGACCGGGCACTGGCCCTCTGGCGCGGGCCGCTGCTCGCCGACGCGGCGGACGGCGAGCTGCGGGACCGGCTGCACGGGACCGTCGAGGAGCTCCGGCTGGTCGCCGTCGAGCTGCGTGCCGAGGCGCAGCTCGCACTGGGCCAGCACGCGCGGGCGATCGCCGAGCTGATGCCCCTGGCCGCCCGGCACCCGGCCCGGGAACAGCTCGTCGCCGTGCTGATGACCGCGCTGTACCGGGGTGCCCGCCAGGCCGACGCGCTGCGCCTGTACGGGACCACCCGGCAGTTGCTGGTGGACGAGCTGGGCGTCGAACCGGGACCGCGCCTGCGGGAGGTGCACCGCCGGATCCTGCGGGGCGACGACCGCCTGGACCGGCCCGGGCGGCCCGTCTACGAGGTCCGGGTACGCGACGAGTGCCTGCCCTGGAGCGTCGGGGGGCACCCGGCGCTGGACTTCTGCAACACCTTCGCCGGGTGGGGGCACGAACCGCCGCTGCCGGGCGCCGAGTGGCTGCGCGGCTACCGCACCCTGGCCGTGTGGGCCGGGCACGTGGGGCTGGTCGACGACGTCTCGGTGAGCCGGCTGCTGCACCTGGCCCGGCGGAACCCGGACCGGGCCGAGGCGGTGCTCGCCGAGGCCCGGGACCTGCGGCACGCGCTGTACGGGTGCCTGACCGACCCGGACGGCCGGCACGGGTTCGAGGTGGTCGCCCGGGCCGCGGAGGCCGCCGCGAAGGAGCTGGTGTTCCGGCGTGAGACCGACGGTCGCGGGCGCTGGTGGCCGGACCTCGCGGCCGGGCTCCGGATGCCCCTGCACGCGGTCGCGTGGAGTGCGGCCCAACTGCTCGCCGACCCGCGCCGGCTCGCCCTCCGGATCTGCCCGGACGAGCGGTGCGGCTGGCTCTTCCTGGACGAGAGCGGGCTGCGGCGCTGGTGCAGCCTGGGTACCTGCGGGCGCTCGCCGGACCGGTCCCGCTGCCACAGCGCCTGACCGGCGTCCGCGGCCGGCGGCGGGGGCAGCGGTCGGCGGTTACGCTCGGCGGGATGCCGAACGACGCCGCCCCCGACCAGTCCGCCGCCGACGGCTTCGTCCAGCGCGCGCAGCTCCTCGCCGAACTGGGCCGGTACGACGAGGCCGCCGAGGAACTCGACGGGGCGCTCGCCACCGATCCGGGCAACGCCGCGGCGTTGACCATGCTGGCCCGGGTGCACCTCGCCGCAGCCCGGCCGGCGGAGGCGCTCCCGATCGCCGAGGCCGCCGTGGCCGCCGCCCCCGGGACCGTGGCGCCGCTGGTGGCGCGCGGCTTCGCCCTGGTCGACCTGGGCCGGTGGAAGGCCGCCGCGAGCACGGCTGACGAGATGCTGGCGCTCGGCCCGGACGACGCGTACGCCCAGCGGAGCGCCGCCGCGATCCTGGCCGGCGCGCGCAACGGGCAGGCCGCGCTCAACGCCGCCTGGCGCGGTGTGGAGCTGGCTCCGGACACCGCCCAGGCGCACCTGGTGCTCGGTCTGGTCGCGGCCCGGCTGGAGCTGTACGACCTGGCTGAGCGGGCCTACCGGGAGGCGTTGCGGCTGGATCCGGAGCTGGCCGAGGCGCGGCACGACACGGGTGTGATCCGGCTGGAGCAGCGCCGCTACGCGGAGGCGCTGGAACACCTGGCCGAGTCGGCGGCCCTGGACCCGGCCGGCGGCGACACCCGCCGGACCGTCGGCGAGGGGTTGCGCGACCTGGTCCTCTACGGCGCGGGCTGGTCGCTGGTGGCCACCGTGCTGGTCGCCTTCCTGGCCCCGGTCGCGTCGGGTCCGTCCCGGGTCCTCGCGGTGCTCACCGCGCTCGGCGGCGCTCTGCTGGCCTGGCGGTACGCGGCCCGGCTGCCCGGTCTGCTGGACACCATCCTGCCGGGGCTGTTCCGTGCCGACCGCGGCCTGGCCCTGGCCGTGTGCGCGGTGGCCGCCGCCCCGGTGCTGCTGGTGCTCTACGCGCTGGTCGGCGGCCCGTGGCCGCTGGTCGCCGGGATCACGGCCACGGTGGTGGCCGAGTTCGTCGTGCTCGCCCGGCCCGGCCACCACCCCCGGCGCTAGGCCCGGCGCGCCCAGGTCCAGGCGTACGCGTCGTCCTCGCAGGCGGTCGCGGCGTCGCAGAGATCCAGCGGGCGGAAGGTGTCCACCATGACCGCCAGCTCGTCGAAGAACTCCGCCCCGATCGACCGCTCGGCGGCGCCCGGCTGGGGGCCGTGGGTGAAGCCGGACGGGTGCAGCGAGATCGAGCCCTGCTCGATGCCGGAGCCGCGCCGGGCCTCGTAGTTGCCGCCGGTGTAGAAGAGCATCTCGTCGGAGTCGACGTTGTGGTGGTTGTACGGCACCGGGATGGCGCCCGGGTGGTAGTCCACCTTGCGCGGCACGAACGAGCAGATCACGAAGTTCGGGCCCTGGAAGGTCTGGTGCACCGGCGGCGGCTGGTGGATCCGGCCGGTGATCGGCTCGAAGTCGTGGATGGAGAACGCCCACGGGTACATGTGCCCGTCCCAGCCGACCACGTCGAACGGGTGGTTCGCGTACACGTACCGGGTCCAACCCCGCCGGTGGCGGACCAGCACCTCGACGTCGGTCCCGTCGACCAGCAGTGGGGTGTCCGGTCCGCGGACGTCGCGCTCGCAGTAGGGCGAGTGCTCCAGGAACTGCCCGCGCACCGACAGGTAGCGCTTGGGCGGGCCGACGTGGCCGGCGGCCTCGATGGCGAGCAGCCGGGTCGGCTCGTCGCCGGTGGGCACGAGGCGGTGGATGGTCGAGGTGGGGATGACGACGTAGTCGCCGGCCACCGCCTCCAGCACGCCGAACGGCGACTCCACCCGCAGCGCCCCGGACTCCACGTAGAGGCAGTGGTCGCCGGTGGCGTCGCGGAACAGCGGCGACGGCCGGTCAGCCAGCACGTAGGCGATCCGCACGTCGTCGTTGGCGAGCAGGTACTGCCGGCCGAGCACCGGGTCGGCGCCGGCACCGTCGAGCTTGTGGGTGCGCAGGTGGCGCGGCTTGAGCGGCAGGTTTGGCGCGCGGGTGAAGGCGGGCGGGGCGAACTCCTCGGCGGCCACGATCGCCGTGGGCGCGTGCCGGTGGTAGAGCAGCGACGAGTCGGAGGAGAAGCCCTCCTGGCCGACCAGCTCCTCGGCGTAGAGGGTGCCGTCGGGCTGGCGGAACTGGGTGTGGCGCTTGCGGGGCACCTCGCCGACGCTGCGGTAGTACGGCATCTCGCCTCCCGATATGTCCCGTTCTCCGGCCGGTGACGTCCGATAATCGGACGCAGTTGTCCGTTCCTTGTAGCGTCCCGTAGATTCTTGTCTCGTGTCAACGCAGGTGCCCCGCCTCTTCGCCGGCCTGGTCGACGACGCGGCGGTCTTCCCGCCCGGCAGCGCCGCGCTGCCGGACGCCGTGACCGCCCACCGCCGGCATCGGACCGGGTGGTACGCCGACCTGGTCGGCCCGCTGCTGCTGCCCGCCTCGACGCTGCCGGACCTGCCCGACCTGCTCGCTCCGGAGGCGACCCTGGCGGTCGGCGTGATCGGCGACGTGCCGGTCGGCCGCCTGGAGGCGGCCCTGGCCGAGGCGGACGCCCGGCTCGCCGTCCGCCAGGTCGAGGCGCCCGTCGCCAAGCGCGGCGAGGACCCGCAGCCCGGCCTGGCCGACCTGCTCAAGCTCGCCGAGCGCCGCACCGGCACCATCGTGTACGCGGAGATCCCGCTGACCTTCGGACTGATGGGCGCGCTCGACGCCCTCGCCGCGGCGCGGGCCGGCGGGCTGCCCGTGGCCGCCAAGTTCCGCACCGGCGGGCTGGCCGCCGAACTCTTCCCGACCCCGGTGGAGCTGGCCGGGGTGATCTGCGCCTGCCGGGACCGGGGGCTGCCGTTCAAGCTGACCGCCGGGCTGCACCAGGCGCTCCGGCACCGGGACCCGGAGACCGGCTTCACCCACCACGGGTTCGTCAACGTGCTGGCGGCGACGCTGGCCGCCACCGGGGGTGCCGAGGTCGACGGGGTGGCCGAGCTGCTCGCCGCCACGGACCCGCTCCGGGTGGTCGAGCTGGCCCGGGCGCACCAGGAGGCCGAGCGGCCGCTCTGGGTCGGCTACGGCTCGTGCAGCATCTCCGAACCACTGACCGATCTGATCCGGCTGGGGCTGGTGAACGGGGGCTTTGACGAATGAGCGAGCGCAGCGAGCGAATCAGCAGGCTCAGTGCGATGGTGCCTCATGGCGGCACGGAGCGAAGCGGAGTGGCGGCATGAGCTGGGTGACGGGTGCCGCGGGTTCGCCGTACGGGGTGACCAACCTGCCGTACGGGGTGTTCCGGCAGGGCGACCGCGAGCCGCGGATCGGCGTGCGCATCGGTGACTTCGTGCTGGACCTGGCGGGTGCGGAGGCCGCCGGGCTGGTGCTGGCCGCCGGCGCGCTCGGGCGGCACACCCTCAACGACTTCATGGCGCTCGGCCGTCCGCAGTGGACCGCCGTGCGGCAGCGGGTCACCGAGCTGCTCACCGACCCGGCGCACCGGCCGGCCGTGGAGCCGCTGCTGGTGCCGCTGCGCGAGGTGGAGCTGCTGCTCCCGTTCGAGGTCGCGGACTACGTCGACTTCTACTCGTCCGAGCACCACGCGTCGAACGTCGGGCAGATCTTCCGCCCCGGCCAGCCGCCGCTGCTGCCGAACTGGAAGCACGTGCCGATCGGCTACCACGGCCGGGCCGGCACCGTGGTCGTCTCGGGCACCCCCGTGGTGCGCCCCGCCGGCCAGCGGGCCACCGCGCAGGGCCCGACCACGGGCGCCTCCGTCCGGCTGGACATCGAGGCCGAGGTCGGCTTCGTGGTCGGGGTGCCGAGCCGGCTCGGTGACCGGGTTCCGGTCGCGGACTTCGCCGACCACGTCTTCGGCGTGGTGCTGGTCAACGACTGGTCGGCCCGGGACATCCAGGCCTGGGAGTACCAGCCGCTCGGCCCGTTCCTGGGCAAGTCCTTCGCCACCTCGGTCTCGGCCTGGG
Source organism: Micromonospora sp. NPDC005305 (assembly GCF_040607315.1). Classification (NCBI taxonomy): domain Bacteria; kingdom Bacillati; phylum Actinomycetota; class Actinomycetes; order Micromonosporales; family Micromonosporaceae; genus Micromonospora; species Micromonospora sp. NPDC005305. The sequence continues at coordinate 257,693 of NZ_JBEXGL010000004.1, read as the reverse complement.
TCACCCCGCTGGACGCGCTGGCCGACGCCTTCGTGCCCGCGCCCGACCAGGACCCGCCGGTCCAGGACTACCTGCGCGACACCCCGCACCTCGGACTCGACCTGAGCCTGTCGGTCGAGTGGAACGGGGAGCGGGTCGCCGAACCGCCCTTCGCCACCATGTACTGGACCCCGGCCCAGCAGCTCGCCCACCTCACCGTCAACGGCGCCTCCCTGCGGACCGGCGACCTCTACGCCTCCGGCACCGTCTCCGGCCCGGAGCGCGGGCAGGTCGGCTCGTTCCTGGAGCTGACCTGGGGCGGGGCCGAGCCGGTCAAGTTCGCCGACGGCGCCGCCCGCACCTTCCTGGAGGACGGCGACACGGTGACGATCACCGCCACCGCGCCCGGCCCGGACGGCACCACGATCGCCCTCGGCGAGGTCAGCGGCACCGTCCTGCCGGCCCGCTGAGTCGGCCTGTTCACTCTCCGTCCCCGGTCGCACCCGCTGTGCGACCGGGGGCGTTTCCTGCGCCGTTGATCGTCGCGGATTGCGTACGCCCCGGCGGTGCGAGCCGGGGCGCACCCGAGTGGAACAGGAAGGACCGCGAGGATGACCGAGTTGACCGGCGCCGTCTGGCGCACCAGCAGCCGCTCCAACGATCAGGGCCTCTGTGTCGAGGTGGCGACCAACGTGGTCGCCGCGCACGGCGTGGTGGGCGTCCGCGACTCGAAGGACCCCCAGGGTCCGGCGCTCACGGTCAGCCCACCGGGCTGGACCGCGTTCGTCGCCGCGATCCGGGGTGACGCCTTCCACTCCTGACCGCTCACCGCGCGCCCGGTGCCCCGATCGGGGCACCGGTGGTGGAAATGTCACCGCAAGGCTCCCCTTACCCGGTGACGGCCCGTACCGTGGACGACACGGGAGGTGCCATGTCGACGGTGACGGTTTCCGCATTCATCGAAGCGCAGGACGTCGACGTCTGGCGACTCCTCACCGACCTCCCGGCGCGGGCCGACTGGCTCTCCGCGGTCGGCGCGGTCGATGTCCTCAGCCCCGGCGACCTCGGGCCCGGCACCGCCTGGCGGGAGACCCGGGTCCGGCCCGACGGCGTCGCCGAGTCGGAGGAGTTCCTGGTGATCGAGGCGGCCGCCCCGGCGCGGCTGGTGCTCAGCTCGCAGGGCGCGGGCGCCGACTACCGGATCACCTGGACGCTGCGCACCGTGGAGCGCCGGCGGCGCGGCTGCACCGAGGTCACCGTCGAGCACGAGGCGGTGCCGACCCGCGCGTACGGGCGGGTGCTGGCGCTGATCCTCGGCGGCCTGGCGGCCCGTGCGGTGGAGGGTGCCCTCCGTCGTGACCTGGCCGACCTGGCGCTGGCTGTCGGGCCCACCCGGTCCGCCGAGGCCGCCTGAGCCGACCCCGCCGGAGGATCCGACCCCGGCCGGGCGCGCGGCCCCCGGGAACCTCCGCTGGGTAGGGTGCCGGGCGGAGGTGCGGCATGGGCAAGCCTGCGGGGCGGCGGATCGTGGTGGCGGTCGTGGCGGTGCTGGCCGTCGCGGCGGCGGCCGCCGTGATCCTCCGGGTCCTCGCGCCCGCCGAGGTCGAGACGGTCGCCCGGGGCGCGTACCCGGCCGCGCCGACCCCGCCGGTCGGGGTGATCGGCCGGCTGCCGGTGGCGCCGCTGGTCGTGGACGGCCGGCTCCGCGTCTACGCAGGCGCCCGCCAGGTGTACGCGGACCAGCCCGTCTCCGGGAAGCACCGGGTCACCCCGTTCTGGTCGTACCGCCGCTGGCCGGCCAAGCTGGTCGGGGTGCTCGCCGAGGGCACCACGGTGGTCAGTCGCTGGTCCGACGGAAAGCTGGTGGCGCTGGACGCGCGTACCGGGCGGGTCGCCTGGCGGGCCGACGGGCCGGAGCCGGGCGACGTGCCGAAGCCGCGCCGGACCCACGCCGCCACGGTCTGGGATCCGGCGGGCCTGCACGTCACCCGGGCCGCAGACGGCCGTGCCGTGCTGGTCGCCGCCGGTCCCGGTGCGGTGGGCGGGTACGCCCTGGCGGACGGCCGCCGGCTGTGGCGTGCGGAGGTGGCGCGGGGCTGCCGCGCCGACGTGGGCACCACGGCCGCCGGCGAGCTGCTCGGGGTGGACTCCTGCGCCGGGCCGGCCACGATCGAGTTCCGGGACGCCGCGACCGGAGCGGTACGGACCCGCTGGCGACCGCCGGACGCCCCGGAGCAGCTCGTGGTGACGCCGCTCGGCTGCCGGGACGGGCACTCGGCCTGCCGCGGGCTGCGTACCTCCGGGCGGGGCGACGAGACCGGCCGGGGGTGGCTGGTCCCCGGCGCGGGCGAACCGGTTGCCGCTGCCGCCCTGGACGGCCCGGACACCGAGCTGGACGGCGAGCACGCCGTGGGCATCGCGGGCGGCGTGGTCAGCGGACGGTCCGCCCGCACCGGCGCGGAGCTGTGGCGCCGGGCCGACCTGGGACCGGTGCGGATCCTGGCGGTCGAGCCGGGTCGGGTGCACCTGCTGACCGAGGCGCGGGAGCTGGTCACCGTCGACCCGACGACCGGCGCGGAGCGGTCCCGGTTCGCCATGGACATCGGCCGGGACGGGATCGGCTGGCAGCCCGGCCGGGCACACGCGGCGGACGGCTACGTGGCGGTGGAACGGCTCCGCGAGCGGGCCCGTCCGGACGACGACGACCAGGGGTACTTCCTGATGGCCGAGCCGGTGCTCCTGGCCGCGACCTGACCTTGTGCTCACTCGACAAAACGGACAAAAGGTATTAGAGTTCCCAATATCCCGTCGGTCGAGGCGTCCGGGGCCGGTCCGTAGGGGGTTGACGGACCGGCCCCGGACCTGCGCCGGTCAGGCCAGCGCGGCCTCGGCGGCGACCAGGAAGGCGTCGTTCTCGGCCGGGGTGCCGATGGTGACCCGCACCCCGTCGCCCGGGAACGGCCGGACGATCACGCCGCGCGCCTCGCACGCCCGGCCGAACTCGACGGCCCGCTCGTCCAGCGGCAGCCAGACGAAGTTGGCCTGGCTGTCCGGCACGTCCGGGACGAACTTGCGCAGGGCCTCGGTGACGCGGTCCCGCTCGGCGACGACCAGTGCGCAGCGCCGCTCGACCTCGTCCGCCTGCGCGAGCGCGGCCAGGGCGCCGGCCTGCGCGGCCATGCTCGTCGAGAAGGGCGTGACCACCTTGCGCACGGCGGCTGCCACGGTCGGCTCGGCGACCAGCCAGCCGATCCGCAGGCCGGCCAGGCCCCACGCCTTGGACAGGGTGCGCAGCACCGCCACGTTCGGCCGGTCCAGGTAGCTCAGGCCGTCCGGCACCTCGGGGTCCGTGACGAATTCCCGGTACGCCTCGTCGATCACCACGAGCACGTCGTCCGGCACCGCGTCGAGGAAGCGGTCCAGCTCTGCCTTCCGGACCGCCGTGCCGGTCGGGTTGTTCGGGTTGCAGACCAGGATCATCCGGGTCCGGTCGGTCACCGCCGCCGCCATCGAAACCAGGTCGTGGCCGTGGCCGGCGTCGTTCGGCACCCGCACGCTGGTCGCGCCGCTGGTCGCCGCGATGATCGGGTACGCCTCGAAGGACCGCCACGAGTAGAGCAGCTCGTCGCCGGGCAGGCAGGTGGCCCGGACCAGGTGCTCGGCCAGCGCCACCGAGCCGCAGCCGGTGGCGATCCGGTCGGCGTCCACGCCGTAGCGCTCGGCGAGCGCCTGGCGCAGCGCCACCACGCCCATGTCGGGGTAGCGGTGCGAGCCGGCGACCGCCTCGGCGACCGCCTCCACGACGCCGGGCAGCGGGCCGTACGGGACCTCGTTGCTGGCCAGCTTGATCGCCTCGGGCAGGCCCAGCTCCCGGGCCAGGTCGGCCGGGCTGCGCCCGGGCACGTAGTTGGGCAGCGCGTCCAGGTCGGCGCGGGTGAGCCGCAGCGGAGGCTGGTGACGTCCGGTGTCGGTCATGGGGTGTCTCCCGGGGGGTTGGCGCGGTCGCGCGAGGTGGTACGGGTGTCGGGCCGGGTGCGGGGAAGCTGGACCACCACGGTCTGCGCCCGCTTGTCGTGCAGGGCCTGGCGCAGCGGCTGGTCGAAGAGCGGGGAGACCGCGTCCACGAACTGGAGCAGCAGGCCCAGGCCGCAGCAGTACCAGAGCAGGGTGGGCAGGCCGAGGGTGCTCCAGCGCCGGGTGGCCCTGCCGAAGCCGAGCGGCTGGTCCGCCTCGACCGGCAGCGCCCGGACGCCCATGAGCCGCTTGCCGAAGGTCTGGCCGCGGGCGGCCATCGAGGGCACCTCGTACGCGAACCACAGCGCGGTGGCGATCAGCAGGATGGCGATCTGGAGCCCGGCGGCCTGCTCGCCCGGCTGGGGCAGCCCGTCGGTGGAGGTGTCCCCGGCCAGCGACCGGCGCACCGACTCGCGCAGGTACGGCGAGATCTCCTCGACGTAGCGCCAGACGAACCAGCCGTTGACCACGGCGTTGAGCAGGAACACCACGCCGAGGTCGATCAGGCGGGCGACCAGCCGGGCGCCGTACGAGGCGAGCGGCAGCCCGTGCGGGCGCGGCGCCGGCGGCCGTACCGGCCAGGCGGGGTACGGCCAGCCCGGCGGCGGTCCCTGCTGGCCCGGCTGTCCCGCCCATGGGCCGGGCTGGCCCTGCTGGCCCGGCTGGCCCGGCTGTCCGGGCCACGGGCCGGCCTGTCCCGGCCACGGCTGTCCCGGGCCACCGGCCGGCGGGCCCGGGTACGGCCCGGGGGCCGGCGCGCCGGGGTGCGCGCCAGGCGCCGGGGCCGGCTGGCCCGGGTGCGGCGCGGCGGGGACGGGGGCCGGTGCGGCGGCGGGTGCCGGCTCGGGCGGCGGTGGTCCCTCGGGCGGGGTGGCGTCGACGGGGATCGGGGCGCCGACCCACCCCTCGCCGTCCCAGTACCGGCGGGTCTCCGGGTCGGCGGGGTCGACGTACCAGCCGGCCTGCACGCTCACGGCCGTGCCTCGCTGTGCTTCACGGCGTCATCTCAGTTCGCGACTGCGGGGCTCGCAAACCCGGCTCACTCCTCACGCTCACGGTGCAACCTTAACGACGACCGTTCCGGCGAACTTGTCGTGCAGGGTCTGCTGCCAGGGCTTGTCCCAGAGCTGCCAGAACCCGTCGAGGTAGTTGGCGAAGGGCACCAGCGAGCCGGCGACGAACTCCACCAGGTACCGCCGGCCGAGGACGCCCCGGGTCAGCGGCGCGGTCGGGTCGAGCGGGACGATGCGCAGCTTCATCGCCTTCTTGCCGAGCGTCTGGCCGGTCCGGCGGGCGTACTCGACGTGGTAGAGCCAGTAGAGGGCGAGCATCACCAGCAGCAGCCCGGCCTCGGCGAGCAGGACCGGCAGGAAGAAGTCGGTCAGCATCGTGGCCGGGTCGGGCTCGGGCACCGTCCCGTCCGGGGCGACCGTCATCATCTCGTTGAACATCCGGAACCACAGCCAGAGGAAGACCGGCAGGAAGAGCACCATGGCCACCGCGCTCGCCAGCGCGGTGTCGATCAGCCAGGCGAGCAGCCGGTCGCCGAAACCGGCCAGCGGCTGCCCGTTGGGGGCCCGGGTGGGCGGCACGAAGGCGGCGTGCGGGGCGTACCCCGGGGGCGGCGGGGGGTAGCCCGGCAGCCCGGCGTAGGGCGGCGGGGTGCGCTGCGGCGGCGGCAGGTGCGGCCCGGACGGCGGCGCGAAGCCGCCGCCCGCGGGCGGGGGCCCGGCGGGCGGCGGAGACGCGGGGGAAGGCTCGGTCACGCGGACAGTGTTACAGGTTGCCGCGCTTCTCCTGCTCCCGCTCGATGGCCTCGAACAGGGCCTTGAAGTTGCCCTTGCCGAAACCCAGCGAGCCGTGCCGCTCGATCAGCTCGAAGAAGACGGTCGGGCGGTCCTGCACCGGCTTGGTGAAGATCTGGAGCAGGTAGCCGTCCTCGTCCCGGTCCACCAGGATCTTGCGGGACTTCAGCTCCTCGATGGGCACCCGCACCTGGCCGATCCGGGCGCGCAGCTCCGGGTCCTCGTAGTAGGAGTCCGGGGTGTCCAGGAACTCGACACCGGCGGCCCGCATGGCGTCGACGCTGGCCAGGATGTCGTTGGTGGCCACGGCGATGTGCTGGGCGCCCGGGCCCTGGTAGAACTCCAGGTACTCGTCGATCTGCGACTTCTTGCGGGCGACGGCCGGCTCGTTGAGCGGGAACTTCACCTTGCGGGTGCCGTTCGCGACCACCTTGCTCATCAGCGCGGAGTAGTCGGTGGCGATGTCGTCGCCGATGAACTCGGCCATGTTGCTGAAGCCCATGACGCGCTTGTAGAACTCGACCCACTCGTCCATCCGGCCCAGCTCCACGTTGCCGACCACGTGGTCGACGGCCTGGAAGAAGCGCTTCGGCTGGATGCCGGCGTCGATCATCGGCTGCCGGTCCACGATCGGGCCGCGGGCCACGAAGCCGGGCAGGAACGGGCCGGTGTAGCGGGACCGGTCGACCAGCGTGTGCCGGGTGTCGCCGTACGCGGCGATGGCCGCCATCCGGACGGTGCCGTGCTCGTCGCTGACGTCGTGCGGCTCGACCAGGCCGGTCGCGCCCTGGGCGGTGGCGTGGGCGTACGCGGCGTCCACGTCCGGCACCTCCAGCGCGATGTCGGAGACGCCGTCGCTGTGCCTCGCCACGTGCTCGCTGCCCGCGGCGTCCGGGCGGACCGCGCCGGTCAGCACGAACCGGGCGGAGCCGCTGGTCAGCACGTACTGGGCGTGGTCCCGGTAGCCCTGCTCCGGCCCCCGGTACGCCACGCAGGTCATGCCGAAGGCGGTGGAGTAGTAGTGGGCGGCCTGCTTGGCGTTGCCCACCAGGAAGTGCACGTGGTCGAGGCCCTTGACCGGGAACGGGTCGCGGGTGATGTCGTGGTCGACGGCGCCGACGAGGGCGTCGACGTCGACCTCCTCGGTCGACTGGGGTCGGTCGATCGCCTGGGTCATCTGGGCCTCCCTTGCGTACCGGCCGGCCTCGTGGGCCGCCGTTGCTCTGCTGTTGTGGCGAGGATCGCCGCGCCGCCACCGGTTGGGCAATAGTCGGCGGAAACTCTGGTCAGGTTGTGCATTCAGTAATATGAAACCCCATGAACACTGGTCAGGATGTACAGCTCGATGCGCTGGACGCTCGCTTGATCGATCTGCTCGCCGAGGAACCCCGCATCGGGGTGCTGGAGTGCTCGCGGCGGCTCGGCGTGGCCCGGGGCACCGTCCAGGCCCGGCTCGACAAGCTGGTCGAGCGGGGAGTGGTCGCCGGGTTCGGGCCGGAGATCGTCCCGGCCGCGATCGGCTTCGGCGTCACCAGCTTCGTGACCCTGGAGATCAGCCAGCGGCACGGCCACGACCCGGTGACCGCGCACCTGGCCGCCATCCCCGAGGTGCTGGAGGCGCACACCATCACCGGCTCCAGCGACCTGCTCTGCCGCATCGTGGCCCGGTCGAACACCGACCTCCAGCGGGTCATCGACCAGATCGTCGCCTCGGAGGGCATCCGCCGCGCCTCCACGATCATCGCCCTCGCCGAGCAGATCCCCTATCGCACCCTGCCCCTGGTCCGTTCCGCCGCCCGCGGCGCATAACACGGCGGCCGACCGAGAAAGCGGCGCGACACGGCCGTTCGGGGGGCCGGCCCGCCGGTGATCGTCGCTACCGTGTGCGGTGTGAAGGGCCTTGGCGTACGCGGCTGGTTGCTGCTGGGGCTCGTCACCGTGGTCGTGCTCGCCGCCACCGGGGTGTGGAACCCGTTCCCCGCCCTGTGGGACTGGGTCGACCGGAGCAAGCCGATCTCCGAGCCGGACGTGGTCTGGCAGCAGCGGGTCGGTGGCACCCCGAAGAGCGTCACCATCGCCGGTGACACGGTGATCGTGGAGCAGCGCACCCGGGTCGAGGCACGCAGCCTGGCCAACGGCGCGCAGCTCTGGGAGCGCAAGGCCGACTGGGCGGCGGTGGCCGGCGGCGACCGGGACGCGGTCGTCGCGGTGGGCAAGCTCCTGGACAAGGGCTACGAGGTGCTCGACCCCGCCACCGGCGTGGTGCGCCGCCGCGACGAGCGGGCGGTGGCCGTCTGGACCTACCGCAACCTGCTGCTCGACGCCTACTGCGTGCAGTCGACCGACTGCACGCTGCGGGCCTGGGAGCCGCGCGGCACCGCACCGCGCTGGAGCGCCTTCCTGCCCGGCGTCAACAGCGGGGTGCTCGCCGACAACCCCGAACTCCTGGGCACCCGGCGGCTCGGCGCGCCGCGGATCGACGGCGGGGTGGCCGGGCCGGAGTCGGTCCCGCCGCTGCTCGGCTTCCCGGTCGACGGCCGGGTGCACGTGGTCGACACCGCCACCGGCCGGGTCCTCCAGAACGTCGAGCCCGGCCGCGAGGAACGGCTCGCGGTGGTCGGCGGGCGGCTGCTCCGGATCGCCGCCACCTCCCGCGACGGGACCTGCTACTTCGCCCTCACCGCCGTCGACCCGGCCACCGGGCAGCAGGTGTGGCGCCGCAACGGGGTGAACCTGCGGACCGCCGACTACGCCGGCTGCGTGCAGCGGGAGGACCCGCAGGGCGCCCGGAACGTGCTCATCGGGGTCGCCCCGGACGGGCGCGAGGCGGTGATCGACGGCTACGACGGCCGGCTGCTCCAGGTCGGCGCCGAGGGCGAGAAGCTGCTCGCCGTCGACGACCGCTACGCGCTGGTGCGCAGCGCCGACAAGGATTCGCTCCTCGGCCGGGAGCTGTCGGTCGACCGCACGCGGTGGACCCGGCCGGCCGGCGGGAAGACCGGCGCGGCGCTCACCCCGTACGCGGCGCTGATCGCCGAGGAGAAGCCGTCCCGGCTCATCGCGGTCGAGCCGCGCAGCGGCCGGGAGCTGGTGCTTCTGCGCACCTCCGCCAACGCCCTGGCGGTCGGCCCCAACGGCATGATCATCGGCGAGGGCCGGGAGATCGGGTACGTCCGCTGGGGCGCCGGAGCCGCCGGGGTGCCCGCACCGGACGAGGGCGCGGTGCCCGCGCCGGACCCGGGCGACACCTGGCGACCCCCGACCGACCAGGGCAGCTGCGGTCCGAAGAAGGAACTCTGCGCCGACGGCAAGTGACCCCCGGTGAGAGCGGCGTCCCAGGACCGACCCGGCGGGTGTCACCGATCGACTGCTCTGCCCTAGGCTTTTCGGTCATGAGCAGTGCCGCCGCCTTCTCGTACGCCCCTTTGCTGCCGACCGGACCCGACCAGACGGAATACCGCCTGGTCACCGATGAGGGCGTCGACGTCGTCAACGGCCCGGGTGGCCGACGGTTCCTCACCGTGGAGCCCGCCGCGCTGACCGCGCTGACCGCCGAGGCGATGCACGACATCGCCCACTTCCTGCGCCCGGCCCACCTGGCCCAGCTCCGATCGATCATCGACGACCCGGCGGCCTCGCCGAACGACCGGTTCGTCGCGCTGGACCTGCTGCGCAACGCCAACATCGCCGCCGGTGGCGTGCTGCCGATGTGCCAGGACACCGGCACCGCGATCGTCATGGGCAAGCGCGGCCGGCACGTGCTCACCGACGGCACCGACGCCGAGGCCATCTCGCGCGGCGTCTACCAGGCCTACACCCGGCTCAACCTGCGCTACTCGCAGCTCGCCCCGCTGACCATGTGGGACGAGCGGAACACCGGCAGCAACCTGCCCGCCCAGGTCGAGCTCTACGCCGAGGACCCGGACGGGCACGCCGACGCGTACAAGTTCCTCTTCATGGCCAAGGGCGGTGGCTCGGCCAACAAGTCCTACCTCTACCAGGAGACCAAGGCGCTGTTGAATCCGACGCGGATGATGCAGTTCCTGGAGGAGAAGCTGCGCCTCATCGGCACCGCGGCCTGCCCGCCCTACCATCTGGCCATCGTCATCGGCGGCACCTCGGCCGAGTACGCGCTGAAGACCGCCAAGTACGCCTCCGCGAAATACCTGGACGCCCTCCCCACGGAGGGCTCGATGAGCGCGCACGGCTTCCGCGACCTCGAACTGGAGGCCGAGGTGCTGGAGCTGACCCGCAACTTCGGCATCGGCGCGCAGTTCGGCGGGCGCTACTTCTGCCACGACGTCCGGGTGGTCCGGCTGCCCCGGCACGGCGCGTCCTGCCCGGTGGCCATCGCGGTCTCCTGCTCCGCCGACCGCCAGGCGGTCGCCAAGATCACCCCGTCGGGCGTCTGGCTGGAGCGCCTGGAGACCGACCCGGCGCGCTACCTGCCCGACGTCACCGAGGCCCACCTGGACAGCTCCGAGGTGGTCCGGGTCGACCTCAACCGGCCGATGGACGAGATCCGCGCCGAGCTGTCGAAATACCCGGTGAAGACCCGGCTGTCGCTGACCGGCCCGCTGGTGGTGGCCCGGGACATCGCGCACGCCAAGATCGCCGAGCGGCTGGACGCGGGCGAGCCGATGCCGCAGTACCTGCGCGACCACGCCGTCTACTACGCCGGCCCGGCCAAGACCCCGGAGGGCTACGCCTCCGGCTCGTTCGGCCCCACCACCGCCGGCCGGATGGACGCCTACGTGGAGAAGTTCCAGGCGGCCGGCGGCTCGATGGTGATGCTGGCCAAGGGCAACCGCTCCGCCCAGGTCACCCGCTCCTGCCAGACCCACGGCGGCTTCTACCTCGGCTCGATCGGCGGCCCGGCCGCCCGCCTCGCGCAGGACTGCATCAAGCACGTCGAGGTGCTCGAATACCCCGAGCTGGGCATGGAGGCGGTCTGGAAGATCGAGGTGGAGGACTTCCCGGCCTTCATCGTGGTCGACGACAAGGGTGAGGACTTCTTCGCCGAGGTCACCAAGCCGGTGCTCACCGTCGGGCGGCGCTGACCTTCGACGTACGCGAAAAGGGGCGCCGGGTGGAATACCCGGCGCCCCTTCGGCTTCCCCTGGATCAGCCGTCGATCCAGATGTTGTAGAGCGCAGCTCCGGAGCTCACCCCGGTCGCGGTGCGGCTGCGTACGGTCAAGTTGTGGCTGTACGCCGAGTCGGCGGTCCAGCTCACCCGGGCCGTCCCGGCCTCGTCGGCGGCCACGGTCCGCTCCGGCCCACCGTCGAACGAGTACACGAACTCGACGGTGCCGGCGAGCTGGGCGGTGAAGACGAAGTCGCCGGTAGTGCCGACGGGAGCGCCCTGCCAGCCGAAGACGTCGGAGGTCACCATCGGGCTCTTCGGGTCGATCCGGAACGAGTAGTACTGCGCGTCCGTGCTCGTTCCGGCGGCGGTCCGGGCCGAGACCTGCACCGAGTTCCAGCCGTCCCACGCCTCGTCGAAGGTGGCGGGCGTCCACTCGACGGTGGCGGACCCGTCCGGCCCCGCCGCCACAGTGCGCTCGGGCTCGCCTCGGAACGTGTAGACGTAGGAGGTGACGCCGTTGCTCCCCGGGCTGGGCCGGAAGGTGAACGTGCCGGTCACGCCCGGACCGCCGCCCGTCGTGTTCCGCGGGTAGACCGCGGACTCGACGTTCGGAGCGAGCGAGGCCACCTGGAACGACCGGTAGGCGGTCGCCGACTCGACGCCGTCGCCGGTCCGGCTGAACACCTGGATCGAGTGCTGGTATGCCGCGGTCGGGGTGTACCGGACCGTGGCAGTGCCGTCGGCGCCCGCGGCGACCGTCTCCTGCTCGCCGTAGTCGAACGAGTAGACGTACTCGGTGACGCCGTCCATGGCCGGGGTGAAGACGAAGCTGCCCTCGCTGCCGACCGGCGCGCCGACCGCCCCGTCCAGCGGCCACTGGGCGGAGGTGACGGTGGGCTCGGTCCGGACGGTGAACCGGTAGCCGGCGTCGCCGGAGAGTTGCCCGTCGCGGGTACGGCTGCGGACGTGCAGCGTATTGGCCGCGACCTCGGGCGTGACCTGCACCGTGGCGCGGCCCTCGGCGTCCGCCGGCACAGTCTGCTCGGCGCCCTCGTTGAGCCGCCAGACGTACTCCACGACGTCCGTCATGTTCGGGGCGAGGGTGAACTGCCGTGCCTGGCCCAGTCGCCCGTCGGGATTGCCGTCGGTCACCGTCGGCGCGGTGTTGCGCACGGTGAACTGGTACGTCGTCAGCGGGGACCGGTTACCCGCGCGGTCCACCGCCTGGACATAGAGCCGCTTCAGCCCGTAGTCGGTGGGCGTCCAGGTGATGGTGGCCGTGCCGGACGTGTCGGCGGCGACGTACGTGGTGGCGCCGCTGGGACCCCACCGGTAGCCGGCGACGTCGTCGGCGCCCGGGGCGGTGAAAGTGAACCGGCCCGGGATGCCTGGACCACCGTGGCCGGGGAAGGCCCAGCCGGCCGGGTACTCGGTCGAGGTGACGGTGGGCGGCGGGGGGACCTTCGTGTCGACGGTGAACCGGCACTCGGGCGACCATTCCGAGCCGGCCTGCTGGTCGGCGGCCTTCACGGTGAAGGCGTACGTGCGGTCGTGAACCAACAGCCCCGGCGGCACCGAGTAGTCGAACCGGGCGGGGGCGTACATCGCGTACGACGTCCATTCGGTCCGCTCAGCAGGACGGTCGACCGGCCACCAGGCGAAGGTGGCGGTCACCTGGTCGCCCACGAAGCCGTCCACCCTGTCCGGGTCGGTCACCTCCGCGGAGAAGGTCGGCGTGGTGGTGCCGATCCGCAGCCCCTCCGCGCAGGCCAGGCCGGACACGGTGAGCTTGCCCGGCACGTCCGGCGCGGCGTTCGCCTTGAGCGAGATGCCCGGCTGCTCGATCCGCCGGCCGAAGTGCTTGGCCTCCTCGTGGTCTCCGGCGATCCGGGCCATCAGGGTGAGCGAGTCACGCCCCTCCTCGACCGCCCGCTGCACCGCCGCGGTGACCAGCATCTCCAGGTAACCCGCAGGGCAGTGGGTGACGGTCCCGCCCAGGTCGCCGACCTTCTCCCGCACGGCCGGGGCGTTCGCCCAGGTCGGCGCGGCCGCCGGGGTGTCGGTACGCCACAACTCCAGCTCACGCGGCTTCGTGCAGTCGTCCACCGAGGTCTCGCCCGTCTGGAGCTCGGCGCTGATGATCTCCTTGCCCCGGTACGGAGTCAGGTCGAACGTGAAGTAGGCCCGTGCGGTGTGTTTGTCGCCCGCCGCCTCCCAGGTGCCGACCGGCAGGGCCTCGCCCGCGGCGACCGCGAAGGCCTCCGTCGGCTGCCGGGCGTCGGTGTAGCTGACGCCTGTCGGCGTGACCCAGCGGGTGACGCCCGCGGCAGCCGGCTGGCCGGTGACCGCCAGGGCGCCGGTGGTGGTGAGCAGGGCCGCCAGGCCCGTGCCGAGAAGGCGGCGCGGTACGCGCCGCCGGCGTGCCGTGGACACGCCGAGGGAACCCCCGTTTACGTGCAAGATGGATGCCTCCGAGGAGTGGGATCGAGCTTCATGCACCTCAGCGAGTGCAGACGTGCGGACGTTACGCCGTCCCGGTGCCCGGCGGCTCATCGACATCGGTGCGCCCGTCCGGGCGCGGAGCCCGGGCGGGCGCACCGCCCCCGTCGGATGCCGTCACCGACAACCACGCCCAGTGTCCGGGCCGGTGCTGTCGATCCGCTATCACATCGCTATCGTCTGCCCGAGGCGATCCGTGACCGTCGGGCTACGCTGCTGGAAGTTGCACAGGAAGGCATGCGGGGGCGCAGATGCGGTTCGCGATTCTGGGGCCGCTGCGGGTCGGCGGTGGCGAGGCCACCATCACCGCAGGTCGGGACCGGACCGTGCTCGCCCTTCTGCTGCTGCGGTCGGGCCGGGTGGTGCCCGTCGAGGAGCTGATCGACGCGGTCTGGGAGGACCACCCGCCGGCCACCGCGCGCACCCAGCTCCAGATTTGTGTGTCACGCCTGCGACAGCGTCTGGCGACGCTCGGGTCACCAGCGGACATCATCATCACCGACCCGGTCGGCTACGGCGTCCGGATCGAGCCCGACGACCTCGACGCCGAGGTCTTCGCCCGCCTCGTGGAGGCCGGCCGGGCCGCGGTCGCCGCCGGCAGTCCCGCCGACGCGCGCCGGCACTACCGCGCCGCGCTGGCGCTGTGGCGCGGCCCGGCCCTGGCCGGGATCGCCAGCCGGAGCGTTCGCCGGCGGGCCCAGGCCCTCGACGAGCAGCGACTCGCCGCCCTGGAGGAGTGCGTCGACGTCGAGCTGCGCCTGGGCCGGGCGACCGACGTGATCGACGAGCTGACCGAGAGCGTCGAGCGGGATCCGCTTCGCGAGCGGTTGCGGGGTCAGCTCATGCTCGCCCTGTCCGCGGTGGGCCGCCAGGCGGACGCGCTCGCCGTCTACCGCGAGGGCCGGCGAATCTACGCCGAGGAGCTGGGCATCGAGCCCGGTGCGGCGTTGCAGGAGCTGCACCAGCGGGTCCTGGCCGGCGACCTGGCGCTCGCCGGTGCGGAGAACCGCGTCCTCGTGCCGGTCCGCTCGCTGCCCCGGGCGATCAGCGACTTCACCGGCCGCCACCAGACGGTGGCCCGACTCGTCAAGGAGATCGAGGGGGACGGCGTCCGGATCCAGCTCATCGACGGGATGCCGGGCAGCGGCAAGACCGCTCTGGCCGTGCATGTGGCGACCGCCCTCGGCGAGCGCTTCGCGGATGCGCACCTTTTCGTCGACCTGCACGGCCACAGCGACCGCACGCCGCTCACGCCGGCGGCGGCGATGGCCACGCTGCTGCGCCAGCTCGGGGTGCCGGCGGAGCGGGTGCCGCTGGACGTGGACGACAGGTTGGCCCTGTGGCGCACGGAACTGGCCAGCCGGAGGGCGGTGGTGGTGTTCGACAACGCGGCGAGCACCGCGCAGGTGGCGCCGCTGCTGCCCAACGGGACGGACAACGTCGTCCTCATCACCAGCCGGCGTCGACTCGTGGGGCTCGACGACGGCCGGCCCTCCTCGCTGACCGTCCTGGAGCGGGACGAGGCGGTCGAACTGCTCGGCCGCGTCGCGGGCGCGGGCCGGATCGAGGCGGAGCCCGTGGCGGCCGCCGAGGTGGCACGCCGCTGCGGCTACCTGCCGCTGGCCCTGCGCCTGGCCGGTGCCCGGCTGGCCCACCGGCCCGGCTGGCGCGTCACGGACCTGGCCGAGCGCCTGGCGACCGGCAGCGACCCGCTCGCCGAGCTGGCGGCGGGCCAGCGGTCGGTGGGGCAGGCCTTCGCCCTGTCGTACGCCCAACTTCCGCCGCCCGCCCGGCGATTGTTCCGGCTCCTCGGCCTCCACCCCGGGGCCCGCTTCGACAACGCGGTGGCGGCCGCCCTCCTCGGCGTGCCGATGCCGGACAGCCAGCACCTGCTCGACGAGCTTGTCGACGCGCACCTGGCGGAGGAGGTGCAGCCGGGGCGGTACCGACTGCACGACCTGATCCGGGAGTACTCGCGGACCATCTCGGGCCAGCCCCAGCACGCGGCGGAACGCCGGGGGGCGCTGGAGCGACTCCTGGACCACCACATGCATGTCGCCGCCGCGATCGCCCGCACGATCGAGCTGGTGGGGAGCCCGTCACTCTCCCGGCTGCCCGATCCGACCCGCCTCGACCTGGTGACCGCCACCGCTGCCCAGGGCCGCTCCTGGTTCGACGAGAACCGGGCCACGCTCACCGCCCTGGTCCGGCTCGCTGAGGCGGAGGGTTTCCTCCGGCACTGCTGGCAGCTGGCTCGGGCCACCTGGCGGGCCAACTTCGACGGTGGGCACCTCGACGAGCTGCTCGAGACCCACAGCATCGCCCTGCGCGCCGCCGAGGCACTCGGGGACGACGACGCGGTGGCCACAACCCTGAACTACCTCGCCTCCGCGCACTACCGGCGGGCCCGGTTCAGCGAGGCGATCCGACTCATGGAGGTGGCGCTTGTCCATCAGCGCCGGCTCGGGCGTGACGCCGAGATGGGCGCCACCCTCGGCAACCTCGGCGTGGCCGCCCTCAACAACGGTGACTACCGGCGTGGCGAGGAGTACCTCGACGAGGCGCTCGCCCTGAAGCAGCACTCCGCCAAGGCGCACGCGAGCCTGCTGAACAACCTCACCTTCGGCCTGTTCAGCTGGGGCCGGTATCCGGAGGCTCTGCGGGTGGCGCGGCACCACATGTTCCTGGCGCAGCAGCATCGAGACACCCGCCACGTGGCCTTGGCGATGGGCCACATCGGGATGGTCCGACACCGGCTGGGGCACGTCGAGCCGGCCCGCCGCCTGCTGCGCGTCGCCCTGCGTCTCAAGCGCCAGACGGGCAACCGCTTCGGTGAGGCCGAACTGCTCAACGAGCTGGGGACGATCGAGCAGGAGGCCGGTCATGCCGAGCGAGCCGCGGAAATGCACCGTGGGGCTCTGCTGATCATGATCGAGGCCGCGGACCGGATCGGGCAGTGCTCGTCCCGGAACCTGCTGGCCCGGGCACTTCTCGCGCAGGGCGATGGCGCGAGCGCACTCGACCTGCACCGCCGGGTGCTCGCGGACGCCACCCGCCTGGGTTCCCGCCACGAGCAGGCCCGCGCGTTGGACGGGATGGCCCGCTGCACGCGCGGCACCGATCCGCGCAAGGCCCGGACCTACGCCAGCCGCGCTCTGGCGCTCTTTCGGCAGATCGAGTCGCCCGATCAGCACCCGACCGCGGAGCTGCTGGCCGAGCTGGGTTGAGCGGGCCGGCCGGCAGCGCTTTCCCTGCATCCCGGCGACCGGCGCGGCAGGATGGTACGCGTGACGACTCCAGAGGCGACCGGTTACCGGATCGAACGCGACTCGATGGGTGAGGTGGAGGTGCCCACCGAGGCGCTGTGGCGGGCGCAGACCCAGCGCGCGGTGCAGAACTTCCCGATCTCCGGGCGGGGCATCGAACCGGCCCAGATCAAGGCCCTGGCACAGATCAAGGGGGCGGCCGCCCAGGTCAACGCCGAGCTGGGGGTGATCGGCGCCGACGTGGGTGAAGCGATCGCCACGGCGGCCGCGCACGTCGCCGACGGTGGATACGACGACCAGTTCCCGGTCGACGTCTTCCAGACCGGCTCCGGCACCTCGTCCAACATGAACACCAACGAGGTGATCGCCACGCTGGCCGGCCGGGAGCTGGGCCGCAACGTGCACCCGAACGACGACGTCAACGCCTCCCAGTCCAGCAACGACGTCTTCCCGTCCTCGATCCACCTGGCGGCGACCCAAGCGGTGGTGGAGGACCTGCTGCCCGCGCTGAAGCACCTGGCCGGCGCGCTCGAGGACAAGGCCGCCGAGTTCGAGACCGTGGTGAAGGCGGGGCGTACCCACCTCATGGACGCCACCCCGGTCACCCTGGGGCAGGAGTTCGGCGGCTACGCCGCCCAGGTCCGCTACGGCGTCGAACGGCTGGAGGGCGCGCTGCCCCGGCTGGCCGAGCTGCCCCTCGGCGGCACCGCCGTGGGCACCGGCATCAACACCCCGCTCGGCTTCGCCGCGCGGGTGATCGAGAAGCTGCGCGGCTCGACCGGGCTGCCGCTGACCGAGGCCCGCAACCACTTCGAGGCGCAGGGCGCCCGGGACGCGCTGGTGGAGACCTCCGGTCAGCTCCGCACCGTGGCCGTCGGGCTCTACAAGATGGCCAACGACATCCGCTGGATGGGCTCCGGCCCCCGCGCCGGCCTGCGCGAGCTACGCATCCCCGACCTCCAGCCCGGCTCGTCGATCATGCCGGGCAAGGTGAACCCGGTGGTGGCCGAGGCGATGCGCCAGGTGTGCGCGCAGGTGATCGGCAACGACGCCGCCGTGGCGTTCGCCGGCTCCCAGGGCGACTTCGAGCTGAACGTGATGCTTCCCGTGATGGGCCGCAACCTGCTGGAGTCCATCCGGCTGATCTCCGCGGCGAGCCGGCTCTTCGCCGACCGCCTGGTGGTCGGCCTGGTCGCGGACGCCGAGGTCTGCCTGGCGTACGCCGAGGGCTCGCCGTCGATC
Source organism: Micromonospora sp. NPDC005305 (assembly GCF_040607315.1). NCBI lineage: Bacteria > Bacillati > Actinomycetota > Actinomycetes > Micromonosporales > Micromonosporaceae > Micromonospora > Micromonospora sp. NPDC005305. The sequence continues at coordinate 239,800 of NZ_JBEXGL010000004.1, read as the reverse complement.
GTCACCCCGCTCAACCGCCACCTCGGGTACGACGAGGCCGCCTCGATCGCCAAGGAGGCGCTGGCCAAGCAGGTCTCCATCCGCGAGGTGGTGATCTCCCGCGGGCACGTCGACTCGGGCAAGCTCAGCGAGACCCAGCTGGACGAGGCCCTGGACCTGCTCCGGATGACCCACCCCTGAGCCACGGCTCCGCCCACCCCGCTGCGGGGTGCGTCAGGAGTGGGAGGCCGCCTTGCGGGCCCGGTACGCGCTCACCGCGGCCCGGTTGCCGCAGCCGGTGTCGCAGAACCGGCGGGACCGGTTCTTGGAGAGGTCGACCAGCACGTTCTCGCAGTCGGGGTGGTCGCAGAGGCGTAGCCGGCTCAGCTCGCCCATGCGGATCAGGTCGGCCAGCGCCATGGCGGCCTCGACCGCCATCCGGGTGGCCAGCGGCGCGTCCCGCGGCACGGCGTGCAGGTGGTAGGGCTCGTCGTCGTGCCGGACGAGCTGGGGCAGGGCGTGCGACTCCCGCAGCAGACCGTTGACCACGGTGACGACCTCGTCGGTGTCGGCGTACCAGATCCGGCGGAGCCGGGGCCGCAGCGCGCGGACCTCGCGCAGTTCCGCCTCGCTGTGCTCGTGCCGGCCCGTCCACCCGTACGCGGTGAAGAACTCGTCGAGGGCGGTCACGTCGGGCAGCCCTTCCCGGTCCGGTCCGGCAGTGTTGACCAGCGCCGCGGCCGCGACCAGGCCACACTCGGTGTCATGAGCAAAAAGCAACTTGACTCCTGTCGAGGTGCCGGCCTAGCGTCATCAGCATAACGCCACTTGACTCATGTCCGGTCGACCCCCAAGGAGCTGTCGATGCGTGAACGGCCCGGCGTCGGCCTCGGCCTGGCGCTGCTCTCCGCGCTCACCTTCGCCACCTCGGGCACCTTCGCCCGACCGCTGATCACCGGCGAGTGGTCCGCCGAGGCGGTGGTGCTCGCCCGGGTCGGCATCGCCGCGCTGGTGCTCGCCGTGCCCGCCCTGCTGGCACTGCGCGGCCGCTGGCCGGTGCTGCGCCGCAACGCCGGCACGCTCGTGGTGTTCGGGCTGCTCGGGGTGGCCCTGGCCCAGGCGTGCTTCTTCAACGCGGTCCGCTACCTGCCGGTCGGCGTCGCGCTCCTGCTCGAATACCTGGGCATCGTGCTGGTGGTCGGCTGGATGTGGCTGGTCCACGGCCAGCGGCCCCGGCTGCTCACGGTGGCCGGATCCCTGACCGCCCTGTGCGGGCTGGTGTTCGTGCTGGACCTGACCGGCGCCGGCAGCCTCGACCCGGTGGGCGTCCTCTGGGGGCTCGGCGCCGGGGTCGGGCTGGCCGGCTACTTCGTCATCGCCGGCCGGGTCGACCCCGCGCTGCCGTCGGTGGTGATGGCCAGCGGTGGCATGGCCGTCGGCGCCCTCGTGCTGCTCCTGCTCGGGCTGGTCGGGGCGCTCCCGCTGCACGCCGGCACCGCCGACGTGAGCTTCGCCGGGCACGAGATGAGCTGGCTGGTGCCGATCGCCGGGCTGTCGCTGATCGCCGCGGTGGTCGCCTACCTCACCGGCGTCGCCGGGGCGCGGATGCTCGGCGCGCGGCTCTCCTCCTTCGTGGGGCTGACCGAGGTGATGTTCGCCGTGCTGATCGCCTGGCTGGTGCTGGGTGAGCTGCCGAACGCCGTGCAACTGCTCGGCGGGGCGCTCATCGTGGCCGGTGTGGCCCTCGTCCGGGTGGACGAGCTGCGCTCCCCGCCGGCAGCCGCACCGCCGGCCCCGGCCGAGCCGGCCCTGGCCGCCGAGCGATGAGCGGACCGTCCAGCGCCGTCGTCTTCGACGCCGACGAGACCCTGGTCGACCTGCGGCCGGCGGTCACCGGCGCGCTGGCGGCCGTACTCGACGAGATGCGGCGGTGGACCCCGGCGGCGGCCGAGGTGTCGCTCGCGGACCTGGAGGCCGACTGGGGCGCGGTCTTCGGCGCGCTCAGCGCCGCGCCGGTGCAGGAGATCCGGCGGGCTGCGCTGGCCCGGTCACTGGCCCGTGCCGGGCTGGACACCCACCTCGACGAGTTCGCCGCGCTCTTCTTCGCCCGCCGGTTTGCGCTGACCCGGCCGTTCCCGGACGCGCTGCCCACGCTGGCCGCGCTGCGCTCCCACCACCTCCTGGGCTTTGCCACCAACGGCAACAGCCGGGCCGAACGCTGCGGGCTGGCCGGCGAGTTCGAGTTCGAGCTCTACGCGCACGAGAACGGCCTGCCCAAGAAGCCGGCGCCGGAGTTCTACGCGGCCGTGGTGGCGGCCGCCGGTCTCCCCGTCGTCCACGTGGGGGACTCGCCGGAGCACGACGTGCTCGCGCCCCAGCGTGCCGGGCTGCGGGCCATCTGGCTGAACCGGGGCCGCCTGCCCCGCCCGCCGGGGCTCACCCCGGACGCCGAGGTGTCCACCCTGGCCGAACTGCCCGACGTGCTCGCCCGACTCGAAACCACGAAAGCCTGATTGCGGTCTATACCGGACGACCGTCTGGCGAAACCTCCTCGCGTGCGGTGGGATGGCTGCCACGTCCCTCAACGAGAGGATCTGATGTGGTGAGCAAACGCTTCACCGCCAGCGCGACCGCAGCCGCGCTGGCACTCACGGTGACCGGACTGGCCGTGCCGGCGACCGCCGCCCCGGCCAGCACCCGAACCTTCACCGTGCTGGCGGAGGACGGCGTCTCCATCGACACCGCCATCGCCGCGATCACCGCGGCGGGCGGCTCGGTCGTCTCCCGCACCGACGACGTCGGTCTCTTCCAGGTCACCAGCGCCCGGGCGGACTTCGCCAGCCGGGCCACCGCCGCCGGTGCACTGGTCGGAGCCGCCGAGCAGAAGGCCATCGGCCGCAAGCCCAAGCTGGACCGGGTCGAGCAGGAGCACCTGCTGGCCGCGGCCGCCACCAAGGGCACGGCCAAGGGGCACGGCAAGAAGCTGGACCCGCTGGACGACAAGCTCTGGGGCCTGGAGATGATCCGCGCCGACCAGGCGCGGAAGATCGAGCCGGGCGACCGTCGGGTGACCGTCGGCGTCCTGGACACCGGCGTCGACGCCAGCAACCCCGACCTGGCGCCCAACTTCAACTGGGCGCTGTCGCGCAACTTCGCCCCCGACCTGACCGACGTCGACGGCCCGTGCGAGGTGGCGAGCTGCCTCGACCCGGTCGGCACCGACGACGGTGGCCACGGCACGCACGTCGCCGGCACCATCGGCGCCGCCGCGAACGGGTTCGGCCTCTCCGGCGTGGCGCCGAAGGTCTCCATCGTCGAGCTCAAGGGTGGCCAGGACAGCGGCTACTTCTTCCTCAACCCGGTGGTCAACGCCCTCGTGCACGCGGGCAAGTCGGGTCTCGACGTGGTCAACATGTCCTTCTACGTCGACCCGTGGCTCTACAACTGCACCGCCAACCCGGCCGACTCGCCCGAGGCGCAGGCCGAGCAGCGGACCATCATCGAGGCCATGAAGCGGGCGCTGAACTTCGCCCACCACAAGGGCGTCACCCTGGTGGGCGCGCTCGGCAACAACAACGAGGACCTCGGCGACCCGCGCACCGACGTGAGCAGCCCGGACTACGGCGCCGACCCGTACCCGCGGCCGATCGACAACGCGAGCTGCTGGGACCTGCCGACCGAGGGACCGCACGTGATCGGCGTGTCGGCGCTCGGCCCGTCCGGCAAGAAGGCCGACTACTCGAACTACGGCACCGAGCAGATCTCGGTCTCCGCGCCGGGTGGCTGGTTCCGGGACGGCTTCGGCACCGACACCTACCGCACCGACGCCAACATGATCCTCTCGACGTACCCGAAGAAGGTGCTGCAGGAGGAGGGCTCGGTCGACGAGGACGGGAACATCGTCGCCGGGTTCGAGAACTCGGTGTTCAAGCAGTGCACCACGAAGGGTGAGTGCGGCTACTACACCTACCTTCAGGGCACCTCGATGGCGTCCCCGCACGCCTCGGGGGTCGCGGCCCTGATCGTCAGCCGCTACGGCAAGAAGCAGGGCCGGGACGGCTTCGGCATGTCGCCGGACCTGGTCGAGCAGCACCTCTACCGGACGGCGGCGGAGCACGCCTGCCCGGAGCCGCGGCTGCAGACCTACGCCAACGAGGGACGCGGCCCGGAGTACGACGCCTACTGCGCCGGCTCGCTGAACTTCAACGGCTTCTACGGCTACGGCGTCATCGACGCCTATTCCGCCGTGAAGTCCCCGCTCAAGCCGAACGTCCGGCCGTAACACCCAGCTCCACGACGTGGCGGTGTCCGGAACTCCCGGATGCCGCCACGTCGGCGTTCTGATGCGGAGTGGCGGTGTCCGGAGCTCGCATGCCGCCACGTCGGCCTGCCTCACGGCCGCCAGCCCCGGGCCACCAGCGCGGCGCGGATCTCGCGGACCAGGGCCGGGAACTCCCGGTGCAGGCGGCGACCGGTCACGTGCAGCACCAGCCAGCCCGCCGCGACGAGCTGGTTGAGCCGGTAACGGTCCCGAGTCAACTGATCCGGGTCGGCATGCCACTGGCCGTCGTACTCGACCGCGACATGGAACTGCGGCCAGGCCAGGTCGGGGTGCAGGACGAGACCCGAGGGACCGCGCACCGGGTGCTGCGCCACCGGGCGGGGCAGGCCGGCCAGCACGAGCCGAACCCTCAGGTGCGACTCGGGCGGGGACTGCGCTCCCGGGTCCGCCAGGCCGAACACCCACCGCGCCCGCCGGCCACCCGGTCGTCCGGCGCTCCGGTCGGCCACGTCAACCAGATCCGTCCGGCTGACCACACCCATCCGGAGCAGGGCGTCGATGATCCCGACGGCCCGAACCGGGTCGGACCAGACCGCGGTCTCCCAGGCGCAGGCAGCCGGCGCGGTACGGAGCAGCCTGCCGGCCCCGCTCGGTAGGCCGGGCTCGCCGCCCAGCCCCACAGGGCCACCGACCGCCGATCCGGCCAACGCCGTGCTCAGCCCGGTGGCTCTGCCGTCCCGGCCGGCGGTGGTGCTCCACCGGCGGATGCCGTGGCCGTCTCGACCCGGCGTGGTGTCCGCGGAGCCGGCGGCGGGGAGGTTGGGGCCGGCGATGACGTGGCCCGGCCGGTGCGGGCCGGAAATGGCGCTGACCGAGTTGGCCGGGCGGTCCGGATCGGAGCTGGTGCTGGTCGGGCTGCGCGGATCGGGGCTGGTGCTGGCCGGGCTGCGCGGATCGGGGATGGTGCTGGTCGGGCCGCTCGGGCCGAGGCCGGTGCCGGCCGAGCAGGCCGGGACGAGGAGACCGAGTCGTCGGGGCGACGACGGGGCCTGGTGCACCCGGACGCCGGGCTGGGCATCGGCCCGGACCGTCGCCGGCAGCAGGACGTGCACGTCGTCCTGGAAGCCGGCGGCGTGCTCGACCCCGTGCACGTACGCCGCCGACGGCCCGCCGAGCAGCGTGCCCGGCGGCAGGCGGAGCAGTGCGCCGCGGCAGGCCAGCGCGTGGTCGCGATCGAGGCGGGCGTCGGCGTAGACGTCCTGCCGGAGCCGGATCCAGGAGGCGCCCCGGAGTTGGTGCCGGGTGAGCAGGCCGCGCCGGATCACATCCGAGCCGCGGAAGACCTGCCAGGCCAGCTCGGGCGGTCGATGGGGATGAGGTGGCATGCCGACCAGCCTGGCGGCGGCGGGCCGCCGTCCGGCACCCCTGTGGACAACCCACGAGCGCCCGCGACCAGCGGCCTGTGGACAACCACCACCACCCTCGGCCGCTGTGCTAGCGGCAGGGCGCCGACAGTGGCCGAGCACGGCGGCCGCCCCAGGCCAGGTCGCCGATTTGGCGGTGACCGCTGCCCGCCGATACCGCCACATCGCCGTGCTGGCGCAGGCGCCCGGGTGGCGGCCCTCAGGACAGCGCGGCGGCGATCGACTCGGCGGCGGCGGCGACCTGGGTGCCGACCTCGGTGACGTCGAGCGGGGTCAGCGAGACCACGCCGACGCTCGCCTCCAGGCCCGGCACGCCGAGCACCGGCGCGGCCACCCCGTACGCCCCGGACTGCAGTTCGCCGCTGGTGCTCACCGGGGCGGCGGCACCCGCGCGGCCGGCCAGGATCGCCCGTCCGGCCGCGCCCCGCTCCAGCGGGTGGCGGGATCCGGTCCGGTACGCCACGTGGAAAGAGGTCCAGCTCGGCTCTACCACCGCGAGGGCCACCCCCTCGCCGCCCTCGACCACGGTCAGGTGGGCGGTCGCCCCGGCCTGCTCGGCGAGCCGGCGCAGCGCGGGCAGCGCCCCCTCGGCGAGCAGCGGCTGGGCCCGCCGGGCCAGGTGCAGCACGCCGGCGCCGAGCCGGAGCCGGCCCTCGCCGTCGCGGCGCAGCATGCCGTGATCGGTCAGCGCGCCGACCAGCCGGTAGACGGCCGCCCGGCCGATGCCCAGCCGGTTTGCCGCCTCGGTGACGGTCAGCCCGCCCGGCGCGTCGGCGACCAGGTGCAGCAGCCGCAGCCCCCGGTCCAGGGTCTGCGCCGTCTCTCCCGTACGTGCCGCCGTGTCCACAGCACGCAGCGTACGACCCGGCTCCGGCCTACCTCGAAATGCGCGGACGGCTACCCTTGTACGGTGACGCTACGCCTGTATGACACCGCCACCCGATCGGTGCGGGACTTCGTCCCGCGGGAAGCCGGCAAGGTGGGGGTCTACCTGTGTGGTCTCACCCTCCAGGCCCCGCCGCACATCGGCCACCTTCGTTCCGGTGTCAACTACGACGTGCTGCGCCGCTGGCTCACCGCCTCCGGTTTCGAGGTCACCTTCATCCGCAACGTGACCGACATCGACGACAAGATCCTGGTCAAGGCGATGGAGCAGGGGCGGTCGTTCTGGTCGATCGCCTACGCCAACGAGCAGATCCTGGCCGCCTCCTACCGCGCGCTGAACGTGCTGCCGCCGACCTACGAGCCGCGGGCCACCGGTCACATCCCGGAGATGCACGAGCTGATCGCCCGGCTGATCGAGACCGGGCACGCCTACCCGGCCACCGACGGCTCCGGCGACGTCTACTTCGACGTGGCCTCCTGGCCGGCCTACGGGTCGCTGTCGGGTCAGTCACCGGAGGACATGCAGTCCGCCGGTGACGCCCCGGAGCGGGGCAAGCGCGACCCCCGCGACTTCGCGCTCTGGAAGGGCGCCAAGCCGGACGAGCCGGCCGACGCCTACTGGCCGTCGCCGTGGGGCCGGGGCCGGCCGGGCTGGCACATCGAGTGCTCGGCGATGTGCTGGCGCTACCTGGGGCCCGAGTTCGACATCCACGGCGGCGGGCTCGACCTGACGTTCCCGCACCACGAGAACGAGATCGCCCAGTCGCAGGCCGCCGACCTGCCGTTCGCCCGCTACTGGGTGCACCACGGCCTGCTCGGCATCGGCGGCGCCAAGATGGGCAAGTCGCTGGGGAACACCCTCGACCTCGACTACGTGGCGTCCCTCGGGGTGCGCCCGGTGGAGCTGCGCTACTACTACGCCGCCGCCCACTACCGGTCCCGCATCGACTACTCGGAGGACGCGCTGCGTGAGGCCGCGGTCGCCTACCGGCGGATCGAGGGCTTCGTGCAGCGGGCCGCCGAGCGGGTCGGCGCCGGCCAGCCGGGCGAGCTGCCGGCCGGCTTCGTCGCGGCGATGGACGACGATCTCAACACGTCGGCCGCGCTGGCCGTGCTGCACGAGGTGGTCCGGGACGGCAACTCCGCGCTGACCGGCGGCGACGATGTGACGGTTCGCACCACGCTGGCCGCCACCCGGGCGATGCTGGATATCCTCGGCGTCGACCCCCTGGACTCGGCCTGGACCGGCGGCGGCCGTGTGGACGACCTGCGCGGCGTGGTGGACTCCCTGGTCGCGCTGGCTCTGGAGCAGCGCGCCCAGGCCCGCAGCCGCAAGGACTGGGCCGCCGCCGACGCCGTACGCGACCAGCTCAAGCAGGCCGGCGTGGTCGTCGAGGACACCGCCCAGGGCCCGCGTTGGACTATTGGAGAGCAGGACTGATGGCCGGCAACTCGCAGCGCCGTGGCCGGCGACTGACGCCGAAGGCGGGTGCCCAGAAGGGCTCCGGTGGCAAGAACAAGGACTCCCTCGCCGGCCGGGGCCGCACCCTTCCCGCCGACGAGCGGCCCTGGCACAAGGCCTACTCGGGCACCGAGAAGCTGCCCCAGCGCACTGCCTGGAAGCAGGACAAGGAGCGCCGCGCGGCGGTCGAGGAGGGGCGCGCCCCCAAGATCGGTCAGCCGGGCAGCAAGGACACCACCTGGGGCAAGGGCGGAGGCCGGGGCGTCCCCGCCGCCGGGAAGGGCCGTGGCGGCAAGCCCGCCGGCCGGTCCGGGCCGCGGGTCGCCCCCGGCCGCAAGTCGAACCCGGCCAAGGACAGCCCGGAGCTGCTGGTCGGGCGGAACCCGGTGCTGGAGTCGCTGCGCGCCCAGGTGCCGGCGACCGCCCTCTACACGGCCCAGGGCATCGACATCGACGACCGGGTCAACGAGATCATCCGCACCGCCGCCGACCGGGGCATCGCGATCCTCGAAATCAGCCGGGCCGAGCTGGACCGGATGACCGGGGGCGTGCTGCATCAGGGCGTCGGCCTCCAGGTGCCGCCGTTCGCCTACGAGCCGTTCGAGGACCTCATGGCGGCGTCGCTGGAGCAGGCCGCCCCGCTGCTGGTCGCGCTCGACGGGGTCACCGACCCGCGCAACCTCGGCGCCGTCATCCGGTCGGCCGCCGCGTTCGGCGCGCAGGGCGTCTTCGTACCCGAGCGGCGGGCCGCCGGGATCACCGCGACCGCTTGGCGGACCAGCGCCGGCGCGGCCGCGCGGGTGCCGGTCGCCCAGGTCACCAACCTGACCCGGTCGCTGAAGGCGTGCAAGGACGCCGGCTTCATCGTGGTCGGCCTGGACGCCGACGGGCAGACCGACCTCTACGACCTGGAGGCCGCGGTCGGCCCGCTCGTCGTGGTGGTCGGCTCGGAGGGGCGTGGGCTGTCCCGCCTCGTCGGGGAGACCTGTGACCTGACCGTCAGCATCCCGATGGTCTCCGACGTCGAGTCGCTCAACGCCAGCGTCGCCGCGGCGGTCACCCTCGCCGAGGTCGCCCGCCGCCGCTCCGTCGAGGCGTAACGACGGCACGAGAAAGGGGCGGTCCGCCGTGGCGGGCCGCCCCTTCTTCGTGTACGTCAGATCCGGTTGCCGGTGGCGGCGTGGAAGACGTGGCTGCGGCCGGTGCGCGGCTTGACGAACACGGTGTCGCCCATGTTCGGCATCGTGCGCCGGTCGGTGCGGACCACGAACCGCTCGTTGTGGCCCTCGAGCGCGGCGTGGCCGTAGACGTTGGCGTCGGAGCCCAGGTCCTCGACCAGCTCGACCACGACCGGCATGCCGCCCTCGGTCGGGCTGACCAGGTCGCAGTCCTCCGGACGGAAGCCGACGGTCACCTTGCCGTCGCCGCCCTCGGCGCGGGCCGCCTCGACCTGCTCGCGGGTGAGCGGCACGTTCAGCTCGGCGAACGCGGCGCCGTTGTCGTTCAGCGGCACGGTCTTGATGTTCATCGCCGGGGAGCCCATGAAGCCCGCGACGAAGACGTTGGACGGGGTGTCGTAGAGCGCCCGCGGGGTGTCCACCTGCTGCAGGACGCCGTCGAGCATGACCGCGACCCGGTGACCCATGGTCATGGCCTCGACCTGGTCGTGCGTGACGTAGACCGTGGTGACGCCCAGCTTCGCCTGGAGCGAGGCGATCTGCGTGCGGGTCTGCACGCGGAGCTTGGCGTCGAGGTTCGACAGCGGCTCGTCCATGAGGAAGACCTGCGGCTCGCGGACGATCGCGCGACCCATGGCGACCCGCTGGCGCTGACCACCGGAGAGCGCCTTCGGCTTGCGGCTGAGGAATTCCTCCAGCTGGAGCAGCCCGGCCGCCTCCTTGACCCGCCGGTCAATCTCCGACTTCGAGGTCTTACGCAGCTTGAGGGCGAACGCCATGTTCTCGTACACCGTCATGTGCGGGTAGAGGGCGTAGTTCTGGAAGACCATCGCGATGTCGCGGGCCTTCGGCGGGAGGTGGGTGACGTCCCGGTCGTCGATGTAGATCGCGCCGTCGTCGACGTCCTCCAGGCCGGCGAGCATCCGGAGGCTGGTGGACTTTCCGCAACCCGACGGGCCGACCAGGACGAGGAACTCCCCGTCACCGATCTGGAGGTCGAGCTGGTTGACCGCGGGGCGTTCGGTGCCCGGGTAGATCCGGGAGGCCTTCGCGTAGGTGACCGTAGCCATGGTGGAGCGCTTCCTTTCACCGGCAGGAACGTGCCGGACGATCCGAGTGGAAGGAGCGACCGGCACCCGAGGTGCCGGCCAACGGGCGGTCGACCGGGCAGCCGAGGCCAACCGGAGTGTCGTCCGTGTCACTGCACCGTAAACGGGTTTCGCGAACCTGCCAAGGCGAGATGCGGCCGGTGGGACCGAGTGCATGGCGCATAACGGTCAGGCGGGCACGGGCAGGCATCAATCTCCACGGTGCCCGGCCCGGATGGGCGTCGATCCGGTGGTGCGGAGGTCGGAAAATTGACGTTTTCCGTGCTCGGGAGGCCTGCGGAACGGGATTTCCGGCGCCCAGTCGCTATGCTGACCCCGGACCACGCGCCCCTGTAGCTCAGCTGGCCAGAGCACTCGCCTTGTAAGCGAGATGTCGCCGGTTCGATCCCGGCCGGGGGCTCCAATTTCATCAGGCATTTCTCGGCGGTTGCCGCCGTGAGACGGCCCGATGACAGCAACGCTGACAGACAACGCGGTTCATGACAGCCGCCCGTCGAGCTTGCCGAGTGCCTGGCGCATCGCGTCAAGGTTGGCGTGAGCGTAGACCTTGAGCGTCATTTTCACGTCCGCGTGCCGGGCGATGGCCTGGACGACGTGCGGCGGGACGCCCAGCTCCATCAGCAGCGACACGACCGTGTGTCGCAGGTCGTGCAGGCGGACACCGGGCAGACCGGCGGTCTCCCGAAGCCGAGCGAACGAGCGGCTGAGGTTGGTCGGCTCCAACGGGGTGCCCCGCTCGGAGGGGAAGACTAGACCGTGGTCCTCCCAGACCTCGGCGAGCGCAGCCCGTTCGGCCTGCTGGCGCTCCTGGTGCTCAAGCAGAGCGAGCCAGGTGACCTCGGGCAGCGGCAACACTGCCTCTGAGTCCTCGGTCTTGGCGTCCAGGACGTGGAGCTGTCCCGCCACCCGCTGGACGGTCTGCTGAACCCGCAGGGTGCCTTCGTCCAGGTCGACGTCCGACCAGCGGAGCCCGACCAGCTCACCGCGCCGGAGGCCCATCGTGGCGGCCACGACGTAGAGCGCGTGGAGCCGGTGACCAGCAGAGGCGGCGAGGATCTTGCGCACCTGGTCGACAGACAGGCCCTTACCGACCTTGTAGCGAGGCGAGGGAACCCGGACGAGCTTGGCGACGTTGCGGGACACCAGCTCCTCGCGCATGGCGTGTTGGAGCGCGTTGCGCAGCACCGCATGCACGAACTGAATCTGTCGCGCGCTGGGGTAGCTCTGGCAGCAGCGGCCAACGGAGCAGCACCGTCGGCTAGCAGGACGGATCTTGTCGAGGCCGTTGGTGCAGCAGAGGCACTTGCGCCGGAAGTCGTCCATGAACGCCTTGACGTGCTGTACCTGCAAGCCATCGAGGCGCTTGGTGCCGAGTGCGGGGATCAAGTGCAGACGTACGGCGCTCTCGTACCCCCGCGCGGTGGTGGGCTTGAGGTCAGTGACGTAGGCGGACAGCCAGTAGGGCAGGTAATCGGCCAGCTTCCAGGCCCGGTCGGGCACGGGTATGCCGCGTTGGGATCGTGATTTGAGCTCGGTGAGCTTGGCGTGGGCTTCATCCCAGGTGGCTCCGTAGACGAACCTGCGCTTACGAGTGCCGTCCGTGGTGAGGACGTATGCCTGTCCGACCCAGCGGCCATCACTGGCGCGCTGGTAGATGGAGCCTTCGCCGTTGGGGTTCCGGCGGGCGGTGGACTGGCGGGGCTTGGCTTGCTTGGTCATCAGGCGGCTTCTTCCGTGAGCGTGGCGATCGCCTCGTCGATGGCCGAGGCGGGGATGAGACGGCGGCTGCCGACCTTGAAGGAGCGCAGCCGGCCAGAGCGGATCAGGTGATAGGTGAGCGAGCGGCCGATGCCGAGCGCTCGGGCGGCTTCCTCGACGCGCAGCACGCGAGGAGTGATCGCAGAGGGTTGTTCAACGGTTGGCCTTCCTCGTGTGACGGGACCGGGGTCAAGCGGCAGCCGGCGTGATGCTGGCCGGGGTGGTCGCGAGTTCGTGGGCGAGTTCTTCGCGGCCGGTGGTTCGTCGCTCTCTGGCCATGGCGGCGGCGGTGTTGGCGAGGAGGGCGTCTCCGGTGGTGTGCCAGCCGGTGCCGGCGAAGGTGAGGGTGCCGACGATGAGCGTGGTGTCCTCGTTGACGGGGTCGACCGGTGGGCCGCCGGCGGCGGGGTGCTCGTGGGCGTGGTCCTCGTGCCGCCGGTACGCGATGCGGGTGTCGCGCAGGAGTTGGAAGGTGACGGAGTAGCGGCGGCCTTTGGTGAGGAAGTGGCCGCCGTAGCCGAGCATGTGCGCCCAGCGGCGCAGTCGGGCGTATGGGTTGGTCGTCGCTGGTTTCGTCGGTTCGGTGTCAAGGCTGGCTTGACGGTGGGCGACGCAGACGGGGCAGGCGGCGTATCGGGTGTGGGTGCCGCAGTCGGGGCATTCCCAGCGGTCAACGAACCCGGGCCGGGGTCGGAGCTCCCGGGGCCGCTCGGACAGCGAGGCCGGGATTGCAGTGGGTCGGCCGATGCGCCAGCAGGCGTCGATGAGGCGGGCGGTGTGGTCGCCGTCGGGGTCTGCGTAGTCGTCGATGGTGTCGCCGGTGAGGCGGGTGGAGGTGTGCCCGGTGGCCTCGGTGCTCTTGGTGGCGTACTTGGCAAGGTAACCGGCGACCATGCCGTCGGTGACGTCCCCGGCAACTCCGGTGGTGATGGGCCGGATGTCGAGCTGCTCGCCCCAGCCGATGAGCCACCCCTCGGGTCGGTCGGGGTGCGGCGGGGTGTGGAAAGCGATCTGCGCGGCGGCGTGCCGGAACGCGTCGACCAGGTCGTCAACGGTGAACCCAGCCGGGGGAGGGACGACGGCGTCGGGGTCCAGGCCGTCGACGCCGTCGAGCCGGGCGATGGCGTGGAAGTGCACCGCTCCCCGCGCTTGCAGTTCAGCGACCTTGCCGGGTGACAGCCGGACCGGTGCGACCTTGCGCGTCTTGCCGGAGGCGGTGACGATCTCGACGCGGGGGATGCCGCGTCGGCGGGCGAGCGTGGCCAGCCAGCGTTCCGCGGCTTGCTTGGTGCGGTGCCACAGCTCGCCGGAGAACAGGTTCCACACGACCTGGTGGTCGTGGTCGTAGCAGTCCAGGCACAACGGCCGCCCGAGGACGGCGTCTCCGGTTTCGTGGCGTGCCCAGCAGACGGCGGGCCGGCCGTGGGGGCAGACGCCGACGTCGCGGCGGGCGTGGCATGGTTCGGCGCGGCAGTCGCAGCGGCGGCGGTTGGCGCAGGTATGTCGCTTGATCACCCGGGCGTGGACCGGCCCGAACGACGGGGCGGTGAATGTCGGGAACACCGCTGGATGAGCGGCGACTGTTTCGGGGACGCCTTTGCCGCCGACGAGACCGGCGCGCAGGAGTTGGAAGGCGTCGCGTTGGTAGGTCTGGGCGCAGGAGGGGCAGACGGTGGCGCGGCGGTTGCCGCAGGCGGTGTAGATCGCCGCGTCGGGCATGGCGTCGGTGTGACGCTGCTCTAGGACCCGGCCCGTCGAGGCGTCGACGGTGAGGAGCTGCCCGGCGAGCCGGATGGGTCGGGTGCAGCCGGCGGCGGATCGGACGTGTTCGAGCCAGCCGAAGTAGTCGGGGCGGGTGGCGCGTTCGAAGGCGGAGCCGGCGGCGGTGTAGCCGTAGACGGGCGTGATGGTGTCGGCGTTCGAGCCCACCCCCCGGGCCGAAGCGCGGGGGGTGAGGTCCAGCGTCGAGGCCATCAAGCCGCCACCCCGGTCTGGTGGTGGTTGGTGATGGTGCGTTCGGTGACGATGACCCGGCAGGCGCCGCACTGGCGCTTGGCCGGCTCGTGCCGATGGCAGGGAACCTGGATGGTCTGTCCGCCGCAGCGGATGGTGACCGGTGCCCGGCAGGGGCCGCCGGGGATGACGTCGACGACGGTTCGGCGGATGTCGTACGGGTGCGGCTCAGGTTCGCCAGGGCAGGTGTGGATGACCTGCTCGACGTCGACGAGGTAGATGGTCATCGGGCACCACCGCCGATGGTGGTGAGGAGCTGCCCGGCAACGGCCGGGGCAACGTCGAGCCGGTTGGCCAGCTCGGCGGGCGTGATGGGTGTGCCGGTGGCTTGTTCGTGCTGCACGGCCGCGAAGCGGGCCATGGGCAGCAGGTGGGTAGGGACGTCGACCGGCTCCGGGGCCGGCACGGTGACGGGCTCCGGCTCGACAGCCGGCGGGGTGGCCGGGGTCGGTTCCGGGGCCGGGGTGATGGCAGCCGGCGGTGCCGGCTCGGTGACCTGCTCGGCCACCTGGACCCGAAGGGGTTCTGCCGGCTCAGCCGGCGGAGTGGTGTCCTCCCGCATGGGGGCGGGGGCGAGGACGAGCTTCACCAGGGCCATGAACGCCAGCGCCGGAACAGCGGACAGGAGCCACCCGGACGGGCCGGGCTTGGCGACCGCGAGTTGCGCGGAGAGGGAGAGGCCGGCGGCGGCGATGAGCAGGAACAGCGGGTAGCCGATCGGAGCGCCGGCCCGGCGGCGTCGGCGGATCGTCAGGAGGGAGGCGATGGGGACGAGTTCGGAGATGACGGCGTTGGCCCAGCCGAACCACTGCCCGGTGCCGGTCGGAGAGTTGGCGAGGGTCCAGTCCTTGACGTGGGTGAACGAGGCGGCCCCGGCGAAGCCGGCGACGACAAGGAGGATGAGGACCAGGACGACACCCTCGACGCGGGTGCCGGTGGCGCGGTCAGTGGTGGCCATTGCTGGTCACCTCCCCGGCGGTGACGGCGCGTTCCTCGGCGATGAGGCCGGCGAGGCCGACGCGGATGCCGTCGCAGGTGGCGCAGTTGTCGCCGTCGGCGGCGGTGCACTGGGTGAGGTGGGCTTCGTGGATGATGCGCAGGGCTTCGGCGTAGTAGCCGGACAGGAACCGTTCGAAGGACAGCTCGCCACGGCCGGCGAAGTCACGGGCGATGACGGTGATGACGTAGTCGTCCGGGGTCATCCGCTCCTGGGCGGCGAGGTTGGTGATGGCGGTGGTCATCGGGCACCTCCAGTGCAGTCGAGGCAGGAGCCGGTACGGCGGGGGATGTAGTAGGGGCGCACGACGCCGCAGTGGCGGCAGGTGCGCCGGGCGCGTAGGGCTTTGGCGATGGCCTCCCGCTGGGCGGGCGTGGCCGTGCGTTTGGGTGCGGCGAGGTCGAGGCGGTAGAGGTAGGCGACGCGCTTGCCGCGACGCCAGAGGATCTGCGCGACCGGGTCATGCCCTCCCGGTCGGAGGCCGGCGGCGCGCAGTTGCCGGCGCGTGGCGAGGCCGCCTGGAGCCAGCCGATAGGGGTAGGTGGGGAACTGTTCGGCGGTGCTGGCCGGGTAGGCGGTGGTGGTCATGCCTGGCCTCCCCAGCGCTGCTGGGCGGCCTGGCGGGAGATGCCGAGCCGGGCACCGATTTCGGCCCAGGAGTAGCCGAAGGCGCGCAGGCCGATGACGGCTTCGCCGATGGCGTTGTCGAGGTTGGTGGACAGGGCGACCAGGTCGCGGAGGGCTTCGACGTCTCCGGTGGCGACGCGGCGGCCGTGGGCGCGGATGATGCGCCGAGCGAAGGCCGCGAACTGGTCGTTCTCGACGACCTCACGGCGGCGGCGGGATCGCGGGATGTGCGTCAAGGTGTGCTTGACGGTGCTCATCGGTTCTCGCCTCCGGTGGTGTGGAGGCGGTCCCACTCCTTCGCTGCGCCTTCTAGGGCGGTGGTGATGTGCTCTGCGGTGCAGAGCGGGTCGTCGTTCCAGGAGTAGGGGGAGGTGTGTTCGTCGATGCAGTAGCCGTCGTCGTCGAACAGGTGGATGGGGTAGTGGTCGTCGAGGTAGTCGACGAGGACGGCGATGGCGTCGAGGTAGGTGGTCTGGTCGTCCGGGTTGAGGTCGGCGAAGTGGTTGACCGGGTGTCCGGCGCAGGCCATGCCGATGGCCCCGACGGCGCAGGCCGGCGGGGTGGGCGTGTCGGTGGGGGCGTAGTAGGTGCCCTGGTGCCAGCCGTGCCGGCGCAGGTAGAGGGCAGCCATCCGCAGCAGGTCGGCAGGGGTGACCGGCGCGGTGGTGGGCGGTTTCTGGGTAGCCTTCATGGCAGCCACGTCCTTTCAGAAGGGCTTGGTGGGAGGTCGGCAGGACCAGCTCTGCTGGCAGGCGGTGACCTGGTCCTGTCGGCCGGCTATCGGGTGCGCAGCCGCAGGTAGCGGCGGTGGCGGGTGTCGTCGCCGCCCATGAGCTGAGGCGGGCCGACGTAGACGAGTCGGCCGCTGGCGGAGGCGACCTGGACCATGGCGGCGATCTCCGCCGGTTGGGCGATGATCCAGATTTCGGCGTACTGCGCGGCCCGCTGCTGGTTGGCGCGGGTGTAGGTGCGCTCCCGGGTGGTCATGCCGCCATCCCCAGGTCGACGCGGGTGAGGTCGGGGACGAGGGCCGGTAACGGGCGGGGTCGGCGGATCCAGGCGGCGTAGTCGGCGATGCCGGCGATCTGGCTGTCGGAGAGGTAGGCGACCTTGATGCGTTGGGGGGTGCCGCCTTCGGCGATGAGGTAGGCCGCGCCCTGATTCGACGGGGAGATGTCGGTGGCGGTGTAGCCCTGCTCGGCCCAACCGTGGCCGAGGACGATGTTCGAGCTGTTGGGTGTGGTGCAGCGGAAGGCGGCGCGGTAGCCGAACAGGTCCCGCAGGAAGGTGGGGATGATGTCAAAGGACGGCCGCTGGGTCGCGGCGACGACCGGGATGCCGGCGGCACGGCCCCGGGCGACCAGGTCGCGCAGGAGCGCGACGAACTCTTCCTGCTCCTGCTTGCTGCCGACGGTGGCGGAGTAGAAGGCGATTTCGTCGACGAGGACGGTGATGATCGAGAGGCCGTCGGCGGCGGTGACTTTGCGGCGCCCGTGGGCGCGCAGCCAGGCGTAGCGGTTGTTCATCACCAGTTGGAGGCGCTTGAGAACGTCGAGGGCGGCGGTGATGTCGGGGCCGATGAAGGCGTCGGCGCAGTCCTCCCACTGGCCGAGTTCGACGAGCTTGCCGTCCAGCAGCACGAGCCGGGAGTCGACGGAGAGGGCGGCGTGGGCGGCGATGGTGTTGAGCAGGCCGCTCTTGCCTCCGCCGGGTTCGCCGCCGGCGAGGAGGTTGCGGTAGGCGAGGGTGATGTAGACGGGGTGACCGAACTCGTCGATGCCGACGAAGATGGGGTCGAACATCGACAGGCCAGGCCCCACCGGTATGCCGGTGTCCGGGGCGGTAGCGGTGTTCATGGGTGCCCTCCTTGGGCGTTGGTGGGCGCGGAGAGCCACACGAACGAGCCCGCAGGGCTCTCCGCGACCGAGGTTGGGTGGGGTCAGATCCAGTCGGAGACGTCGTCCTCAGGGGGTGGAGGACGTAGCCGCGGGCTTGCTGCCGTTGGCGGTGGCCGGCGGCTTCTTCTGGGCCGGCAGGGTGATGGTCGGGACGTCGACGTCGGGCAGGTCCAGGGCCGTCGGTACGGCCGGCGTAGGCCGGTCGGTGGCGGCCGGCGTGGTTGCCGGGTCGATGACGTCGACGAGCGGGGAGCCCACCTGGGCGGTAAGCACCTCGCGGCGCTTGATGTCGAAGCGCAGGTAGGCGGCGTTGCCGTCGGATGCCCGCTCGATCAGGGCGGTGGAGGCGTGGCAGGCGACCGCGATGCGGTCGAGACGGCCCTCCAGGTCGGCCAGGGACAGGCCGGGGCGCAGGTAGACCCAGACCCGCTCACCGACGGGGGTGGGCTTGGCCCACAGGATGAGCGGCAGGCTGCCGGACTGGTTGGCGATGATGAACTGCGCGAAGCACACGCGCAGGCGGTGCCGCACGACGAGGCACCAGGTCCAGGCGACCAGGGCGCGGCGGGAGGCCGGCAGGGCGGCCGGGACGCCGACGACCAGGGCGACCACAAGCAGGGTCACCGGACCCGAGGTGTGGTTGGCGAGCTGGACCCAGCCAGCACCGAGGAAAGTGGTGATCCCGACTTCCGGGGTCCACCACCACAGCACTCGCAGGACCGGCCAGATCCGGACCAGGACCCAGGCGAGGCCGCCGAGCGGGACGCCGATGAGCGCGCCCAGGAACAGGGCGAGGATGGGGTGCATGTAGGAAGCGGCCACCACGGCCGAGAGCAGGCCGACGATGACCGCCGTGAGGATGAACGCCAGCCGGGCATTACGTGCCGAGGAACGGTGGACCTTGGCCTCGATGACCGTCACCGTTCCGGTGTTCCGCCCGAAGGGGCGGCGGGGGCTAGACTTGGACACGACGAGTCCTCCCTTGTGAGGGTGGATGAGTTGGAGGGCACGGGGTCGGCAGATGTAGGAGTCGGACCGACCCCGCGCCAGCTCTTGCGGGGATGCCACCGCCGCAGGCGGTGACCGGGCCGGGAGCGTAGGAGTCGGAACCACTCCCGGACCGTTGCTTGTCAGGTCAGCGGACCATCAGGCCGCTTTGGCGGAGGACACCGCAGGCTTCACACAGCACGCTGTGCGAAGGACTACTTGGCCGCCGAACCAGCCTTCGGCTTCAGCGAGATCGCACGGAACGCGACGCCGTTGCGCCCGTTGGTCGCCCACGGAATGGCCTCCAACTGCTCGACCTCGATGAGCTGCCCCACCATCACACCCGGCTTCTCACCCGCCGTGGTGATGGTGATGACCTCACCGCCCGTCTCGCGTCGGTCGCAGCCGACGGCCAGGACGTAGCCGATCTGACGCTGCTCGAGGTCGCCGCGCAGGCTGGGGTCGGCGCCGTAGACCTCGTCGCCGGTCACCCACCCCGCCGGGACACCGGCGTCCAACGCGGCAGCGATCATCTGCCGGGCCAGGGCCGGCTTCGTCGCGAACTCGACGTCGTCCGGCACGCCAGCGGCGACGAGACGCTCGGGCCGCTCGCACCACGTCGCCTCGGGTAGGTAGAGCCGGCGGTCGATCATCGCCCGCCCCGCAGGTGACACGTAGGCCAGGAACACCCCGACCTGGCTGTTCTCGAACCGACCGGCGGTGCCGCTGTACTGCCGCTGCACCCCGACCGAGCACACGCCCTTCTTCAGGAACCCGGTCTCGTCGGTGGCCAGCACCGCGTCAGGATGGCCGAGCTGCTCGACCAGCCAGGAACGCACGTCATCGCGGACGGCGTCGGCGTCCCACACCGCCGTACGCAGCAGCCGCTGCATCGCCTGCGGATCACCGTGACCCGCCCGCTCCGCAAGGGACCAGCAGGTCTTACGTTCCAGACCCGATAGCAGCCCCTCCACGAACTGCCCGGCGCTCCGGCGTGGCTCTGCCCGCACGAACCGGTCAGCGACACGCGTCACCGCCTCGTCCAGGATGACCCGCCACCGGTCAAGGTCTACGCTGTGGCACGCGGCCACCGCACGATCTTCGGTTGTCCTCACAAACCATCGATGATCAACGCGGTGGCCGTCTTCATGCCCGCGCCACCGCCCAACGCCGAAGCCAAGTGACGTTGGAGTATTAGGAAGCAAGCGGAGGCGGACCGGGGTGAGTCGACGCCGACCTTCGACGCATGGGAACCCAGCAGAGGCGTACCATTTGTCTATTTCGTGCGGTCAGGTCGCGGCCAGCAGCACCGGCAGCTGGATGACCGGCATCAGCTTTCAGGCGTGAAAACATCGGGTTCGTTGATCCCGAGGCCAGCGTCGCTCAGCGCATCACGGCCGGCCCAACCTCCCGCCAGCGGAAAGGCGTCACCATTGCGCATCGCGTCCTCAAGCGGACGCGCCCATAGGTGCTCGATGAGAAGGATGACTGCGTTGGTGCCGGGAGGGATGCTTTCCTTGAGGTCGGGAATTGGGGTTCCCTGAACTAGGAACCCGGAGGAGTCCACCGTGTATGAACTGATGACCCGCGCGGCTCCCGACGATCTCAGCAATTGCCTGATGGCTTCGCCGTCGAACTTGCCGAACGCTTCGATTCCATGCTCTGTAAGGACCCGGTTCTTTCCCTTGGCGATGGCGTAGACGTCGATCAGCCGAACCGCAGGACTTGATTTAAGGAGGCTGACTTGCTGCTCGATCGCTTTGGGAAGTCTTGACTGCTTGTAGCCGATGGCAAGTATTTGCACGGTGCCGATCACCGCTACTCCCTTCGTCGGCGGTCCGCCCTCTTGTCAGTGCCAACGCATACCCGTCCTACCGTCCGGCAGTCGCAAGCGCCCTGTGGCTCTGGACCGGAGACACGGGCGTTCGGGCTGGCCAGGTCGGCGCAATGAAGGCGATTTCACGCCACACCGGGCAAGGCCGACGTCGATCGAGCTGGGACCGATTGGTCCAATTGACCCGTTGCTGCTGCCCGCGCAACTGCACGAGGAGGTTTGCAGCGACGCTCAGCCGATGGCACGGAGGTGCTCGGCGAGGGTGTCGCGGTAGAAGTCGATGAAGCGGTCATTCATCCGGGAAGTAGTGGGTGACCTCTCGTCCTTCGTCGCCACCGAGGCGGCCACGGACTCGCCAGTGCCGGCCGTCGGTGAACAGCCAGATGTCGCGCCTGGCCATGCGACCCCCAGCGCCGTTCCACCACCGACCGCGTACTTCCACCCGCAGCAGCCTAATCGAACACGTGTACGACCGGCCGGCCGCCCGCGAGTTGTTCAAAGTTTCTGTACGTCTTCAAGGCGGCCCTGAACGGGCCGCACGCGCCGCCGCCTGGGCGCGCGCCGACCGCTGCCGCTGTCGCTCTGCGGCCGTCACGCCTGATGCCCGGCGGCTGGCGCGGAAAGCGGGAAGCCCGGAGGGCCGCCGCAGGCGGGAGCGCCGAAAGTGGTTGAGGGTCGGGGCCGGCAGCCGGCCGGGCGCGGCGGCCGTCGCACCGCCGCGCCGAAGGGCGGGTCACCGCCGGCCGTGGTGGGGATGCGGCGCGAAGGATGCGGGGCCGCCCCTCCGGCCTCAAGGGCGCTTCGCGTCGCTGCGCGACGGCCCAACGGGCCGCCCTTGACCCCGGAGCCTCTGCGACCCCTCGGGCCGGCGTTGCCGGCAGGCGGGGGCCTGCCCGTGATGCTCGCGCCGCATCCCCGCCTCGGCCTCGTTGCTCACGCGGGGGCGCGTTGCTGCCCGTCTCGCGTCAAGGCCAGATTGACATGCAGACGAGATTGCTTCGGAGCGCGGCTGTCGTCCACCTGACACATATCTCGCAGCTGGAGGGTGTCTCGGATCTGACGGATAGATCATAATGACGGAACGGCATCGATTGCTCACTATAGGTCAGATCGCCAGCGAAGGAAGTCAGGTGGGGGACACGTGGGGTTCTTTGACGGCAAGAAGCCAGCGGCAATCCTGAAGCACTCCATCATCGACAAGTACGTCAGTCCCTTCGTGGGGAAGACCGGCCTGTACTCCCCTGACCACCGAGTGGCCGTCATCGACGGGTATGCGGGGGAGGGACGGTATGACAACGGCGAGGAAGCCTCTCCTGCCCTGCTGCTGCGGAAGGCGCGCGAGCTCCAGCCGATCAACCGGAAGCTGGAGGGCTACTTCGTCGAGAGCGACCCGGAGTCACTGGCCAAGCTTCGGCAGGTTGTAGCAGCAGAGGGCGAAGGTTTGCCGATGCGCGTCTTCGCCGGCAGCATTGAAGATCACCTAGACGAGCTGTTGACCCTGGTAAAGGGCATTCCTGCGCTCGTCTACCTCGACCCGTTCGGAGTCATGATTCCGTTCGCGAAGACGGCGCAAGTCTTCGCCCAGCGGCCGGACCACCCACCGGCTACCGAGTTGCTCATCAACTTCAGCGCCGTTGGTGTGCGGCGGGTAGCTGGGCTTCTCACAAGCACCAAGGAGAACGCCGGAAAACCGGCGACCCTCGCCCGGATGGATGCCGCATGCGGTGGGGACTGGTGGCAGAAGGTCTGGCTCGATCACGGGGACGATAAGGAGCGCGCCGAGATGGCCGTGGTCGTCGAGTACACACGCCGGCTAGCTGCCAATCAACGCTGCAGTTGGTGGGTGACCCCGGTCCGTAACCGTGCTCGCCATATGCCCGTCTACTACCTGGTTTTTCTCACTCGCCACCGTGACGGATTCAGCGAATTCGCCGAAGCTCTGTCCCTCGGTCTCGGACAGTGGCGTAAGGCTGTGTACGACATCGAGAACGCCGGCACCCTCTTCGCAGACGAGGCGGCGTTCAAGGCGAGTGAGCAGGCGCTAGAGGACGGCTGGGCCAACGAGATCGAGGCAAACCTACGTCGACTGCTGGCCGAGGGTAAACCCTTCGTAATCAGCAAGCGGTACAGCGAGGTCTATGGAGAAGCCGCCGGACAGGCCCGCCAGACCCACCTACGCAGAGCGTGGAGTCGGCTCTACCCGGATGTCACCAAGACCAGTCCCAAGGGCAAGAGCAAGCTGTTCCAGGCACTCATAGAGCCGGCGTAAGTGCCCTCGACGGCATCTCACCCCACGTCTGGCCATCCAGCAGTCGGCCACCTGCCTTCGGCGTCCTCCCGCCCCACTGCTTGAAGAAGAAGGCCGTTCCAGCCTTGACGCACTCGTCCCGTAGGCCCCGGATCCAGGCGGGGTCTACGGGGCGGGCGCCCTGACCGGACTCGCCGCCTGCAATCAGCCAGTGGATGTCGGTGAGGTCTACACCGTCGAGTGGGCCGAGCAGTGGTTCTGCGGAGATGAATCGAACCGCTGCTGGGACCGTGCGGAGGTGATCAACCCTCGGCAGTTCCTGCTCCGTCTCCACACTGACGCCCATCCACACGTTGGGTGGCCAGTCGAGCTGGTCCGCGATTCGCGCCAACCGAGATGCCCGCTTCGTGAGTACCTGGTACGTGTGACGTGGGGTGTCAGCCATGACCTGAAATACCTGACGCACGTAGTCGATCGGTACGCGAGCGTGGAACAGGTCGCTCATGGAGTTGACGAACACTGTTCGCGGTTCCCGCCAGCGTAGGGGGATGGTCAGCGCGTCCTGGTGGAGCGTCACGCCGAAGCCAGGTCCAGAGGTCCGTGGGTCGCCGTCGTTCTGATACTTCGCAGACCCCATTGCCTTCAGGCGCTTCGCCAGGCTGAGGGCGTAGCAGTTGTCGCAGCCCGCGGAGATCCGATCGCAACCTGTCGTGGGATTCCAGGTCGCTTCGGTCCACTCGATGGCGCTCTTATCTGCCATGACCACTCCCTGGGTTGGTTACGTCAATACTGTCGAACATGCGTACGGATTGAAAGACGCACAGACGATCTTTCTTGTCGCGCAGCCGACGCATGCGGCAGCTGCCCATGCCCCGGTGAACCAACGGACGGAGGGCGCGGTGTGACTCGGCCAGGCCGTCACCAGGCCGTCGTAGGCCGATCATTGACGATCGGCGACGACCACTGGTGACAGCATTTAGCCAGGTGGCAGTGGCTTCCACCGGACGGTTGCGGACCCCAGCGGACCGCTCCACCGGCCCGGGAACACCATGACCACGCCGTGCCCGC
Organism: Micromonospora sp. NPDC005305; assembly: GCF_040607315.1. NCBI lineage: Bacteria > Bacillati > Actinomycetota > Actinomycetes > Micromonosporales > Micromonosporaceae > Micromonospora > Micromonospora sp. NPDC005305. Next base: position 216,051 of record NZ_JBEXGL010000004.1, on the reverse strand, counting down.
TCCTGGCAGTGTGGGGCACAGGTCCCGCTAGCGCAGACTCAGGCGGATTTGACGGCCTGTGCGATCAACGCCGCGCCGGAGACGACGAGGGTGGCCGCGACCAGTGCCAGAACCAAGCGGGTCAGGATGCGGCCGGCGACCACCCCGACGATGGGGGCGTACTGCTCCTGTTCGGCTCGGACGAACCGGCCGGGCAGCAGCAGGATGGCCACCCCGGCGAGTAGGAGCGCGGCACCGGCGAAAAAGGGCATGAGGCACCTCCTCCATCGATCCTAGCTCCGGCAACGCGGGGCGCGTTCGTCGTAGACCGGAGAGCAGCCAAGCGAGCAGCCAAACCAGTGAGCATGAGCGGACGATCGCGGACGGAAAGGCCCTGCCCGGTAGGAGGGCCAGGCGGCGGACCAGCGCCCGGGCACTGACTCGTAATGCGTGAGTTAGTCATCGACGTCGTACTCGGATTCGTCGATGAGGCCTGCTATGAAGGTCTCGAAGTCGGGGGCGAGGACGGTGAACCGGTAGTTCCACTCCTGGTCGACGTGCACGACGGCCGGCTTGCCGGGCGAGCGGTAGTCGAGGGCGATCATGTCGTGACCCGCCGACGGGCAGTCGGCGATGTAGACACCGATGTCGGGATAGCCCCATTCTGCTACCCAGAACGCACTGCCGAGCTCGCCGCAGAGGCTGAACGGAGAAGTTCGACCGATCGCCGCCAGCGTGTGAACGCCGACATGGTCCTTGGCCCACGAGGTTTGGCTTGGTGCGGCGTGGGCGTCTCGGGCGAGTGAGCCGCCGTTGTGTTGACGGCATAGGTCGACGTACGCGGCGGGCAACTGGTGCCCCAGCTGTGCCTCCACCGCCCACAGAACCTCGTCGGTGAGCGGGTCCTCCAGCGGACCGGAATCGTCGAAGACAGTTGCGGGATCGAGCACGGGTTGACCGTAGTCGCCTACCTCACTTTCAGCGGAGCGACCTGGGCCGCGGGCGGAAGGGCTGTCGACAGCAACGCTGACAGCAACGCCACCGCACGGCGGCACACTGACGAGCGCTGGCATGGACGAGGCTCCGAGCGTGCAGCCGTTGCCGGACACGTCCGGACGCGACGCACAGAGCTTGTAAGCGAGATGTCGCCGGTTCGATCCCGGCCGGGGGCTCCACTTTCATCGGGCATTTCGCGACGGTGACCGCCGCGACCGCCGACCGTGGCGCCACCGGTCAGGTCGCCTCCGGGGAGCCGTCGAGCGACAGGCGGCGGGGCGCCTCCTCGGGCAGCGCGCCGGCGTTCGGCACGTGCAGCCCGTCGAGGGCCAGTTCGAGGTAGCGGCGCCACGCCTGCGGCTGCGCGGCCAGCAGGGGAGCCGCCGTCTGGTGGATTCCGCCGAGCAGCAGCACGATGTCCGTCCCCGTGACGTCGTCGCGGACTGCGCCGTGCTCCCGCGCCCGGGCCGTGAGTGCCTCGGCGACCTCGCAGAGGTGGTTGATCGCCTCGCGTACGTCGGGATTCTGCAGTGATGGGCGGCCGACCACCTCGCAGAACGCGCGGTCGGCGGCGAGGGCCTCGACGCCGCTGGTCATGAACTCGCGGAGCGCCGCCCCGGCGTCGCCGGCCTGGAGGAGCCGCTCGGCCGTGCTGGTGAGCCGGTCGAGCAGTCGGAGCATGATCGCCGCGAGCAGGTCCTCCTTGGTGGCGAAGTGCCGGAACACCGTCCCCTTGGCGAGGCCGGCGCGCTGGGCGATCTCGCCCATCGACACCTCCACCCCGCGCTCGGCGAACGCCGCGGTCGCGGCCCCGAGCAGGAGACGCCGGTTGCGCACCAGGTCCGCTCGCTGGCCGGCGCTGGCTGCCGTTCCGCTCATGCGTCCCTCCCTCCGGCTGTCGAAGGCGGGCGCCCGGGTTGCCGTCGCCGCTCGGCGGGTCGACCGGCTGCGGTCCCTCACGGAGGATGCTCCGGGCGAAATGCTGGCCCTCGACCTGGACGTCACCGACCGCCGGTCGGTGGAGGACGCGGTCGCCGTGACCCTGGCGCGCTTCGGCAGGCTCGACGTGCTGGTCAACAACGCGGGCGTCATGCTCAGCGGCCCGATCCTCGGGGCGGACACCGCGGAGTGGACGCGCATGGTCGAGACCAACCTGCTGGGATCGATGTACGCGGTCCACGCCGCCCTGCCTCACCTGCTCGCGTCCAAGGGCGCGGTGGTGCAGATCTCCTCGACCTCGGGCCGCACGGCATCGGCCGCGAGCGGCGTCTACGCGGCCACCAAGTTCGGCGTCAACGCCTTCGCGGAGGCGCTGCGGCAGGAGGTCACCGCGCAGGGGGTGCGCGTCGTCGTCATCGAGCCCGGATTCGTCGCGACCGAGCTGACCAGTCACCTCACCGATCCGGCCATGCGGGCCGCGGCGAGGGACCTGGCGGATTCCATGCGGACACTGCGGGCCGAGGACGTCGCCGGCGCGGTCCGGTACGCGCTCACCCAGCCGGAACACGTCGCCGTCAACGAGATCCTGATCCGGCCGACCGACCAGACCCGCTGAGCCGGCCCCGGGGCGGGGACGTTTCGGTGATCGTTCCCGCCCACGGTCCCGTCGCTGTTAGCGTGCGGCAGTGTCCGCAGGTCCCGAGGAGGCTCAGCCACGAGGCCCCGCTCGCCTGGCCGACATCGGCCGGCTGGCGGCGTTCAGCGACGGTGTCTTCGCCATCGTCATCACCCTGCTGGTGCTGGACCTGCGGGTGCCCGAATACCACCAGGGCGAGCTGCTCGCGGCGCTGCTCAGGGAGGTGGCTGTCGTCATGTACGCGCTCGCGGCGGCGCTGATGTCGGCGCCCTGGTTGGTGTTCTTCGCCTACCTGCGCCGCCATCCGACGCTGCGCGCCGGCCACATCGACCAGGACCACGTCCACGCGCAGGAGGCCCGCCCGATCACCGGCCTCCTCCTCTACGGACTGGCCGGCCTGCTCGGCTGGATCGTGAACCCGCTGCTCGGACTGCTCGGCATCATTGTGATGATCATCTATCACGGCCTCACCAGCGAAGGTCTCCGCAGCGGGCCGTTCCAGCGGTTCCGGACCGGCCGGCGAGGCTGAGGCGCCCCCAGGCCAACCGGGGCGGGGCGGAGGTGCGCGCACCCCCGCCCCGGCCGGTCGCCGGTCAGCCCCAGTTCTGCGGGGCCGGCTGCCGGGTGGCGGCGTTGATCCGGTTGAAGAAGTTGGTGGTGGCGATCCAGAGCACCAGCGCCGCCAGTTCCGCCTCCCCGAAGTGCCGGGCCGCCTCGTCCCACACCGGGTCCGGCACCGCGTCGGCCCGGTCGGCGAGCCGGGTGGCGTGCTCGGCCAGGGCGAGCGCGGCCCGCTCGGCGTCGGTGAAGTACGGCGTCTCCCGCCAGACGGCCACCGCGAAGAGCCGCTCCTCGGTTTCGCCGTTCTTCCGGGCGTTGCGTGCCCCGGAGTCCACGCAGGCGCTGCACCCGTTGATCTGGCTGGCCCGCAGGTGGACCAGCTCCAGCGTGGTGGCCGGCACGCCGGCCGAGTGCGCGGCCTTGTAGAGCAGGTTGACCGCCTTCACGGTGTCGGGGAGGAGAGCCGCCGGGTTCTGGATGCGAGCCTCGAGAGACATTTTTCATCCGTCCTGTCCTGTTAGGCTGGCCGGCGTTCGCCGCGCGGCCGCTGTCGTCGTCCGTCATCCGGTTGTCGAGGTCCGGACCCGCGGCGTGACAGATGTGACCGCGGTCACCCGCGGCCGTGGGGGATGGCGAGGCCGTGAGCGACACCGACCTGTTGGTCCGCAGCTTCGAGGAGCAGCGCCCGCGCCTGCGCGCGGTGGCCCACCGCATGCTCGGTTCGGCCGCCGAGGCCGACGACGCCGTGCAGGACACCTGGCTCCGGCTGAGCCGCGCCGACGCCGACGCCATCGACAACCTGCCCGGTTGGCTGACCACCACGGTCGGCCGGGTCTGCCTGGACCGGCTGCGCTCGGCCAGCGCCCGGCACGAGGAGGCCGCCGACGAGGCGGCGGAGGCGGCCGGCGGGCGGGACCCGGAGCAGGAGGCGCTGCTCGCCGAGTCGGTCGGCCGGGCGCTGGAGGTCGTGCTGACCACCCTCGGCCCCACCGAGCGGCTCGTGTTCGTGCTGCACGACATGTTCGCCGTCTCCTTCGAGGAGATCGCGCCGGTGGTGGACCGCAGCATCCCTGCCGTGCGGCAGATCGCCAGCCGGGCCCGCCGCCGGGTGCAGGCCCGCTCGGCCGACCCGGTCGTCGACCCCGCCCGCCAGCGCCGGGTGGTCGAGGCGTTCCTGACCGCGTCCCGGGAAGGTCGCTTCGACGACCTGGTCACCCTCCTCGACCCGTACGTGGTGATGCGCGGCGACGCCACCGCGGTGCGGATGGGGGGTCCCGCGGAGTCGCGTGGCTCCTCGGCGGTGGCCGCCTTCTTCAACGGCCGGGCCCAGGCCGCCGTCCCGGCGTTCGTGGACGGGCTGCCCGGCGCCGTGATCGTCGTGGACGGCCGGGTCCGCCTCGCGGTCACCTTCACGGTCACCGACCGGATCATCGGCATCGAGTCGGTGGCCGACCCCGGCCAGCTCCGGGCGCTCGACCTGGTGGTCGGATGAGCCGGGCCGTCGAGGAGTCGAACCGGGCGATGCTGCGCGCCCGGGACGCCATGGACCGGGCGTACGCGGAGCCCCTCGACGTGCCGGCGCTGGCCCGGATCGCGCACGTCTCGGCGGCGCACTTCATCCGCACCTTCCGGGCCACGTTCGGCGAGACCCCGCACCGCTACCTGCAGCGGCGGCGCGTCGAGCGGGCCATGTACCTGCTGGTGCAGACCGACCACCCGGTCACCGGGGTCTGCCACCTGGTCGGCTTCGGCAGCCTCGGCACATTCAGCCGGACCTTCCACGGCATTGTCGGTGAGTCACCGTCGGCCTACCGGCGACGCCGGGCGGCGGCGGTGGCCGTGCCGAGTTGCTTCACCAAGGCGTGGATGCGGCCGAGCGCGGCGGCCCGGCAATCCGTCACTTTTGGATAAGCAGCAGGTCAGCGGGCTGCTCTAGCGTTTCGGGCATGACGATGACCTCGATTTCCCGCTCCCAGATCTACGTCCTAGACCAGGACGAGGCACTCGACTTCTACGTCGGCAAGCTCGGCCTCGAGGTGAACACCGATCAGGACCTCGGCTTCATGCGGTGGCTCACGGTCAACGTGCCGGGCGACCCGGAGCACGAGATCCTGCTGGAGAAGCCCGGTCCGCCGGCCCTCGACCCGGCCACCGCCGAACGGGTCCGGGAGCTGCTGACCAAGGGCGCGATGAGCGGCTGGCTCTGCCTGACCACCGACGACGCGCGCAAGGCGCACGAGGACCTGGTGGCCAAGGGCGTGGCCATCACCGACGAGCCGACCGAGCGGCCGTACGGGATCGACTTCGGGATCCGCGACCCGTTCGGCAACCGGATCCGCATCGGCCAGATGCACCCCCGCGCCTGACCGGCGGGGCCCCGGGGTCGGGAGTTGCCGGCTAGTCTCGCCTCTCCCGACCCCGGAGGTGACCCGAGTGTCCAGCCGACTGCTCTACCTGGTGCGGCACGCCGAGCAGGACCGGGCGGAGGAGGAGGCGGACACCGGCCTGTCGGCGCGTGGGCGACGGCAGGCCACGCTGCTGGGCGAGCGTCTGCGCGGCACCGACTTCGCCGCCGTCCACCACGGTCCCTCCCGCCGCGCCGCGGAGACCGCCGCGCTGGTCGCCGCCGCACTGCCGGGTGTCCCGGTGTACGAGGACGACCGCGCCGGGGACCACATGCCGCACGACACCGATCCGGCCGGCCTGCCCGAGCGGTACGCGGCTTTCCTGGCGGAGTTCACCGAGCGGGAACGGCTCGACGGACCGCGCGTGACGGCGGAGGCCGTTTCCCGCTTCGCGACCGCGCCCGCCGAGGGCGACGTCCGTGAGTTGATCGTCACCCACAACTTCCTGGTCGCCTGGCTGGTCCGGCACGCCCTGGAGGCCCCGGAGCGTCGATGGATCGGCCTGAACCACCAGAACGCCGGCCTGACCGTCATCCGCTACACGCCCGCCGGCCCGCCCACCCTGATCGCCCTCAACGACGTCGCCCACCTTCCCCCGGACCTGCGCGCGACCGGCCTGCCCGCGGCCTACCGCCTCTGAACCGCCGCCGACCAGGAGGTTGACGGCGTCGAGGCATTCCCCGCCGGCAACCGCACGGTCGCCCAGGCGGGCGGGGTCAGCCGGTGGCGCGGGTGAGCAGGTCGACCACCGCCGCGGTGGCGGGCGGCGGGGTGGCCTGGGGCGGGCAGTCCACGTACCCGGTGGTGGTCGGGCCGACGGTGAGCCGGTAGCTGAACGCGTCCGCGCACATGGTGGCCGGGACCGTGGCGGCGGCCTCGGCGGCCAGCCGTGAGTCGGTGGCGAGCTGACGCAGGCGGTCGAGGTCGGCGTCGCTGAGCCGGCCGGTGTGGGAGGTGCCGGCCCGGTCGACCCGGGTCCACCGGCCGTCGGGCTGCACCGTGACGGTGTCCTTGAGCCCGACGATGCCGCCGGACTTCGTGAGCACCACCGGCACGGCGGTGGCCGGCGCCGCGCCGCCGGACGCGGGGGTGGCGGCGTTCTGGGCGCAGCCGGCGAGCGGGGTGAGGAGCGCGGCGAGGAGGGTCGCCGCGACGGGGGTCGCTCTCATGCCGATCGGACGCACGGCGGGGCCACCCGGTTCCGACACGTTCCGTCGCATCGTCCGAACGGTCAGTGTCTCCGGCAGGAAAGCGCTCGCACCCTTTCACGTTCTTCGATGTATCGCTATATCTACATCAGTGACTACCCCCGTCACAACTTCCCCCCTTCAGGAGGGCCCCGTGAAAAGATCTCTCGCCGCCGTCAGCGCAGCGCTGCTCACCAGCGGCGTGCTGACCTGCGTCACCACCACGGCGCACGCGGCAACCCCGAGCGCCCCGTCCCCCGAGTCCGCCGCCGCAGCCCGGGCGGCGAGCCTGCTCCGCGCCAACCCCGGTGCCGTCCAGGGCGCCGCCGGGGAGGCGTACCAGGCCGTCCGCACGAAGGTGGACGCCTCCGGGGCCACCCACACCCGCTACGCCCGGACCTACCACGGCCTGCGCGTCTACGGCGGGGACTTCGTCATCCACACCGCCCAGAACGGGACGCTGGCCGGGACGTCGGTCGGCCTGGCCGCGCCGCTCACGCTGGGCACCACCGCCAAGGTGGGCTCGGCGGCGGCCAAGGCCAGCGCGCGCAAGGCGTTCTCCGGCTCGCTCACCTCGGTGGGCACCCCGGAGCTCTTCGTCGACGCCAGCTCCGGCCGGGGCCGGCTGGCCTGGGAGACCGTCGCCACCGGCTGGCAGGCGGACAAGCAGACGCCGTCCAAGCTGCACGTCCTCACGGACGCGACCACCGGCAAGGTGATCGGCTCCTACGACGAGATCGAGATGGTGGTCGGCAGCGGCCAGGGCATCTACACCGGCACGGTCAGCATCGACACGACGCTCTCCGGCAGCACCTACCAGATGGTGGACCCGTCGCACGGCAACGGCCGCACCTGCGACATGAACAACAGCACCGGCGGCACCTGCACCACCTTCACCGACCCCGACAACAACTGGGGCAACGGCACCAACTCGAACCGGCAGTCCGCCGGCGTCGACGCCCACTTCGGCGCCGCGAAGACCTTCGACTACTTCAAGAACACGCACGGCCGCAACGGCATCTTCGGCAACGGCGCGGGCGTGCCGAGCCGGGTGCACTACGGCAACAACTACGTCAACGCCTTCTGGGACGGCTCCCAGATGACCTACGGCGACGGCTCGGGCAACTCCCGCCCGCTGGTCTCGCTCGACGTCGCCGGGCACGAGATGAGCCACGGCGTCACCGAGGCCCTCTCCGGCCTCGTCTACTCCGGTGAGCCCGGCGGCCTCAACGAGGCCACCAGCGACATCTTCGGCAACATGGTGGAGTTCTACGCCGCCGCGCCGAGCGACCCGGGTGACTACCAGGTCGGCGAGAAGATCAACATCAACGGCAACGGCACGCCGCTGCGCTACATGTACAACCCGTCGCTGGACGGCTCGTCCGACTCCTGCTGGAGCACCAGCACGAAGAACAAGGACGTGCACTACTCCTCCGGCGTGGCCAACCACTTCTACTTCAACCTCGCCGAGGGCACCGGCTCCACCGCGTACGGCACGTCGCCGGTCTGCGGCTCGGCGCCGGCCGTGACCGGCATCGGTCGCGCCAAGGCCGAGAAGATCTGGTACCGGGCGCTCGACGTGTACTTCACCTCGAACACCTCGTACGTCAACAACACCACCCCGTCGAACACCGCCCGGGCCTACACCCTCAAGGCGGCGACCGACCTGTACGGCAACTGCTCCACCGAGTACAAGACCGTCCAGGCGGCGTGGACCGCGGTGAACGTGGCCGGCAACGACGCGCCCTGCAGCTCCACCGGCAACGACTTCTCCGTCTCGCTCTCCCCGACCTCCGGCTCGGTGACCGCGGGCGGATCGGTCTCCACCACCGTCGCCACCGCCACCACGAGCGGGACCGCGCAGACCGTGACGTTCTCCGCCTCGGGCCTGCCGACCGGCGCCACCGCGTCGTTCAGCCCGTCCTCGGTGACCTCGGGCGGCTCGTCCACGCTCACCATCGCCACCTCGGCGAGCACGCCGGCCGGCACCTACTCGGTATCGATCAGCGGCAGCGCGACGTCGGGCACGAAGACGGCCACCTACACGCTGACCGTGAACGGCACCGGCGGTGGCTGCACCGGCGCCGGCCAGAAGCTCGCCAACCCGGGCTTCGAGTCCGGCAACACCGGCTGGTCGACCACCTCGGGCGTCATCGGCCAGTACGGCTCCAGCGGCCAGCCGCCGCGTACCGGCACCTGGAACGCCTGGCTGGACGGCTACGGCAGCACCCACACCGACACGCTGGCCCAGTCGGTGAGCCTGCCCAGCGGCTGCACCTCCTACAACTTCACCTTCTGGCTGCACATCGACTCCTCCGAGAGCACGAGCAGCGTCCAGTACGACAAGCTGACCGTGCAGGTGCTCAACTCGTCCGGCGGCGTGCTGGCGACCCTGGCCACCTACTCGAACCTGAACAAGGCGAGCGGCTACAGCCAGAAGTCCTTCTCCCTGGCCTCGTACGCCGGCCAGACCGTCACCCTGAAGTTCACCGGCACCGAGGACTCCTCGCTGCAGACCTCCTTCGTCGTGGACGACACCGCGGTCAACGTCTCCTGACCTGACCGCCCGACCCCGGGGCCCGGCGGCCACCCCACGCGGGTGGTCACCGGGCCCCGACCGTTACGGTCGCCGGAGAACCGGCGGCGCGAGGGGGAGAGATGTCGGACGCGGAGCTGACCGTCACGGTGAGCGGACCGGTGGCCACCGTGGTGATCCGAAACCCGGCGCGCCGCAACGCCCTGACGCCGGCCATGTGGCGGCAGCTGCCGGTGCTGCTCGACGGCCTGGAGGCCGATCCGGCGGTGCGCGTGCTGGTGCTCACCGGGGCGGGCGGCACCTTCTGCGCCGGCGCCGACCTGGGCGACCTGGACGAGCTGCTGGAGGCGGGGGACGGCAGCATCGCGGTGGCCGCCGAGGAGCGGCTGGCCGCGTTCGGCCGGCCCACCGTGGCCGCGATCGAGGGCGCCTGCGTCGGCGGCGGCTGCCAGCTCGCCGTCGCCTGCGACCTGCGCCTCGCCGCGGCGGACGCCCGGTTCGGCGTACCCCCGGCGCGGTTGGGTCTGGTCTATCCCGCGCCGACCACCCGGCGGCTGGCCGGCCTGGTCGGGCCGTCCGCGGCCAAGCACCTGCTATTCACGAGCCAGCTGGTCGACGCCGAGCGGGCACTGCGGATCGGGCTGGTCGACGAGGTGCTGCCGGCGGACGGGCTCGCGGCGCGGGTGGCGGCGCTGACCGCCACCATCGCCGAGCGTTCCCGGCTCACCGTGGCGGCGGCCAAGGAGATCGTCGACGGGCGCGCCGACGACGATCGCATCGCCTGGTGGCACGGGCAGGTGCGGGAGAGCGGCGAGGCCCGCGAGGGGATCGCCGCGGTCACCGGGCGCCGCCCGCCGCGCTTCGGCTGGACCCCACCGGCCGCCGGCTGACGGGGGGACCGGCGGGCGCCGCGCCGGAGGCGTGCCTCCGACGCGACCCCCTGTGCCCGCCGGCCGTCCGTCACCGCGCCAGCGAGGCCCAGCTCGGCGTCACCGGCTCCCGCCGCAGCGGCATGCCCGCCTCGGCCGGGGTCCGGTCGCCCTTGCGCTGGTTGCACCCGTAGCAGGCGGCGGTGGTGTTCCCCCAGGTGTTCCGGCCACCGCGCGAGCGGGGCAGGATGTGGTCGATCGTGCTGGCCGGACCGTCGCAGTAGGCGCACCGCCCGCCATCGCGGCGCAGCACCCCGCTGCGGGACCAGGCCGGGCCGGCGCTGAACCGCCAGCGGGTCACCACGTACCGGACGAGGCGGACCACCCGCGGCATCGGGAAGACGCCGATCACCTGGTCCGGCTCGGCCTCGTGGATCTCGGCGACCCGCCGGCAGAGCATCCGGATCGCGTGCTGGACGGTGACCCGGTGCAGCGGGCCGAGGTCGGCGTTGATGACGAGGACGGCGTCCACCGGGCTCTCCCTTCACGATCGGTGGTACGGCAGCAAAAAGCCGCCCGGTCCCTGGCGGACGGGCGGCGACGACGGGGACGCGCGGGCGCGTCAGTCGGGCCGTCCGGCCGGGGGACCTTCGGCCCGGCAGCCGTCGCCGAGCAGCCACGACGGCATCGTGGTGACGTGTCGCAGCGACATCGACGGCTCCCGGAGCGGTGGTTGACCTTGCGCGCTCACGGTAGATCGACGCCGGAAAGTCGGGCAACGCATTTCGATCCCTCCTGCGCTGCCAGAAGATGTGAGAAGGGGACCCTTCTCGACACCAGGCGTTAAGAGGGGGCCCTTCCTTGTCTCCCGGCCAGCAGGCCGCGCGGGCGGACCGAGTGGACCGGCTCGGCCGCCGCCCCCTCGGCCCGCAGAATGTGGTTGGCGGCCACGATCCCGGTGGCCGCAGAGCGTTCCATCAGCGCGCTCGGGAAGTCGGTCCGGATCCCGTCGCCAGCCAGGTAGAGGCCGGCCGCGTCGGTGCGTACCCCCGGCCGCTCCGCGTGGCTGCCCGGGGTGAACGCCGGGGCCTGCGCCTCGACCCGGGCACGCAGCTCGCGCACCCGCAGGCCGGCGGCCTCCGGCCAGAGCGCGGCCAACTCCGCCCGCATCCGCTCGGCCAGCTCCCCGGCCGGCACGTCCGGCTCGCAGGCGTACGCGTGCAGCTCGACCACCGATCCGCCGGTCCGCCGCGCCCAGCGCCGGGGCTCGTCCTCCAGCCGGTGGTAGAGGGTCACCGAGTCCAGGGTGGGCTGCCGGGACACCCCGCTGAACACCGCCCGGTCCGGGCGCACGTCGCCGTCCAGCCAGTAGCGCGCCACCGCGTACGGGGGACCGGGCCGGCCGAACGCGGGCATCCGCGCCACCAGTCCGGGCGCCGCCGCGAGCAGCCCGGGTGAGGCGGCGACCAGCGCGGCGAGCGCGGGCGGGTCGACGGCCAGCACCACGTGCCCAGCCTCGTGGGTATCGCCGCCGGCCGTGGTCACCCGCCAGCCGTCCGGCGTCCGGTCCAGCCGGGCGGCGGCCGTGCCGGTGCACACCCGGCCGCCGTGCCGCTGGACGTGCCGGGTGAGCGGTTCCCAGATCGCGGTCGCGTAGTCCCGGTCCGGGCAGTCGAAGGCCAGCCCCTCCGGGTTACCGAGCAGGTAGAAGTGGAACTGGGCGATCATCTCGGCGGCCGACATCTCCGCCTCGTGGTTGAAGAACGAGTGCGAGAAGACCTCGAAGAGCATGGCCCGGGCCCGGTCCGGCAGCCGCAGCGAGGTGAGCAGGTCGTCGGCGGTCCGGGTGTCGAACTCGGCGTAGGTGCGCTCCGGGTCGTAGGCCAGCAGCGGCAGCGCCGCGTCCCGGTCCATGGTCCGCAGGTCGGCCAGGCGCAGGCTCGGGCTGCGCAGCAGCAGGGCGAGCAGGTTGGCCGGCGGCGCGGACGGCAGCCGCCCGAACTCCTCGTCCGGCCACCGCGCGGAGAGGATCGGGTAGCCGGGCACCGGCTTGAGGAAGCCCAGCGTGGGATCCGCGCGGCGCAGGATGTTCCGCCAGTTCCAGTACTGCCGGAAGAAGGCGTGGAAGCCGTGCTCGTTGCGCTGGACGCCGTCCGGCAACTCCTCCGGCCAGGCGCCCAGCCGGCCGCCCAGGTGCGGCGCGGCCTCCAGCACGGTCACCTCGACACCGCGTTCGGCCAGCACCACGACCGCCGACATGCCGGCGATGCCCCCGCCCACCACCACGGCCCGCACCGGTCGCGACACGCGCGGGGCGCCACCGCCGCCGGGGTCCACCAGGTGCCGGCGTACGCCGATGAGCCGGCCGACCACTCGCGACAGTGCCACGCGCACCTCCGACCCGAGGGGAGCCCCCAGTCTGCCGGCTCACGCCGCCGGGGGCAGCAGACAGCGGCGCGGCCGGTCCGACGTCGGCCAGACGTACTCCAGGTCGGGCGGGACGTCGCCGAACTGCGGGCCGTAGTGCGCCGGGTCCTTGCGCAGCAGCGACGACCGGTGGCTGAGGTGCAGGTCGTCCCGGCCCAGCCAGGGCGGCAGCTCGCCGGCGTCGGCCAGCTCCGCCTGGGTGCGGATGAGCGCGATGCCGCAGGCGGAGGCCAGGTCGGTGGCCATGGTGGCGGCGCAGGTGTCCGCCCGTCCCGGCTCGGACCACACGGCGCACATGTCCAGGCCGTACCGGGTCAGCGCCTCCTCGTACCCGGCCCACATCTTCACCGCCGGGTGGTTGCGCCAGCCGTAGTCCGGCCGGGTCAGCCCGCGCAGCACCTGGATGGTCTCCACCCGCTGCTTGCCCAGCCGCTTCTGGTCCAGCGTCCGGGCGCTGGCCAGGAAGTCCGGATACGGCAGGAACGTCTGCATGCCGCTGCTCTACCCGTACTGGCGGGCCCCATGCGTTCATGATCGAGGGGGCTGCGCGCGCTGCGAGCGACTGACTACGATCCGGGCATGGCCGAGCCCCTCCGCGACCGCGCGCGCCGGGCGACCGGATGGCGGCTCAAGATGAACGGCGACGCCCGTCCGCACTACGTGGTCTGCGGCTCGGACCCGTTGGCCTACTGGGTGGTCCGGTCCCTGCTCGCCACCGACCCGCCCGCCGGCCGGGTCCGGGTGACGCTGGTCGTGCCCGAGCGCCGCCGCACCGAGGGGCCGGACGGACGGGACATCCCGGGCGTCCAGGTCGTCCGCGCCGACCGGCTCGACGAGGCCGCCTTCCGCCGGGCCGGCCTGGCCGGGGCGGACGGGCTGGCCCTGCTGCACCAGGACGACGTGGGCAACATGCACGCCGCGCTCTGCGCCCAGGAGGTCGAGCCCCGGCTGCGCCTGGTGGTCCGGATGTTCAACACCAGCCTGGCCAACGGCGTGCGGCAGCTCTTCCCCGACTCGGCGGTGCTCTCCGACGCGTCGATCTCCGCGCCGGCCTTCGTGGCTGCCGCCCTCGGCGAGCTGGCCCCCACCCACTTCCGGCACGCCGGCCGCACCCTCTACGTGGCCCGCCGCGCCGACGTACGCCCGCAGGACGTGGTCAGCGGGCTGGCCGTCACCACCGACCCGGAACTGGTCCGGGTGCTGCCCGCCGACGAGGCCTCCGCCGACGTGGTGCTGGCCGAGGCGACCGGCCGGCCGCCCGGCACCGAGCTGGCCGCCCGCCGGCTGGTCCGGGCCCGCCGCCGGCGGCAGCCGGTCGCGGTGCTGCTCCGCGCGCTCCGCAGCTTCGCCACCCGCAAGATCGGCCTGGCCGTGCTGGTGCTGCTGGCGGTGATCGCCGTGCTCGGCTGGCTCAACGCCCGGGCGGCCGACGTGACCTGGTCCGAGGCGCTCTACCTGACGCTGGTCACCACCCTCAGCGGGCAGGACCCGGACGTCAACAAGGCCCTCGCCGCCCAGATCATGCAGGTGGTGCTCAACCTGGCCGGGCTGGCGCTGATCCCGCTGATCACGGCCGCCGTGGTCGACGGCATCGTCAACGCCCGGCTCGCCCTGCACGCCGGCCGGGTCCAGCCCGACCGCTCCGGGCACGTGGTGGTGGTCGGGCTGGGCAACATCGGCACCCGGGTGATGGCCCAACTGCACGACTTCGGGGTCGAGGTGGTGGCCATCGACAAGAACCCGGACGCGCGGGGCGCCCCGCTGGCGCACCGGCTCGGCGTGCCGCTGATCGTCGGCGACGCGGGCCAGGAGGAGACCCTGCGCGCCGCCTCCGTCGACACGAGCCAGGCGCTCGTGGTGGTCTCCACCGACGACGGCATCAACCTCCGCGCCGCGCTCAACGCCCGCTCCCTCGACCCCGACCTGCGGGTGGTGCTGCGCCTCTTCGACGGCGACTTCGCCGAACGGATCCAGCAGGCGTTCGGGATCGGCATCTCCCGCAGCGTGTCCTACCTGGCCGCTCCGGCGTTCGCGGCGGCCATGCTGGACCGCGCCGTGATCGCCACCATTCCGGTCGACCGGCACGCGCTGCTGGTCACCGAGGTGCCGGTGGTGGCCGGCTCCCCGCTCGACGGGCGGCCGCTCGCCGCGGTGGCCCGCCCCGGCGAGGTGCGCCTGCTGGCCTACACCCCGGCCGGGCAGAAGACGGAGTGGTCCACCGACCCGCGCATGGTGATCCATGCGGGCGACCGGCTGACCGTGGTGGCCCGGCGGGCCGGGCTGACCGCCCTGCTCCGGGAGACCACCCCGGTGCCGCCACCCGCCCCGGCGGCCGCGCCGGCCGCCCGCCAACCGGACGAGTGACCGGGGTCAGGCCGGCCGGGTGGTGTGGCGGAGGGCGTACCAGGCGGCGCCGAGGGTGAGCACGCCGAAGCCGGCGAGGGTGCTGGTGACCGGCAGGTTGACCGCGAGCAGCAGGCACCCGACCAGCCCCAGCACGGCGAGAAGCTGCCCCGGCAGTTTCCGGGCTGGATCCCGGCCCAGGGTGAGCGCCGAGGCGTTGGCGATCGCGTAGTAGACCAGCACGGTGCAGCTGGAGAAGCCGATGGCGCCCCGCACGTCGGCCAGGGACACCACGACGATCACCACGGCGGCCACCGCCAGCTCGGCGCGGTGCGGCACCCGGTGGCGCGGGTGCACGGCGGCCAGCGCGCCCGGCAGGTCCCGGCGGCGGGCCATCGCGAGCGTGGTCCGGCCGACGCCGGCGAGCAGGGAGAGCAGCACCCCGGTCACCGCCACGGTCGCCCCGGCCCGGACCAGCCAGGCCAGGCCGGGCAGCCCGGCGGCGGTCACCACCTCGGCCAGGGGCGCCGTGGAGGCGGCCAGTCGTTGCTCACCCAGCACGCCGAGAGCCACCACGGCCAGCGCCAGGTAGCTGGCCAGCACCACGCCGAGCGCCAGCGGCACGGCGCGCGGGATCGTGCGTTCCGGGTCGCGGACCTCCTCGCCGAGGGTGGCGATCCGGGCGTACCCGGCGAAGGCGAAGAAGAGCAGGCCGGCGGCGGTGAGCACGCCCCGGACGCCGGTGTCGGCGAAACCGGCCAGCCGGGCCGGCTCCACGTGCGGCGCGCCGGTCGCCGCCACCACGCCGAGGACGGTGAGGACCACGCCGACCAGCACCCGGGTCGCGGTCGCGGTCTTCCCGATCCCGCGCAGGTTCACGGCGGTCACGGCCACCACCGCGAGGACCGCCACGAGCCGCGCCCGCCCCGGCCACAGGTACGCCCCGATGGTCAGCGCCATCGCCGCGCAGCTCGCCGTCTTGCCGATCACGAACCCCCAGCCGGCGAGGAACCCGGCGAACGGGTGCAGCCGCTCCCGGCCGTAGACGTAGGTGCCGCCGGACTCCGGGTAGCGGGCGGCCAGCCGGGCCGAGCTGGTCGCGTTGCAGAAGGCGACGAGGCCGGCGAGGGCCAGCGCGACGAGCAGGCCGGCGCCGCCGGCCGCCGCCGCGGCGGGGGCGAAAACCACGAAGACGCCCGCGCCGAGCATCGACCCCAGCCCGATGACGACCGCGTCGCGTACGCCCAGCCGGCGTGCCAGTTCAGCCACGAGCGCAGGCTAGGGGGTGGAGGTGAACGGCCGGTCCCGGTTTCGCAGCGGGGCGGGCAACGGCAGGTCGTCCCAGGGCACCCGGTGCAGCAGCCGGTCCAGGAGCAGGCCGAGCATCAGCCCGGCGAACGAGTCGGTGAGCCAGTGCCAGCCCAGGTAGATGGTGGTGCAGAAGACCACGAGCGGTGGCACCACCCGGATCACGGTGACCAGCCGGGGCGGAATGGTCCGGCCGAAGGTGCGCAGCAGTGGGGCCAGGAGCAGGGCGAGCACGCCGTACCAGACGATGGCGTTGGCCACGTGCCCGGACGGGTAGGACTGGGCGAAGCGCACCGGCAGATCCTGCTGGAACAACGGCAGGGTCTGGTCGGGCGCCAGGAACGGCTCCTTCACGCTGGCGCTCGGCGCGGGCCGCGCCGTCCACACCTTCAGTGGCCCGATGGTCAGGTAGGTGAGCACGAACGCGGTCACCGGCGGCAGCACCGGGCGGACCGAGCGGAGCCGCACCGCCAGGAGCACGCCGAGCCCGGCCGCGAGCAGGGTGAGCGGGGTGCCCTGGCCGAGCAGGTTGAGCGCCATGGCCGCCCACCGGGCGGCGGTCGGCCGGTGCGTCTCGGACCAGTCGGCGACGGCCCGGTCGAGCCCGAAGAGGTGCCCCTCGGCCAGCGCCACGGTGAGCGCCACCAGGGCAGCCAGCAGCAGCCCGTCCCACCACCAGCCGGCCGGCCGGACGGGCCGGAGCCGCGGCTTCCGGCGTACCTGCGTGGTCTCCCGCACGCGACCACGCTACCGGCCGCCCGCGGCGGGCCGGCGCCGGCGGCTGTGGGCCCAACCACGAAGGGAAGCGCTCCCGGCGGGTCAGCGGTCACACTGGTCCCCGTGCGGATCACCTCGGCCCTCGTCGACCCGGCGCTGCTCGACCTTCCCTGGTCGACCCCGCTGGAGGAGTGGCCTGCCGAACACCTGGTGGCGCTGCCCCAGGGTATTTCGCGGCACATCGTGCGTTTCGTCCGGCTCGGCGACTACGTCTACGCGGTGAAGGAGACCGGCGAGCGGGTCGCCGAACGGGAGTACGACCTGCTCCGGGCGCTGGAGCGGATCGACTTCCCCTCGGTGGAGGCGATCGCGATCGTGGCCGACCGGCAGACCGACGACGGGGAGCCGCTCGACCCCGTGCTGATCACCCGGCACCTCCAGTTCTCACTGCCCTACCGGGCGCTGTTCTCCCGCACGCTGCGGCCGGAGACCATGAACCGGCTGCTCGACGCGCTGGCGGTGCTGCTGGTCCGGATGCACCTGACCGGCTTCTTCTGGGGCGACTGCTCGCTGTCCAACACGCTGTTCCGGCGGGACGCGGGCGCCTTCGCCGCCTACCTGGTCGACGCGGAGACCGGCGCGCTGCACCCGTCGCTCTCGAACGGGCAGCGCGGCGAGGACCTGGAGATCGCCCGGGTCAACATCTTCGGCGAGGCGCTGGACCTTCAGGCCGCCGGCCTGCTGCACGAGTCGATCGACCCGGAGGAGGTCTGCGAGCAGGTCGTGCAGCGCTACGAGCGGCTCTGGCACGAGATCACCTACGAGCAGCAGATCGAGCGGGAGGCCCGGCACGACATCGAGGGCCGGATCCGCCGCCTCAACGAGCTGGGCTTCGACGTCGCCGAGGTGGCCATGTCGACCGTCGACAACGGGCGCTACCTGGTCCGGCCCAAGGTCGTCGACGCCGGCTACCACACGCGGCGGCTGCTCCGGCTCACCGGCCTGGACGCCGAGGAGAACCAGGCCCGCAAGCTCCTCAACGACCTGGACGCGTACCGGGTGGAGAGCGACCTGACCGACGAGCAGCAGGCCGCCCACCGCTGGCTGACCGAGGTGTTCGAGCCGGTGGTCCGGGCGGTGCCCGCGCACCTGCGTCACAAGCTGGAGCCGCAGGAACTGTTCGCCCAGATCATCGAGCACAAGTGGCTGCTCTCCGAGCGGGCGGGCCGGGACGTCGGGATGCGCCAGGCGGTGCAGTCCTACCTGGCCGACGTGCTGGTGCACCGCCCCGACGAGCAGGCGGTGCTCGGCGTCGAGGTGCCCACCGGGGGTTGATCAGCCCGCGGCGTCAGTCCACCCAGGCGCCGGCGCGCATCACCCGCAGCACGTTGAGGTCGTCGTCGAGGACGACCAGGTCGGCCCGGAGGCCGGTCTGGAGGGCGCCCACCCGGTCGCCCAGCCCGATGGCCCGGGCCGGGGTGGTGGCGACCATCCGGCAGGCGTCCGGCAGGGCGATCCCCGCGCCGACCGCGTGCCGCAGCGCGGCGTCCATGGTCAGCGTGCTGCCGGCGATCGCGCCGTCCCGGCTGAGCCGGGCCACCCCGTCGGCCACGGTGACGGCCTGGCCGCCCAGCTCGTACTCGCCGTCGGGCATGCCGGCGGCGGCCATCGCGTCGGTGATCAGGGCGGCCCGCTCCGGGCCGGCCACCGAGGTGGCGAAGCCGAGCATCCCGTCGTGCAGGTGCACGCCGTCCGCGACCAGCTCGCAGACCACGTTCGGGGCCTCCAGCAGGGCCACCACCGGTCCCGGCTCGCGGTGGTGCAGCGGTCGCATCCCGTTGAACAGGTGGGTGCCGACGCTCGCGCCGGCCGCCACGGCCGCCCGGGTCTGCTCCCAGGTGGCGTCGGTGTGCCCGACGGCCGCCACCACGCCCTGCCCGACCAGCAGCTTGATCGCCTCCAGCGCGCCGTCGCGCTCCGGGGCCAGGGTGACCATCCGGACCGCGCCGCCACCCAGCTCGATCAGCTCCGCCAGCTCCTCGGTGGACGGGTCGCGGAGGAACTCCGGGTTCTGCGCCCCGCACCGGGCCGCGGACAGGTAGGGCCCCTCGAAGTGGACGCCCGCCAGCACCCCGGACTCGACGAGCGGCCGGTAGGCGGCGGTGGCCTCGCGCATCAGCGGGAACGGGGAGCTGACCAGGCTGGCCAGCAGGGTGGTGGTGCCGTGCCCGAGGTGGAAGTCGGCGGCCTGCCGGGCCGACTCCGCGTCCCCGGTGGTGAAGGTGTGCCCGCCTCCGCCGTGGGTGTGCATGTCCACGAAGCCCGGCACGATCCAGTGCCCGTCGCGCACCGTCGGGTACTCGGCGACCGCCCGGATCCGGTCGCCGGCGATCTCCACGCAACCCTGCCGGAGCACGCCGTTCGGGGTCACCACCTTGCCGGTCACGCGCAGGGTCATCGGCTCTCCTTCGCCAGGGTGTCCAGGGCCAGCAGGGCGGCGCCGAGGCAGCCGGCCTCGTCGCCGAGGGCCGCCGCGACCAGGCGCGGCTCGCGGTGGAACGTCAGGCGCTCGCGCAGGGCCGCACGCAGCGGATCGAACAGCCGGGGGCCGGCCTGGGCCAGCCCGCCGCCGATCACGATGGTCGCCACGTCGAAGAGCGCCTGACCGGTGGCCAGGCCGTCGGCGAGCGCCTCGACGGCCTCCCGCCAGACCCGGCCGGCCAGCGGCTCACCGGCCGCCGCCCGATCGGCCACCTCGGCGGCGGTGGCCGCGCCGCCGGACAGCTTGGCGTACCGGCGGCCGATCGCCGAGGCCGACGCCATCGCCTCCAGGCAGCCGGGGCGCCCGCAGCCGCAGCGCGGGCCGTCGGGGCGTACCAGGATGTGGCCGATCTCCCCGGCGGCGCCGTGCGCGCCGGCGGCGGCCGACCCGTCGACCACGTGGGCGGCGGCGATGCCGGTGCCGATCGCGACGAAGAGCACGTGGCCGGCGTCCCGCCCGGCACCGAGCCGCGCCTCGGCCAGGCCGCCCACCCGCACGTCGTGGCCGAGCGCCGTGGGCAGGCCGAGCCGCGTCCGCGCCAGCTCCCGCAGGGGTACGTTCCGGAAGCCCACGTTCGCCGACCAGACCGCCACTCCGTGGGCCTCGTCGACCACCCCGGGCACGGCGATGCCGCACGCCACCGGGGTGAGGCCGTCGGCGCGGGCCTTGCCGGCCAGCCCTTCGGCCACGTCGAGGATCGTGCCGACCACCGCCTCCGGGCCGCGCGCCGCGTCGGTGGCATGCCGCTCGGCGTGCACGGTCGCGCCGTCCGGCCGGACCAGGGCGCACTTCATTCCGGTGCCACCCACGTCCAGCGCGACGACGACCTCGCCGCCTGGGGTCACAGTGCCTCCTGTGTTCGCGACTGCGGGGCTCGCAACCCCGGCTCACTCCTCGCGCTCACGCCAGCACCACGGAGCGGGTCAGGTGCCGGGGCGCGTCGGGGTCGAGGCCGCGGCTGGTCGCGAGCGCGACGGCGAAGCGCTGGGCGAGGATGAGGTCGGCCATCGGGTCGACCGGGTTGCGCCCGGCCGCCCAGCTCGTCAGGACGGTGTGGCAGCCGTGTGTGCGGCTGTGCACGAAGGCGGCGCCGGTGGCGGCCACGTCCTCGGGCAGGCCCTCCGGGATGCCGCCGAACGCCCAGACCAGCCGCCCGGGGGCGGCGATCGAGATGGGGCCGTGCCGGTAGTCCATGGCCGGGTACGCCTCGGCCCAGAAGGTGGCGGCCTCGCGGCACTTCAGCGCGGCCTCCTGGGCCAGCCCGACCGTCCAGCCGCGGCCGAGGAAGGTGACCTGCTCGATGGTGGCCGGGTCGATCGGCAGCGGGGCCCGGACGGCCACCTCGGCGTCGGCGGCGAGCCGGCCCAGGTCGTCGCCGAGGTGAGCGCGGAGCAGCGCCAGCGCGGTGGTGGCGAACCGGGTCTGCACCACCGAGCGCTCGTCGGCGAAGGGCAGGGGCACCGCCGCGTCGGCCAGCTCGACGGCCGGTGCGGCCGGGTCGCCGACCAGGACCGTGGTGGGCAGCTGCCCGCGCAGCGCGGCGAGCAGGTCGAGCACCTCGGTGGTGGTGCCGGAGCGGGTGATCGCGATGACCCGGTCGTAGCGGCGGCCGGTGGGGAACTCGCTGGCCTGGAAGGCGTCGGTCTCGCCCTGGCCGGCGCCCTCGCGCAGCCCGGCGTACGCGGCCGCCATGAACCACGACGTGCCGCACCCGACCACGGCGACGCGCTCGCCGGGGCGCGGCAGGCGGTCGGCGACGGCCGGGGCGAGCCGCGCCGCCTCCCGCCAGCAGTCGGGCTGGCTCGCGATCTCCGCGTGCACGTACGCCATGACAACTCCTCGCCAGGGGAGACCTTGCGCAATACGGCGCGATATGGCCGCCTTTCGCGCGTCATTCTGCGCGATTCGGGGTGGCCGTGGCAACCGGCTCCCACATCGCGCAGGACAGGGTTTTGCGCCTGGCCAGTTTCGCGCACTACTGTGCACGCAATCAATCACCGTTCGTGCAGAGTCAGTGGAGGCCCCCCGTGGACCGCTACGCCCGATGGAACGCGCTGCTCGAGATGCTGACCGACAGCGGCCGGGTCAGCGTCGAGGAGGCGGCCG
This sequence comes from Micromonospora sp. NPDC005305, assembly GCF_040607315.1. Lineage (NCBI taxonomy): Bacteria > Bacillati > Actinomycetota > Actinomycetes > Micromonosporales > Micromonosporaceae > Micromonospora > Micromonospora sp. NPDC005305. The sequence continues at coordinate 194,499 of NZ_JBEXGL010000004.1, read as the reverse complement.
AGCGCCTGGAGGTCTCCCAGGCCACCATCCGGCGTGACTTCGACCAGCTCGCCCAGCAGCAGATGATCACGCGGACCCGGGGCGGCGCGGTCGCCAACGGCGTCTCCTACGACCTGCCGCTGCGCTACAAGACGGCCAAGCACTCGGCCGAGAAGCAGCGGATCGGCGCGGCCGCCGCCGCGCTGGTCTCCCCGGGCACCGTGGTCGGCCTCAACGGCGGCACCACCAGCACCGAGGTGGCCCGGGCCCTGGCCGTCCGCCCCGACCTGAACACCAGCGCCGAGGGCGCCCAGCTCACCGTGGTCACCAACGCCTTGAACATCGCCAACGAGCTGCTGGTGCGCTCGCGGATGAAGGTGGTGGTGGCCGGCGGCGTGGTCCGGCCCAAGTCGTTCGAGCTGGTCGGCCCGCTGGGCGGGGCGCTGCTGCGCGAGGTCACCCTGGACGTGGCGCTGCTCGGCGTGGACGCCATCGACCCGCAGCTCGGCGCGGCCGCCCACCACGAGGGCGAGGCGGCCATGAACAGCCTCATGGTGGCCCGGGCCAAGCGGGTCGTGGTCATCGCCGACTCGTCGAAGCTGGGCGGGCACGCGTTCGCCCGGATCTGCCCGGTGGACCGGGTGGAGACGCTGGTGACCGACTCCGGGGCGTCGCCCACTGTGGTGCAGGCGTTCCGCGACGCGGGCGTGCACGTCGTCTGCGCCTGACCGGCCCCGCCGGCGCGCCTGATCCCGAATCCGGGAAAACCCCGATGCATACCGGGTATTGTCTCCGCCTGCATACCGCGTATGGTGTCGAGCTGACACCTACTTATCGGGGGAGGTCAGCTTGTCGGCTGTCCTGGAGATCGAAGGTCTCCGCAAGACGTACCGGAGCCGGAAACGCGGGGTCCGCCACGCGCTCGACGGCTTCGACATGCGGGTCGAGGCCGGCCAGGTGCACGGCTTCCTCGGCCCCAACGGCTCGGGCAAGACCACCACGCTGCGGACGCTACTCGGCCTGATCCGGCCCAACGGCGGCCGGATGGCCATCCTCGGCCAGGAGCTGCCGCAGGCCCTGCCCGCGGTCGCCGGCCAGGTCGGCGCCATCGTGGAGAGCCCGCAGTTCTTCCCGCACTTCTCCGCCCGGGACACCCTCGGGCTGCTCGCCCAGGCCGGTGAGCTGCCCAAGCCGCGGGTCGACGAGGTGCTGGAGCTGGTCGGGCTGCGCGACCGGGCCGGCGAGCGGGTGAAGACCTACTCGCTCGGCATGAAGCAGCGGCTGGCGGTCGCCTCCGCCCTGCTGAAGAACCCGAAGCTGCTGATCCTGGACGAGCCGGCCAACGGCCTCGACCCGGGCGGCATCCGGGAGATGCGCGGGCTCATGCGCGACCTGTCCGCCGCCGGGATGACCGTCGTGCTCTCCAGCCACATCCTCGGCGAGATCCAGCTCATCTGCGACTCGGTCACCATCATCTCGCTGGGCCGGCGGGTCGCGTTCGGGCCGGTCGACGAGGTGCTCGCCGCCCACTCGCAGGGCGCCGTGCGGGTCCGCCTGGAGGCGGTCACCGACCTGCCGCAGGCGACCGAGACGCTGACCCGGGCCGGGATCCGCGTCGCCGCCGAGCCCGACCACCTGATGCTCTCCGGCGTCGACAAGCCGGCCACGGTCAGCCGCGTCCTGGCCGAGCAGGGCCTCTACGTCAGCGAGCTGACTCCCGTCGCGGTCGACCTGGAGAGCGTCTTCCTCGAACTGACCGCCACCGCGCCGGTTCCCGGCCAGCACCGGCAGGTCGACCAGTCCACGAAGGTCGGTGAGCCGGGCAGCGGCGCCACCACGGGAGGTTGGGGCGCATGAGCTTGTACTTCACCGAACTGCGCCGGCTCAGCAAGCGCCGGCTCACCCGGCTGCTGCTGGTCCTGCTGCTGCTCGGGCTGGCCACGGTGGCCACCGCCTTCAGCTTCTCCAGCCACCAGCTCTCGAAGGAGACGGTGGCGGCCGCCCAGGTCGAGTCCGAGGCCCAGTACCAGCGGGCGATGGAGGACTGGAAGAAGACGGTCGCCGACTGCGACGCGGCCAAGGCCCGCGGGGACCAGGACACCGAGGAACGGTACGGCCCGAACTGCGGCCGGGACTGGCAGCCGCAGCCCGAGATGTTTGACCCGAAGTGGAACCTGCCCTACCAGTTCGACTTCCGGGCCGAGTTCCCCATGTTCATCGCGGTCTTCGCCGGGGCGGTGGCGCTCTTCGCGTTCATCGTCGGCGCCTCGTACGTGGGTGCCGAGTGGAGCACCGGCGGGATGATGAACCTGCTGCTCTGGCGGCCGAAACGGCTCGCCGTGCTGGGCACCAAGCTGGCCGCGCTGCTCAGCACCGTGCTCGGGGTGAGCCTGGTGCTCGGCGCCTTCTGGACGCTCGCCTTCTGGCTCATCGGCCGCTACCGGGGGACCACCGCCAAGGTGACCGCCGGGGTGTGGCAGTCCATCGGCCTCGACGGCCTGCGGGCGGTCGGGCTCATCCTGCTCGTCGGCGCGGTGGCCTTCGCGCTCGCCTCGCTGGGGCGGCACACCGCGATGGCGCTCGGCGCGGCCGTGGCGGTCTTCGCGATCAGCGAGATCGGCATCCGGATCGCCGTGGCCGTGCTCTCCGTGCCGTTCGGCGACCGCTACGTCCTGTCCACGTACGCCCAGTCGTGGTTCATGAAGAAGGTCGAACTCTTCGACTACGACACCTGCCAGTTCGCCAAGGGCGCCTGTGAACCGGCCAAGCTGGTGGTCACCTGGCAGCAGTCCGCGCTGGTGCTCGGGGTGGGCGCCGCCGCCGCGCTGATCGGCGCGTTCTGGTCGATGCGCCGGCGGGACATCGCCTGACCGGCGCGGACCCCGCGTCCGATGCGGGCCGGGCGGACCCTGGTTAGGCTGGGGTCCCCCGGCCGGCGTCGTCGTGCCGGTCGCCCCGTCCCGCTGAGGAGCGCCATTGCCCGCCGACGCCACGGAGCGGGCCGCCACCGACCGGCCCGAGCCGTCGGGGAACGCCGACGTCGCGCGCCGCGAGGCCGGCCGCACCGTCCCGCCACCCCGCTCCGCCCCCGCGGTCGAGGCCGACCCGGACGACGGGCCGCCGGACGACGGGCCGGCGGATTCGGCCCTCGCCGCGGAGGCCCCCGGCGAGGCCGGCGCGCTGACCGAGCGGGACCGGCAGATCCTCGCCTTCGAGCAGCAGTGGTGGAAGCACGCGGGCGCCAAGGAACAGGCCATCCGGGACACCTTCGGGCTCTCCGCGACCCGCTACTACCAGCTGCTCAACGCGCTGCTGGACCAGCCGGCCGCGCTCGCCGCCGAGCCGGTGCTGGTCGGCCGGCTGCGCCGGCTGCGCTCGTCCCGGGCCCGGAACCGGCGGCGCTGACCGCCCGAACCATCCTCGGATCCGCCCGCACCCGCCCTCCGGTCCGGCCGCACCGGCATGGGCTCCGGCGCTCCGGGTAGGCGGCGAACGGCAACGGAGGGAGCAGACGGATGGGGGCACCAGACCGCCGGTACGCGATCGGCAGCCGGCCGGCCCGGCCGGTCGGGACGGCGCCGATGATGCGGGTACGCTCCGCCTCCGATCCGGCCCCCGGCCGGCTGGAGAACGAGGACCTGGTCTTCCGGATCGGCCCGCTGGTCGGCGTCCTCGACGGGGCGACCGTGCCGGAGGGATTCGACACCGGCTGCGTGCACGGCCCGGCGTGGTACGTCCGGCACCTGGCCGCCCGGATCGGCCTGGCCGTCGCGGCCCGCCCGGCGGCCACGCTGATGAGCAGCCTGGCGGCGGCGATCCTGGCCGTGCGGGCCGACCACGGCGGCGACTGCGACCTGGACCATCCGGGCACCCCGTCCTCCACGGTCTGCCTCCTCCGGGAGGGCGGTGACCAGGTGGACTACCTGGTGCTCTGCGACAGCCCGCTCGTGCTCGACACCGGGGACCGGATCGACGTGGTCTCCGACGACCGGCTGGACACGGCGCTGGCGGACCTGCGCCGGACGGCCGCCGCGCTGCCGGACGGGGCCGTCGACGCGGCGACCCGGTTCCACCGGGCGGTGACCGTGCAGCGGAGCCGGATGAACCGGACGCACGGCTACTGGGCAGCCGCCAGCGACCCGGACGCCGCCTACCACGCGGTGACCGGCACGCTGCCGCTGCGCGGGCCGGGGGCGCTGCGACGGGCCGCGCTGCTGAGCGACGGCGCCTCCTGTGCGGTCGAGCAGTTCGGCCTCTTCGACTGGGCCGGCCTGCTCGACGTGACGGCGGCCGAGGGCCCGGAGGGGCTGATCGACCGGGTCCGGGCGGCCGAGCGGGACCACCCGGACCGGTTGCGCCGGCACAAGCGCACGGACGACGCCTCGGCGGTGCTCTGCGAGTTCGTCCCGGCGGGGTGAGCACCCTCACGGTCGAAACGGACCGGTTGGCTGACAACGGAGCGTGAGGCGGAACACCCCGGGGGTACGACCGGCCGACCCCCTCCGCCGGACCGGCAGTCCGCGCCCAAAGGGGTGGACTTGGGCCGGTACGACCGGCAGACTGCGGCTCGTGACGGGTGCGGTACGACTGGAGCCGGTGGACGAGCGAAACCTGGAGCCGTTGCTCTCCGTAGCGGCTGCCGAGGCGGAGCCGGAGGATGTCATGCCCCCGGTCGAGGCCCCGGCCGGGTGGTCGCTGGCCCGTCGGGAGGCCTTCCGCGAGTTCCACCGGGCGAGCTTCGGTGGGCTGGACGGCCCGACCCGCACCCTGATGTACGCGATCGTGGCCGGCGGCGAGGTGGTCGGCATGGTGCGGATGACCCGGTGCGGCGAGCCGGGGACGGTGGAGACCGGAATGTGGCTGGGCCGCTCGGCGCGCGGTCAGGGGCTCGGTGCGGCGGCCCTGCGGGAGCTGCTCCACGCCGCCGCGGCGGCCGGCATGCGCACCGTCGTGGCCGAGACGACACCGGACAACCAAGGCGCTGTCTCGGTCCTTCGGAAATGCGGCGCGGAATTGCGCGAGAAGGATGGGAAGCTCCGCGCGGAAATGTGCCTCGATTCCGCCCTGCCAACCCATTAGTTTTCTCGCCGACCTTTCTTGCGAGATTTGACTTTTCCCTGCTCTCCTGGGCTTCTCTGACCGTTTTGCGCCGTCTCTGCCTCTCCTGAACCGCCTATCCAAATGTGCGGTGACATGCGCCTCGGCAATTCCGCTGAAATGTTTTGCGCATGGCGGGACGGGTACTGCCCGCCGGGTCCGCTGATACGGGACGCCGGTCGCAGGCCCGTTACCCGCTGATCCCCGGTAGCTGCTTTCCCGGGCCTGCTCCAGGCATGAGGGTGTCCGCTTCCGCCGGGGAGCGAAGGAGAACTGATGAAGAGCGGAGCACGGGTGGCGCTGGCGGTGGGCTTCGGCTACATCCTCGGGCGCCGGAAGAAATTGCGCACGGCCCTCACCCTGGCCGCCGCCGTGGCGGCCGGGCGGGCCAGCCAGCGGCCGGGCGGGCTGAAGCAGCTCGGCGCGGACCTGATGAACGCGAGTCCCCAGCTCGGCGGCCTCGGCAAGCTGGGTGCCCCGCTGGCGACCGCCGGCAGGGCCGCGGCGACCGCGGCCGCGGGCAGTGGCATCGACGCGATCAGTGGCAAGCTGCGCGGCGGCGCCGACGCGCTGCGCCGGAAGACGGCCGGCGGCCGTCCGGACGAGGAGCCGGCGGACGGCGAGCGGTCCGCCGCCGACGACGAGGAGGAGCTCGACGAGCAGCCCGCCGCGGGGGACGAGACGGACCGGGGCGGTCGCCCGGTCGCGCGACGGCAGCGGGGGCGGTGACCATGGCGACCAGCAACCTCACGGAGCGGGCCCGCGACCAGATCGGTGGCGAGCTGCGCAACCTCGCCTCCGCCATCGGCGAGCGTGCCATGCACGTGGTCACCGAGCGGATCACCGGCGCCAGCGGGCGGCTCAGCGAGTACGCCAAGCAGGGCGGTGGCCCCGGCCTGGTCGCCGCCGCCACCGGCGCACAGAAGCTCGCCGAGGGCAACTCCCCGGTCAAGGCCATGTTCCAGGCCGGCCTGGCCGGCGGTAAGGAGAAGTTGATGTCGGCGTTCGGCGGTGGCAAGGGCGGCAAGGGCGGTGGCAAGAAGCTCAAGGTCACCAACATCGTCGAGACCATCGAGGTCGGCGTGCCGGTCCGGGTCGCGTACAACCAGTGGACGCAGTTCGGCGACTTCCCGAGCTTCATGAAGAAGGTCGAGCAGGCCGACTGGGACGAGGACGGGAAGATGACCTGGAAGGCGCAGGTCTTCTGGTCGCACCGGACCTGGGAGTCGACAATTGTCCGGCAGATCCCGGACCGGCTCATCCACTGGCGGTCCAAGGGCGAGAAGGGCTCCGTCGACGGCACGGTCAGCTTCCACGAGGTCGGCCCCGAACTGACCCGGATCCTCGTGGTGCTGGAGTACCACCCGCAGGGCCTCTTCGAGCACACCGGCAACCTGTGGCGCGCCCAGGGCCGCCGGGTCCGGCTGGAGCTGAAGCACTTCGTCCGGCACGTGATGACCCAGACCGTGCTCGACCCCGACTCGGTCGAGGGCTGGCGCGGTGAGATCGAGGACTCCCAGGTGGTCAAGGACCACGAGACCGCGCTGCGCGAGGAGCAGGAGGCCCGCGAGGAGCAGGAGAGCCGCGAGGAGCAGGAGGGCCGCGAGGAGCAGCGGGGTCGCGGCGAACAGCGGGGCCGGGCCGAGGAACCCGAGGAGGAGCCGGAGGAGGAGCCGGAGGAGGAGCCGGAGGAGGAGCGCCGGCCCGCCGGCCGCGGCCGCCGCCGGCCGCCGCCGCGCCGCCGTCCCACCCCGGCGGAGGAGGAGTACGCGGACTACGACGAGGGCGACGACTTCGACGACGACGAGTACGACGAGGAGCCCGAGGAGGAGGAGCCGCCGCGCCGCCGCGCCCCCGAGCGGGCGCGCCGCGCCCAGCCGCGCGAGGAGCGGGAGGCGCGCCCCGAGCGGCCGCGCCCCGTCCGGCGGGCACCCGAGACACCACGACGGCCGGTGGTGCGCCGCCGGCGAGAGGAGCGTGAGGAATGACCGTGTCCACCACGACGGGACAGTCGGGCAGCGCCCTGGAGCGCACCAGCGGCGGCGGCGGGGGCACCCTCGCCGACGTCGTGGAGACCGTGCTCGACAAGGGCGTGGTGATCGACGCCCAGGTGTCGGTCGCCGTGGTCGGCATCCAGCTCCTGGAGATCAACGCGCGGATCGTGATCGCCAGCGTCGAGACGTACCTGCGGTTCGCCGAGGCGGTCGACCGGCTGAGCATCGTGCCGAAGGGCCAGAAGGGCCTGCCGGACCTGGTCGGTGACGCGGCCGGCGCCGCCACCAAGGGCAAGGCGGTCTCCGGGCTCGGCAAGGCGGCCCAGGAGATCAGCGGCGCGGTGGCCGATTCGCTCCGCGACCGGGGCGACGACCGGGAGCGGGAGCGGGAGCGGCCGCGCCGGCGGCGGGACGAGGAGCGCTGAGATGGCTCAGGAGAACGGGCTGTTCATCTACGGCATCGTGCCGTCCGACGTGGAGCCGACCCCCGAGGCCGAGGGGGTCGGCTCCCCGCCCGGCGAGGTGACCGCGATCCGGCACGGAGAGCTGGCGGCGTTGGTCAGCGAGGTCGGGCTGGAGGAGCCGCTGGGCCGGCCGGCGGACCTGACCGCGTACGAGCGGCTGCTGGACGGGACGGCGGTGGTGGCGCCGGTGCTGCCGGTCCGCTTCGGCACGGTGGTGACCGGCGAGGACGCGGTCGAGGACCTGCTCGCCGCGCACCACGACCGGTTCGCCGCCGCCCTCGACGAGGTCGAGGACCGGCTCCAGTACACCGTGCACGGGCGCTTCGACGAGCAGGAGTTCATCGCCGGGTTCCTGGCGGAGAACGCCGCCGCCGGGGCCCTCGCCGACGAGGTCCGCGGCCGGCCGGAGGTCGAGAGCCGGGAGCAGCGGATCCGGCTCGGCGAGATGATCAGTCAGGCGGTGGAGCTGCGCCGGGAGGCGGAGAACCGCGACCTGATCGACGCGGTGGGCCGCCTCGTGGTGGCCGACGCGCCCCTCCCGCCCAGCAACGAGCTGGACGCGGTGCGCGTCTCCTTCCTCGTGGAGGGCGACGCCGAGGACGAGTTCATCCAGGCCGTGGAGGAGTTCGCCGAGCGGCGGCGGGACCTGATCCGGATGCGGCTCATCGGCCCGCTCGCCCCGTACGACTTCGTCAGCGCGCACCAGCTGGTGGAGTGACCCGTGGACATCCTGTGGACGCTGCTGACCCTGCCGTACGCGCCGGTGCGCGGGCTGACCGCGCTGGTCAAGGTGGTGGCGCGGGAGGCGGAGTCACGGCAGTACAACCCGGTCAACATCCGGCGCGAGCTGGAGGAGCTGGACCGGGCGGCGGCGGCCGGGGACATCACGCCGGAGGAGCGGGACCGGGGGCAGCAGCAGGTGCTGGACCGGTTGACCAGGCCGGCCGCCGGCGGCAGCCGTGTCCCGCCGGGGCGTAACGGTGCCCCCCGGCGGCCGGCGCCCGCCCGGCGGGGGACCGGCGGCCGCCGCGGCGAGCCGCGTGGCGGACGAGGGGGAGGGCGATGACAGCACGGATCCGGGGTGACGGCGACCGCGAGCGGTGGCGGGACCGGGGCGGTCGGGCCGAGGACCGGTATGTCGACGAGGGCGACGAGGAGGCGGTCAGCGCGGGCGAGGCGGCCCGGGAGGGGTTGCGCCAGATCGTCGATCTGACCGGTAAGGACCCGCTCGGGGTCACCTCGATCCAGCCCACCGACGACGGCTGGCGGATCGGGGTGGAGGTGGTCGAGGACCACCGCATCCCGGCGTCGACCGACCTGCTCGGCCTCTACGAGGTCGAGCTGGACATGACCGGCAGCCTGCTCGGCTACCGGCGGACGCGCCGCTACCAGCGCGGCAAGGGGGACTGAGATGACCATTGGGCGGGCTCCGTCGGTCGTGCAGAACTCCGGTCAGGTGCTGCCGGCCGGCCACGAGCCGGCGAACCTCGGCGACATCCTGGAACGGGTGCTCGACCGGGGCATCGTGATCGCCGGTGACATCCGGGTCAGCCTGCTCGACATCGAGCTGCTGACGCTGAAGCTGCGGCTGGTCATCGCCTCGGTGGACACGGCGCGGCAGATCGGCATCGACTGGTGGGAGCACGACCCGTGGCTCAGCTCCCGGGCCCGGCCGCCGGTCGAGCCGGGCCCGCGCGACCCGGAGGAGGTCGAGGCGTCCCGCCGGCCGCGGGTGGCGGCCCGGGCCGAGCGGGAGCAGACGGAGGACTGGCATGACCACGACCTCTGACCCTGTCCGGGACACCGGCACCGCGGTCTGGCTGCACGGGGTGGTCGCCGGGACGGCCACGCCCGCCGGGCTCCCGGGCATCGCCGGCACCCCGGTGCGGGCGGTGGCCGCCGCCGGCCTGGTCGCCGTGGTCAGCGATGCCCCGCTCAGCGAGTACGGCGAGGCCGCCCTGCGCCGCAACCTGGAGGACCTGGCCTGGCTGGAGCGCGCCGCCCGGGCGCACCACGCCGTGGTGGACGCGCTGTCCCGGTCCGGCGCCGTGGTGCCCGCCCGACTCGCCACCGTCCACCGCGACGACGACCGGGTGGCCCGGGTGCTGGTCGAGCTGCACGACGAGCTGGCCGGCACGCTGGCCCGGCTCGACGGCCGCGCGGAGTGGGGCGTCAAGGGGTACGTGGTGCCCGGCGCCACCCCGCGGGTCGAGGAACCCGACGGCGGGGGCGGGGCCGGTGCCGCGTACCTGCGGCGGCGCCGGGCCCAGCTCACCGCGAGGGAGGAGGGGCAGCGGGTGGCCGCCGACGGGGCCGCCGCCGTGCACGCCGCCCTGGCCGGGTACGCGGTCGCCGCCCGCCGGCACGCCCCGCAGGACCGGCGGCTCTCCGGCGCGCCCACCGCCATGGTGCTCAACGGGGCGTACCTGATCGACCGGGACCGCTGGGACGGCTTCGCGGGGCTGGCCCGGGAGCTGGCGGAACGGCACCCGGAGCTGCGGCTGGAACTGACCGGCCCGTGGCCGCCGTACTCGTTCGTGGCGGAACCGGAGGGGGAGCCGGCATGGGCGTGACCGCGCTGGCGCCGAGCAGCGCCGACGACCCGCTGGCCTACCGGTCGGTGGCCCTGGTCGACCTGCTCGACCGGGTGCTCGCCACCGGCGTGGTGATCACCGGGGACATCACCCTGGCCATCGCGGACATCGACCTGGTCCGCGTCTCGCTGCGCGCGCTCATCGCCTCGGTCGGCGCGCTCGCCCCGCCCGAGCCGGAGGCCGCGCCGTGACCGGGCGGGACGAGGCGGCCGACCTGGCGGCGGCGCTGGGCGAGCCGCGGTGGACGGCGCCCCGGGTCCGACCGCTGGACCGCCGGCTCGCCGTCGACAAGGACTCGGTCGAGCGGGGGCTGGCCAGCCTGGTGCTCACCGTGATCGAGCTGCTCCGGCAGCTCATGGAACGGCAGGCGCTGCGCCGGGTCGACCTGGGCGACCTCACCGAGGAGCAGATCGAGCGGGTCGGCGCCACGCTCATGGCACTGGAGGAGCAGATGACCCAGCTCCGCGAGTACTTCGGCCTGGCCCCCGAGGACCTCAACCTCGACCTCGGCCCGCTCGGCCCGCTGCTGCCCACCGACTGAACCCGTCCCGGCTCAGCTCCGGGTGGCGGCGTAGGCCTCCAGGTGGGCGAGCTGGACCGGGTCCAGCGAGGGGCGGACGCGGGTGCGGGCCGCCTCGACGTGCGCGGCGGTGACCGTGCTGGCCGCCAGCGACTCGCGCATCGCGGCGAGGGCCGCCTCCCGGATCAGCGCGGCGCAGTCGGCCGCCGAGAAGCCGTCCAGTTCCGCGCCGAGCGCGGTGAGGTCCACGTCGGGCGCGAGCGGGACGTGCCGGGCGGCAGCCCGGAGGATCTCGGCGCGGGCCGGGCCGTCCGGCGGCGGCACGTACACCAGGCGTTCCAGCCGGCCGGGGCGGAGCAGCGCGGGGTCGACCAGCTCGGGGCGGTTCGTCGCGCCGACCACCACCACGTTGCGCAGCGCCTCCACCCCGTCCAGCTCGGTGAGCAGGGCGGCGACCACCCGGTCGGTGGTGCCGCCGTCGTTGGCCTGGCCCCGGACCGGGGCGAGGGCGTCCACCTCGTCGAGGAAGACCAGCGTGGGGGCCGCCTCGCGGGCCCGACGGAACAGCTCCCGCACCGCTCGCTCGCTCTCACCCACCCACTTGGAGAGCAGCTCCGCGCCCTTCACCGACAGCACGTTGGCCCGGCCCGAGCCGGCCAGCGCGGTGACGAGGTAGGTCTTGCCGCAGCCGGGCGGGCCGTAGAGCAGCACCCCGCGCGGCGGCGTCACGCCCAGCCGGGCGAAGGTGTCCGGGTAGGTCAGCGGCCACAGCACCGACTCGGTCAACCTCTGCTTGACCTCGTGCAGGCCCCCGACGTCGTCCAGGGTCACCGAGGCCAGTTCCAGGGTGGACGCGGCCATCGTGGTCGGCCGGACCACCTCCAGGGCGGCGGCGAAGTCGGCCATCGCCACGGTCGGGGTCTCCGCCGCCTTCTGCCGCAGCGCGGCCCGCACCCCGGCCTCCCGGACCAGCGCGGCCAGGTCGGCGGCGACGAACCCCGGCGTACGCCCGGCCACCTCGTCCAGCCGGACGTCTTCGGCCAGCGGCACCTGCCGGGTGAGCACGGTCAGCTGCTCCCGGCGCAGCGCCGCGTCGGGCAGCGGCACGGTGATCCGCAGCGAGAGCAGGTCCGGGGCGCGTAGCGCCGGATCCACCGCCTCGGGGCGCCCGGTCGTGCAGACGACCGCCGCCCCCGACCGGACCGTCTCGGCGACCACCTGCCGGAACACCGTGGCCAGCGGACCGGGCTCGTCGGCCGGGGCGACCGCCTCCACGTCGGTGACCAGCAGCACGGCCGGGCCGCCGGCCCGGACCGCAGCGGCGGCCTCGCGCAGCCGGCGGGCGGCCGCGTCGTTGCCCAGCGCAGCCAGTTCCGGGCCCCACAGCGGGCGCACCCGGGCGCGGACCCGGGCGGCGACCGCGCGGACCAGGGCCGACTTGCCCGAGCCGGCGGGGCCGCTGACGAGCACGCCGAGCGAGACGGTGGTGCCGAGCCGTCCCAGCACCTCCCGGTGGTGGAAGCCCAGGTCGAGCAGTTCGGTCAGCTCCTCGGCCTGGGCCCGCAACCCGGGCAGCTCGTCCACGTCGGGAGCGTCCTCGGGGCCGAGCAGGCCGTCGGCCGGCGCGGGAGCGGTCGGGGCCGCCGGGCCTTCCTCGCCGGCCGGGCCGGAGCCGCGGGTGGCCGGGCCGTGCTCCCAGCCGACCACGGTGTCCATGGTGACCAGCGCGCCGGTCGCCGGCTCGGCCGCCACGACGGTGAGCAGGGTGCTGGTCCAGGCGTACCCGACGGTGGTGGCCAGGCTGCGGCGGGCGGCCTCGACCAGGCCGCGGAGCGCGGCGTCGGGGAGCACGTCCTGGGGCAGCAGCGAGACGTCGTCGCCGGCGGTGACCACCTTGCCGAGCAGGGCGAGCCGGAGCATCTCCGGGGAGACCGCGGCCACGACGCCGACCGGCCCGGCCAGGGTGAGCCGGCGCGCCGGGACCGCCGGGAGGGGGCTCACCGTGACCTGCCCGCCGTCGCGCAGGCCCAGGTTGCCCAGCAGCAGGTCGTCGGCGTAGAGCAGGGCGCTGCTCGCGGTCGGCTCGGCCGGGGCGGCGATGCCGGCGGTCACCCGGCGGCCGGCCAGCCGCACCGGGTCGCCGGGACGCAGCGCCAGCGCCGTCAGCACCTCGGGGTGCAGGCGGACGACGCCGCGCCGGGCGTCCAGCGCCGCCGGCCGCAGGGCCGCGGTCAGGGTCAGGTCGGGTTCCGCCACCCGCCCGACAGTAGCCGCCGGCACCCCGTCGTGCCGGCGGGCCTCAGAGCGGGCCGGTGTCGTCCAGCAGCGACGGGTCGCGCCGGATCATCTCGGCCAGCCGGGCCGCCGGGTCGGTGGCCAGCCCGTCCTGCCCGGGGGCCGGCACCGTCTTCACCGACATCGGCCAGGCCGGCGGGGGCGCCGGCGCGGGCGCCGCGCCGACCGTCACCTCCGGGCCGGACCAGGCGACCCGCAACGGGTACGCCTGCCCGCCCAGTTCCACCCGCACGACGACGGCGAGCCCGGGGTGCTCGGCGACCACCCGGCGGACCGCCTCGGCCACCTCCTCGACCGGGTCCCGCCGCTCCGGCCGGTCGCCCCCACGCAACCGGTACGCGCCGTGCCCCGCCCGCGCGTCCGCCGGCCGGTCGCGCCCGGCGTCCTCGTCCGGCTCGCCGGGCAGCGGCCCCCGGCGGCGCTGCGCCTCCTCGCGCCGGGCCAGCCGGGCCAGGGTCTCGTCCAGATCACCTCTCATCACGTCCACCCCTTCCGTGATACGGGTCGAACCGGCTGCCGGTTCAGGCCCCCTTCTCCCGTGTCGCCCGGTCCAGCGCCCGGTCCAGGACGACGAGCAGCGCGTCCCGTACGGAGAGCCGTTCCCGGGCGTCGAACTGCACCAGCGGCACGTGTTCGCCGATCGCCAGCGCCCAGCGGATCGAGGGCAGGTCCAGCGCCAGCCGGCCGTCGAAGGCGTTCACCCCCACGGCGAACGGCAGCCCGGCCCGCTCCAAGAAGTCGATGGCCGGATAGCAGTCGTCGAGCCGGGCGCTGTCCACCACCACGAGCGCCCCGAGCGCGCCCCGGGCCAGGTCGTCCCACATGAAGCCGAAGCGGGCCTGGCCGGGCGTGCCGAAGAGGTAGAGCTTGAGGCTGCGGTCGATGGTGACGCAGCCGAAGTCCATGGCCACCGTGGTGGTGGTCTTGTCCGAGGCCGCGCCCGGGTCGTCGACGCCGATTCCGGCGGTGGTCATCTCCGCCTCGGTGGTCAGCGGGGCGATCTCGGAGATCGCGCCCACCGTGGTGGTCTTGCCGACCCCGAAGCCACCCGCGATGAGGATCTTCACCGGGATCGGTGGGCGCGGCGCGGGCACCCGGCTGACCGTCGGGGCGGCCACCTCGGGCGGCCGGTACGGCGGCGGCGGAGCCGGCGTGGCCGCCCGACCGGCCGGCGGGACGGTGGTGGGCGGAGCGGCGTACCGGGTGGCGGCGTTGTTCGCGGCGGGACCGCCTGCGGCGGCCGCCGGCCATTCAGGAGATCGCACGGAGTCCATCAATCACTCGCAGGATGAGGTCGGGGTCGAGGGTGTCGTCGGCGTCCCCGAGGTGCACGTCGAGGTGCCCGGCGGCGCGGAGGTCGCCGACGAGCACCCGGGTCACGCCGAAGTGCATCCGCGTCCGGGCGGAGATCTCGGCCACCGAGATCGGCTCGGCGCAGAGCGCCACGATCGTCGCCAGTTCCGGGTCCAGCTGGGCGATCACCGCCCACGAGCCGCTCTCCGGCCGGGTGGTCACCTGGGTCTCCAGGCCGATCGCCGCATCGCCGTCCACCCGGCCGGCGGTCAGCACGAACGGCCGCGGACCGGTGGGCTCCCCGTCGCCCGCGTCCGGCCTGGGGCCGGGGGAGGGCGCGTGCAGGAAGGGGCGGACCCGGGTGCCGGGCTCCGGCTCCGGGTCCTCGCCGGCCGCGTCCGGTGTCATTGCTGGACGGCGTTCTTCAGTTCGGCGATCAACCGGGGGGTCAGGGCGCCGCCGGCCCGGCCGGCGAAGAGCGTCATCTCGTACGCCACGGTGCCCAGGTTGGCCGAGCGGTCGGCGACCACGCCGAGCACCGAGCCGCTGCTGATCGCGCTGATCAGCAGGTAGCCCTCGGCCATGTCCACGATCACCCGGTTCAAACCGCCGAGCGCGTACCAGCTGGCCGCGCCCCCGGCGAGGCTGGTCATGCCGGAGACGACGGCGGCCAGCCGCTCCGCGTTGGACCGGTCCTTGATGGCGGACATGGCCATCAGCAGTCCGTCCGAGGAGACCGCGATCGCCTCCATCACCCCGGCCGTGCTGGAGGTGAACGAGTCGAGCAGCCAGTTGAAGGTGCGCGCCTCGGGGCTGAGGCCGCCGGTGGTGGTCTGGTCGGCGTTGTCGTGCAGGAACGGGCTGGTCACCGTGATGCGTCCTCTTCGTAGCGTCGGTCAGGACTGACTTCGCGCAGAGCACGGGCGACGCCCGCCTCGAAATCGGTGATGAGGTCGCGGACCTCGGCGGGGTCCCCCGGCGGCGGGCTCGCCGGCGGGGTGGCCTGCCCCGGGGACACGGCCAGGTTCGCGCCGGGCACCCGCCGGCTGAGCCGGGGCCGGTCGGGGGTGGGCACGACCGGGGCGGCGTCGTCCTCGGCGCGGCGTACGCCGTCCTGGAACGCCTCGACCAGGGCCCGGACCGTGGCCGCGTCGGCGGGCCCGGCGGTCACCGGCCCGGCCGCCGGCCCGGCGGGCAGCAGGCTCGCCCCGGGCACCCGCTGCCGGATCAGCGGCTGTGGCCAGGCCGGCTCGGCGGGCGCCGGCGCGAGGGCCGGTCCGGCGGGCGGTGGCGGAAGGGCCGGTCCGGCGGGCGGGGGGCCGGTCGCCGGCCCGGCGGCCGGGGGAGCGGCCGGGGCCGGGCCGACGACCGGGGTCGGCGTGTCGGGGGTGCCGGAACCGGGGGTGGCCGGCGCCGGGGTGGCGGGCGCCACGAGGGGCGGCCAGGCGGTCGGCGGCCCGCCGGCGAACGGGCCGGGGTCGGTGAACGGGCCGGGGTCGGCGGCGGTGCCCGGGCCGGCGTCGGGGCCCGGGGCGAAGGCCGGGTTGCCGAAGGCGTTCCAGGACTGCCCGGCCTCGAGGCTGCGGGTGGCCCGGCTCAGCAGCGCCGCGTCGAAGCCGGTCGGCTCGTCGGCGGCCGGGGTCCGGGCCGGCTCGGGCAGCGCCCGCCGCTCCCGGGACGGCACGGCGGCCCGCGCCACGGCCACGCCGGCCCGCTCGGGACGGCGGACCACCAGCAGGGCGGCCGGGATGTCCAGGTGGGCGGTCACCCCGCCACCGGCGGTCGCGGCGAGCCGGACGTTCCAGCCGTGCCGGCGGGCCAGCCGGCCCACCACGAAGAGCCCGAGCACCTCGGTGGGCGCCAGGTCGAGCCGCTCCCGGCGGGTGAGCCGGGCGTTCTCCGCGGCGAGGCGCTCCTCGGTCATGCCGATGCCCCGGTCCACCACGGTGAGCCGGGTGCCGCCGTCGGTCTGCTCGCCGGCCACCAGCACCCGGGTGTGCGGCGGGGAGAAGGCGGTGGCGTTCTCCATCAGCTCGGCCAGCGCGAGAACCAGGTCGCCGGCGGTCGCGGGCCCCGCCGACACCCCGGACCGGACCTGCACGTCCACCCGGGTGTAGTCCTCGATCTCACCGAGCGCGAGCCGGACCAGGTCGGCCAGCGGGACCGGTGCGACGTGCCCGTCCGACCCGGTCGCGCCGGAGAGCACCACGAGGCTGCCGGCGTTGCGGCGCAGCCGGCTGGAGATGTGGTCGAGGCGGTACAGGTGCTCCAGCCGCCCGGGGTCGGTCTCCTGCCGCTCCAGCCGGTCGATCAGGGCGATCTGCCGGCCCACCAGGTTCTGCGTACGCCGGCCGACGTGGCCGAACATCTGCGCCACGTTGCGCCGGCCGGCCACCTGCCGCTCGACCAGCCGGGCGGCGGTGCGCTGCACCCGCTCGAACGCGCGGGCCAGGTCGCCGATCTCGTCCCGGCCTCCGACGTCGATGGGGTCGAGGCGGACCGGTGCCACGGTCTCGGACTCGTCGTCGACCACCCGGGTCAGCTCCGCCTCGGCGACCCGGGCGACCCGGTCCGCGGACCGGGTGAGCCGGGTCAGCGGCCGGGCCACCGTCCGGGCCACCGCCATGCCGAGCAGGACGACGCTCAGCAGGATCAGGACGGCCGCCGCGCTGACCAGCCAGGCGGCGGCGAGCGCGTCCCGCTGCTCGTTCCGGGTCTCGGCGATGACGTCCGCGACGATCTTCTTCTCCACGAACTGGCCGAGGGTGATCATCGAGCGGACCGAGGGGAACAGCGCGTCGATCGGCACCGCCGCGATGGCCGTCACCGGGTCCTTGACGCTGTCGACCAGGAAGGTGGGGCTGGTCCGGGCGGCGACGGCCGCGTCGTCCAGCATGGCCAGCCGGTACTGCTCCGGCGTGATCAGGCTGCGGAACCGCCGGTTGTCGACCAGGAGCGCGGACATGCAGGCGATGTACGAGCCGGCCACCTTCGGGTCGCCCGTCGTCTTGACCAGCACGATCAGCGTGGCGCAGGCGCCCAGCCCCTCGTCGGCGCGGAGCAGCGCGTCCAGCGCCAGCACCTGCCGCCCGGCCGACGTGCCGGTGTCCACCTGGAACGGCAGCCGCAGCGCCTCGATCAGCGCCATGTCGACCGTGCGGAACGCGTTCATGATCTCGTCCGGCGTGGCCCTGCCGGCGAGCACCGCGGTGCGCAGGTCGGCCAGCGTGCGTACCCCGTCGAGGGCCGTCCGGACGGGCGCCGGCAGCCGCTCGGCCCGCAGGTCGGCGACCCGGTCGTCCACCGTGGCGGACTTCTGGATGAGCTCGGTGCGGGTCACCCGGCCGAGCAGCGACCCCACCGAGAGCAGCCGTTCCTGCTGGAGGTCCTGCACGAGACTGCCGATGCGGCTGGCCACCCGGACGGTGTCGGCGGTGTCGGCGGCCCGCTGGGCGGCGGCGACCCGGTCGAGGACCACCGGCACGGCCAACCCGACCATGCTGAGCAGCGGGATGATCACCAGCAGGGCGAGCCTGCCCCGGATCCGGAGCCTACCGAGCAGCATCGAACGGCCTCCATCGCTCGGACTCGCCGCGCCCGCCGCCGACCGGCAGGAGTTCGCCGTCACCGGCGTACGCCGGCTGGTCCGGGCGGAGCGTGGCCGGCGGGGGGCCGGCCTCGGCGGGCTCGCGGTCCGCCTCGGCGGCCCGGAGGCGGGCGCGTCGCAGCGTGGAGAGCAGCACCCCGGCCAGCACGGCGAGCAGCACCCCGGCCGCCGCGACGGCGCCCCGGGCCAGCCAGCGGTCCCGGTCGAGCCGGTCGAGCCGATCCGCCAGCAGCGCGTCGAGCTGGTCGAGGATGACCTGCCGGAGCTGCGCGGCGGCCGACTGCGCGCCGCGCCGCGCGGCGCCGAGCTGGACCGGGTCGGGCCCGGCCGCGCCGGCCGGCGCCGAGAACGCGGCCAGCGCCTCCACCGAACGCTGGTAGGTGTCCAGCGGGGTGAGCACGGTCGGGCCGAGGTCGGTGCTCTCCGAGCTGTCCACGGCCGCCCGCAGGTCGTCCACCAGGTCGGTGGCGGGCCCGAGCGCGGCGACCCGGAGTTCGGCCAGCTCGGCGACGGTCCTCGGGCGCTGCGCCGCGGGCCGGTTCGGGGCGAGGGTGGCCACGTCGGCGAGGCGGCCGGCGGCCACCATGGCGGCGGGCAGGTCCGCGCCGATGGCGTCCTGCACGAAGAACGAGTCGGAGCGCGGGTCGCGGACCAGGCCGGAGGCCTCGCGGACCTTCCGGTGCAGGGCCAGCAGCAGGTCGGCGACCTCGCCGTACGCCTGGAAGGCCGCCTCCGGGTCGGCGAGCCCGCGCTCCGGCAGCGCCTCCAGCTTGGCCCGTACCCCGGCCCAGCGTTCCCGGGTGCGGAGCTGGTCGCCGATCGCGCCGTCCACCTGCGCGGCCCGCTCGATGGCGGCGGTGAGCGCCGCCCGGGAGACCGGTCGCCCGGCGACCGCGTTGGTCTGCGCGTCGGTCAGCGCGTCGGTGACCGGCCCGAGCGCGCGCAGGTAGCGCACGCCGAGCCGCTCCCGGGCGGCCAGGTCGTGGTCGTCGCCGGTGTGCCCGTCGGTCTGGGCGAAGAGCAGCCCCAGCGGGGCGAGCAGCGCCAGCACGAGCAGCAGGGGCAGGGTGCGGCCCGGTACGGAGGGCCGCCGGCGGACCCGCGGCGCGGGGACGGTCATGGTCTGTCTCCTCCGGCGACGGCGGGGGACGGTCCGGAGCCGGGAGGTCGCCATACGCAGTCCCATGCACCGGACCGGAAAAGTAATCGAACCGGGCGCAGGTGGCAGCGGAGTCCGCGAGTCGGCTTCACGTCACTTCGGGTCGCGTCACGTCCGGTTGACCTTGCACCTACGGAGCGTCCGATATGGGCGGGAGGAAGGCGGCATCGGCGGCATTTGCGAGCGTAGATGTGAATTCACGGAATCAGAATTCATCCCGCTGGGACGCTCTGGACCTTCCGCGGTCGACGGAACCCGGACAACGAACGGTGCAACCGGACGGACGTACGGCGGATCTCAGGGAATGCTCAGCCAGCGGCCCGTACCGTGTGCCGCATGAGATCACCGCTGCCCGTCGCGCGGATCCGGCGCGCCCTGGCCGGCCGCCCCCGCCGGCTCGTCGCCGCGGTGGTGGTGGTCGTCCTGGTCGCCGCCGCCCTGGTCTGGGCGGCCCGCCCGGACCGCACCGGCTTCCGCACCGAGTCGGCCCTGGTGACCGTCCGTTCCGGACCGGCCGGCGACCAGCCGGTCGACCTCGACACCACGCTCTACCTGCCCGACGACGCCTCGGCCCGGCACCGCGTCCCGGCCGTGCTGCTGGCGCACGGCTTCGGCGGCACCAAGGAGTCGGTCCGCTCCGACGCGGAGGACCTGGCCGCCCGGGGGTACGCGGTGCTCACCTGGACCGCCCGCGGCTTCGGCCGCAGCGGCGGCGAGATCCACCTGGACAGCCCCGATTACGAGGTGCGGGACGCCGAGCGCCTGCTGGACCGGCTCGCCGCCCGCCCGGACATCCGCCTCGACGCGGCCGGCGACCCGCGGGTCGGCGTGGTCGGCGGCTCGTACGGCGGCGGCCTGGCCCTGCTGCTGGCCGCGCAGGACCGCCGGGTCGACGCGATCGTCCCGATGATCACCTGGAACGACCTGTCTCGCGCCTTCCTGCCGGAGAGCACCGGCAAGGGGCCCACCGAGGGCGTGTTCAAGAAGGGCTGGGCCGGCATCTTCTTCGGCGGCGGCGGCAACGCCGACTCCGGCCCGGCCGGGCTCTCCGGCACCGCGGCGGCCCAGCCGGAGGGCGCCCCGGCATCGGCCGGCGCGCCCAGCCCGCAGCCCGGCGCCGGTCCGGGCACCGGCCCCGGTCGCGCCCCGGCCGGCGCCGCCGACCCGTCCTGCGGCCGGTTCGCCGCCGACGTCTGCGCCGCGTACCTGCGGATCGCCACCACGGGGCGGGCCGACGGGCCGGCGGTCGACCTGCTGCGCCGCTCCTCCCCGGCCGGGGTGCTCGACCGGATCACGGCGCCCA
Source organism: Micromonospora sp. NPDC005305 (assembly GCF_040607315.1). NCBI lineage: Bacteria > Bacillati > Actinomycetota > Actinomycetes > Micromonosporales > Micromonosporaceae > Micromonospora > Micromonospora sp. NPDC005305. The sequence continues at coordinate 174,194 of NZ_JBEXGL010000004.1, read as the reverse complement.
CCCTGCTGGTGCAGGGCGAGGCCGACACCCTCTTCCCGCTCACCGAGGCCGACGCCAACGCCCGGGGCATCGCCGCCGCCGGCACCCCGGTGCGGGTCGCCTGGTTCACCGGCGGCCACGACGGCGGCGCCGGCCCCACGTCCGACTCGGACCGGGTGAAGTTCCTGACCGCGCAGTGGCTCGACCACTACGTCAAGGGCGACGGCGCGGCGCCCGGCGACAGCTTCACCTTCTCCCGGATCGCGGGGTTCGACGCGCTCGACCGGGGCCTGGTGGCCACCGGCTTCCGCACCGCCGACTATCCGGGCGTGACCGGGCAGGGCCGCCGCGAGGTGACGCTGGCCGGGCCCGCCCAGGCCGTCGCCAACCCGCCCAACGGCAACCCGGCGGCGATCTCGTCGGTGCCGTTCGCCGGGGCGCTCGGCTCGCTGCTCGACGGGGTGGCCGGCGACATCCCCGGCCAACACGCCCGGTTCGAGTCGGAGCCGCTCGCCGACCCGGTCGACGTGGTCGGCGCGCCCACCGTGCGGATCCGGGCCGCCTCCGCGACCGGCGAGGCGGTGCTCTTCGTCAAGCTCTACGACGTCGACCCGCAGGGCGGCGCCACCCTGCCGGACGGCCTGGTCGCGCCGGTCCGGCTGACCGGCCTGCCCCGGACCGTCGAGGAGGCCCGGCCGGTCCCGGTCACCCTGCCGGCGATCGTCCGCCGGATCGAGGCCGGCCACCGGCTGCGGGTCGTGGTGGCCACCTCCGACCAGGCGTACGCCACCCCGGCCGAGCCGGCCGTGCACACCGTGGCGCTCGGTGACGGCCCGCTGGTGCTGCCCACGGTCGACGCCACGCCCATCCCCACCACCGCCACGGTCTGGCGCTGGGTGCTGGCCGGCCTGCTCGCCGCCATCGCGGTGGGGCTCGTCGTGGTCGTCCTGGTCGCCCGCCGCCGGCACCGCCGGCAGGACAGCTCGATCCACCCGGCGTACGCGGGCGTCCCGCTCGCCGTCCGCAACCTGCGCAAGGAGTACGCGGACGGCTTCGTCGCCGTCTCCGACGTGGACTTCGAGGTGCGCCCCGGCCAGGTGGTCGGCCTGCTCGGGCCGAACGGCGCCGGCAAGACCACCACGCTGCGGGTGCTCATGGGGCTGACCCAGCCCACCGCCGGCGAGATCTACGTCTTCGGGCACCGGCTGGTGCCCGGCTCGCCGGTGCTCTCCCGGATCGGCGCGCTGGTCGAGGGGCCCGGCTTCCTGCCGCACCTGTCCGGGCTGGAGAACCTGCGGGCGTACTGGCGGGCGACCGGCCGGCCGTGGGCGGACGCGCACTTCGACGAGGCGCTGGAGATCGCCGGGCTGGGCGACTCGGTGCACCGGCGGACGAAGAACTACAGCCACGGCATGCGCCAGCGGCTGGCCATCGCGCAGGCCATGCTGGGCCTGCCCGAACTGCTGGTGCTCGACGAGCCGACGGACGGGCTCGACCCGCCGCAGATCGCCGAGATGCGCCGGGTGCTCCAGCGCTACGCCACCGACGGCCGGGCGGTGCTGGTCTCCAGCCACCTGCTCGCCGAGGTGGAGCAGACCTGCACCCACGCGGTGGTGGTGAACAAGGGACGGATCGTGGCGTCCGGCCCGGTCGAGGAGATCGTCGGCGAGTCGCCCAGCGTGCTGTTCGACGTGAGCGACCCGGACGCGGCGCGTGGTGTGCTCGACCGGCTGGCCGGCGTACGGGTGCTGCCCGACGGCGACGGCGGGCTGGTGGTGGACACCAACGGCACCGCCCGCAGCGAGGTGGTGGCCGAGCTGGTCCGCGCCGGCATCGGGGTGGACCGGGTGGTGCCCCGGCGGCGCCTGGAGGACGCGTTCCTCGCCCTGGTCGGCGAGAACTCTCGGGGAAGCGGGGACCGGTGATGGCGCATTCGTCCTCTGTGGGGCCGGTGGGGGCAGCCGTCGGTTACCGGCCGTCGGCCACCCTGCCCTTCCGGGCGGAGTTCCGCCGGCAGGCGTCGCGGCGGCGCACCCAGCTGGCGCTGGGGTTCATGGTGCTGCTGCCGCTGATCATCCTGATCGCGTTCCAGTTCGACTCGGGCGGTGACGACGACAACGGCCGGGGCGAGTTCGCCAGCCTGGTCGACCTGGCCACCTCCGGCGGGTTGAACTTCACCCTCTTCTCGATCTTCGTGTCGTCGTCCTTCCTGCTGGTCGTGGTGGTGGCGCTGTTCTGCGGTGACACGGTGGCCAGCGAGGCGAGCTGGGGCAGCCTGCGCTACCTGCTGGCCGTCCCGGTGCCCCGGGCCCGGCTGCTCACGGTGAAGCTGGTGGTCGCGCTCGTGTACTCGGCGCTGGCGCTGGTGCTGCTCGCCGGCACCGCCCTGCTGGCCGGCACCCTCCGCTACGGCTGGTCCCCGCTGCGCAGCCAGGTCGCCGCCGAGCTGGCCCCGGGCGAGGGCCTGGTCCGCCTCCTCGCCGTGCTCGGCTACCTGGCCGTGATCCTGCTGGTGGTGGCCGGCCTGGCGTTCCTGCTCTCGGTGACCACGGACGCCGCGCTCGGGGCGGTCGGCGGTGCGGTGCTGCTCTGGATCCTGTCCAGCATCCTGGACCAGATCACCGCGCTGGGTGGGCTGCGGGCGTTCCTGCCCACCCACTACAGCAGTGCCTGGCTCGGGCTGCTGTCCACTCCCGTGCAGACCGACGACGTGGTGCGCGGCGCCATCTCGGCGATCGCCTACGCCACCCTGTTCTGGGGTCTGGCCTTCTGGCGGTTCACCCGGAAGGACGTAACAAGCTGAGCGGCTCACATCTTGGGAGCGTTCCCATGCGGCCGTCCCGTTAACAAAGAATTTATCAAGTTCGATAAAGTCGTCGGCCATCCTGGGACTACGTCCGTCACGTTTCAGGAGGTCACGATGGTTCCTGCACGGCTGAACGGCCCCGTCCTGTCCCTCTTCCGCATGGTCACCGGCGTGCTCTTCCTCTGCCACGGCGCGGCCTCGCTCTTCGGCATCCTCGGCGGCAACCCGATGACCCGGCAGGCGATCCCCTTCGCCGAGTGGCCAGGCTGGTGGGCGGCGCTGATCCAGCTCGTCTGCGGCGCGCTGGTGCTCGTCGGCCTGCTCACCCGGCCCGCCGCGCTGCTCGCCTCCGGCTCGATGGCGTACGCGTACTTCGTGGTGCACCAGCCGGACCACCCGCTGCCGCTGCACAACGGCGGCGAGCTGGCGGCGCTCTTCTGCTGGTCGTTCCTGCTCGTGGCCGTGCTCGGCCCGGGCACCTGGGCCCTGGACGCCCTACTCTCCCGCCGCCGCGCAGCGGTCACCACCCCGACGACGCGCCCCTCGGTCCCCGCCTGACCGGATCCGTCCGAGATTTTGGTAGGAAGTGGCCCTCCCCGGGGCCGTTTCCTACCAAGATCTGATGGCGGACGACCCTCAGAGGCGGCTGTCGGGGGTGGGTGCGGTCGAGGGCGGGCCGCTCGGGGCGGGGGGTTGCGTTGAGGTGGCGCCGTTGTAGCGCTTCCAGGCGCTCACGCCGAGCCGGCCGGTGTTGCCGAGGTCGACCGGCCCGTCCAGCTCGACCGGGTACGCGGGCCGGCCCGGCAGCGGGGCGACGTCGAGGTAGGCGCCGTTGCTCGCGACCACCGTGGCGTCGGTGACCAGGTTGCGCCAGAGCAGCGCGGCGGCGGCCCGCTCGCCGGGGCGCAGGACGATCCGGGTGGGCGGCTGATCGAAGCCGGACGTGATCGGGCGTGCGCCGGGGATGACCTGCACCGCCAGCGGGTCCCGGTCGGCGTCCCGGAGGCTCGGCGCGGGATAGCCGTGCAGCACGTACGGGCGGTTGCCGCAGTTGACCAGCTCCAGGCCCATGGCCCGCAGGCCCATGGCGGCGCTCACCCCGAGTTCGGTGATGCGGATTCCCTCGGGCGAGCAGGCCGGCGGGCGCGGTGACGTGCTGGCGGCCGCGGTGGGTGGGGCGGCTGCGGGCACCCGCTGCGGCGCTGCCGCCGGAGCGCAGGCGGTGAGCAGCGCCACCCCCGCGAGGGCTCCGATTCGTGCCGCCGCCGTCTTCACCCGACGATCATGTCAGGCGCGGAAGCTGTGGAGGGGTCAGGCGCGGGCGGGTGCGGCGAGGACCGCGTCGAGCAGACCCGGGTAGAGGCGCTCCAGCTCCTCGCGGCGGAGCCGCACGTAGCGGCTGGTGCCGGCGACCCGGGTCCGGGTGAGCCCGGCCTCGCGCAGCACCTTCAGGTGGTGGCTGCGGGTCGCCTTGGAGACGCCGAACTCGAAGGTGCCGCACGCGTACTCGCCGCCCTCGGCCAGCGCGCGCACGATCTGCAGCCGGACGTCGTCGGCCAGGGCGGCCAGCACGTTGGTGACCGGCACCTCGCGCAGCTCGGGTTCGTGCAGCTCCATGTGACCAGCGTAACCCATGTTCGACATCCGTCGAACTAACCTCCTAGAGTCGGCTTCGTTGGTTCGACGATACTCGAACATTGGAGCCGCGATGCGTTCCCGTTCCGCCGCCTTCCCGCTCTTCGCCGTGGTGAGCTGGGGCGTCATGTTCCCCGTGCTGGCCAGCGCGCTCACCCGGGTGGACGCGCTCAACCTGACCACCGCCCGGTACCTGCTCGCCACCGCCGTGCTGCTCGCCCTGCTGTTGACCCGCGAGGGGTGGGCCGCCCTGCGGACCCAGCGGCGGGCCACGGAGGTGGTGCTGCTCGGGGTGCTCGGGTTCGCCGGCTTCAACGTGCTGACCAACCTGGCCCTCGGCCACGCCACCCCGCAGCAGATCGCCCTCTTCGCCTCCGCCACCCCGCTCGTCACCCAGCTCGTCCGCTGGGCGCGCGACGGCGTACGCCCCCGGCCGGCGTTGCTCGGCCTCTCCCTGGTCGCCCTGCTCGGTGTCGGCCTGGTGATCACGCGGGGCCGGCTCGACGGGCTGCACCAGTTCGGCGTGGGCGGGCTGCTCATGATCGGCGCGGTGCTCGGCTGGGCCTTCTACACGCACGGCGCGAGCCGGTTCACCGGGTGGTCGCCGCTGCGCTACACCACGCTGACCTCCGTGGCCGGCCTGCTCGCCATGCTCGCCGTCAGCGCCGTCGCCGACCTCACCGGCCTCCAGCACGTGCCGGCCGCCGCCGACCTCGTCGCGGTCGCCCCGCAACTGGCGTACGCCGTGGTGGTCGCCGCCGTCCTCGCGGTGCTCGCCTGGAACACCGGGGTACGCCGGCTCGGCGTGGCCGACGCGGCGCTGTTCATGAACCTGGTCCCGGTGACCACGTTCGCGGTGCAGATCCTGCGCGGCTACCGGCCGGGAGCCGTGGAGCTGGTCGGCGCCGCGCTGACCATCGGCGCCCTGGTGGCCGCGAACCTGGCCACCCGTACCCGGAAGGCGCCCGCCACCCCGGCGGCGGTCGCCGTGACCGACCACGCCGCGGTGATCGAGCCGGTCGCGGTCGTCGCGCGCTGACCCGGGCCGCGGCTCACACCGTGGGAACCCGGCTCGGCAGCGCCCCGGCGCACGCATAGACTCGGCGGCACAACTGCATACCTCATCCAGAGGGGCTGAGGGATACGGCCCGATGACGCCCCGGCAACCACCCGCGCGCTCGACGACGAGCGACCGCGGGCAGGTGCCAATTCCGTCCCCGCCGCACCCGGCGATGCGGGGAAAGATGAGAGGAAACCCTCGACATGACGTCGACGATCCCCGCCGCCTCCGGCATCGACACCAGCCTCAGCCCGGCCCGCGCCCTGGTCTGCCGCGCCTGTTCCGCGCGCTACCCGCTGGCCGCCCAGCACGCCTGTTACGAGTGCTTCGGCCCGCTGGAGGTCGACTACGACGCGACCGCCCTGGCCGCCGTGACCCGCGCGCAGATCGAGGCCGGCCCGAAGAACCTCTGGCGGTACGCCGCCCTGCTCCCCGCCGGCCAGGACCCGGCCTCCCGGGTCACCCTCGACCCGGGGCTGACCCCGCTGGTCGCCGCCCCGCACCTCGCCGCCGAGCTGGGCGTGACCGCACCGCTCTGGGTCAAGGACGACAGCGGCAACCCGACCCACTCGTTCAAGGACCGGGTCGTCTCGGTGGCGCTGACCGCGGCCCGGGCGCTCGGCTTCACCCGCTACGCCTGCGCCTCGACCGGCAACCTGGCCAACTCGGTGGCCGCCCACGCGGCCCGGGCCGGGGTGCCCTCGGTGGTCTTCATCCCCAGCGACCTGGAGCAGGGCAAGGTGGTGACCACCGCCGTCTACGGCGGCGACCTGGTCGCCATCGACGGCTCGTACGACGACGTGAACCGGCTCTGCGGCGAGCTGGTGGAGACCGACGAGTTCGAGGACACCGCGTTCGTCAACGTGAACGTGCGGCCCTACTACGCGGAGGGCTCGAAGACCCTCGGCTACGAGGTGGCCGAGCAGCTCGGCTGGCGGATCCCGGCCCAGGTGGTGATCCCGATGGCCAGCGGCGAGCTGCTCACGAAGATCGACAAGGCGTTCCAGGAGCTGGTCGAAATCGGGCTGGTCGAGGCGCCGGCCGGCGGCTGGGCGGTGTTCGGCGCGCAGTCGGCCGGCTGCAACCCCATCGCCACGGCGCTGCACGCCGACAGCGACACCATCGTCCCAGTCAAGCCGACCGGCATCGCCAAGTCGTTGAACATCGGCGACCCGGCCGCCGGCCTCTACGCCCTGGAGGCGGTGCGCCGCACCGGCGGCTGGATGGAGTACGCCGACGACGACGAGATCCGCGCCGCCATCCGCCTGCTCGCCCGCACCACCGGCGTCTTCGCCGAGACGGCCGGGGGCGTCACCGTGGCAGTGCTGCGCAAGCTGGTCGAGTCCGGCCGGCTCGACCCGACGAAGGAGACCGTCGTCTTCAACACCGGCGAGGGCCTCAAGACCATCGACGCGGTCGCCGCCGAGGTCGGGCCCACCCACCGCATCCGGCCCAGCCTCCGCGCCGCCCGGGACGCCGGACTCCTGTCCTGACCTCGCCCCGGACTCATCCGGGTGGGGGATGGGCGGATCGCCCGAGCGGGGGATTGGGGTGATCCGTTGGGTAACTGGCTTTTCGCTGTGAGTGTGGAAAACGCGCCGACAAGGACTTGACGGCAGGAATTGGACGGCGCAAGATGCTCCGTGCGGGAGGGCATCCGCCGGAGACTTTTCAAGTTCTTGCGACCCAACGCCGGAGGCGTTGTGCGGACGTCCCTCCCGACCAACGTCCGAAGGGGCCAGCGGAAAACCGCTGGCCCCTTCGCTGTGCGGGGGCCACGCTCACGGGCATGGGCATCTCCGTCTCCCCCCTCGATCCCGCCGACCCGACGACCCTCGACGCGGTCCACCGGACGGCGGTCGCGGCCCAGGCCGTCGACGAGCCGGACCTCCCGCCGCTGTGCCGGCGACGGTTCGAGGCACCGCTGCGGCACCCGATGCCCGGCGTCGACACCCGCTGGTGGGTGGCCCGCGTCGACGGGGTGCCCGCCGGGTGGCTCCGCCTGTACCTGCACACGCTCGACAACACCGAGAACGCCAGCGTCGAGCTGGTGGTGGATCCGGCGTACCGGCGGCGCGGGGTGGGGCGCGCCCTGCACGAGCACGGCCTCCGGCTGGTGCGCGAGCACGGTGGCAGGCGGCTGGTCGGCTCGACCGTCACGGCCCTGCCCGGCGAGGAGGGCCGGGAGCTGCCCGGGGCGGCCTTCGCCGCGGCCGTCGGCGCGAAGCCGGCGCTCACCGACGTCCGCCGCCGGCTGGACGTCACGGCGCTCGATCGACCCCGGCTGGCCGCCCTGCTGGCCGAGGCCCGGGAGGCGTCCGCGGGCTACCGCGGCGTCCGCTGGGTGAACCACGCCCCGGAGGAGTACGTCGCCGACGTCGCCTACCTGGAGGGCCGGTTGCTGGTCGACGCGCCGCTCGGCGACCTCGAATGGGAGCCGGAGCAGGTCGACGCCGAGCGGATCCGGGGCACCGAGCGGGCGCTCGACGCGCGCGGGGTCCGCCGGTACAGCGTCGGGGTGGTGCACGAGGCGTCCGGCCGGCTGGTCGCCTGGAGCATGGTCAGCCTGGCCGCCAACACCACGTGGCACGCCTGGCAGCAGATCACCATCGTCGACCCGGACCACCGCGGCCACCGGCTCGGCCTGCTCACCAAGATCGAGAATCTCGGCCACGCCCTGGCGCACGAGCCGGAGCTGCGCGTGATCGACACGTACAACGCGGCGGCGAACACGCACATGATCGCGATCAACGAGCAACTCGGCTACCGGCCGGCGGCCGGCTCGACCGACTGGCAGCTGACGATCTGACTTGTGACACGCCACTACTGATCTGGTGGCAAGCTGTTGCATGATGGCGGGCATGACGGAGACCCCGCACCCCCTGTACGACAGGCACGCCGAGACCCTCGACCGGGCGCTGACCGCGATCACGGAGCGCGGGTACTGGTCCGCCTATCCCGAGTCGCCCAGCCCGCGGGTGTACGGCGAGACCGCCGCCGCCGACGGCAAGGCCGCCTTCGAGGCGTACCTGGGCGGCGACTTCCCGCTCGACCAGCCCGGCGACGGCGGCACCGTCGCCACCGAGGTCAGCCCGTTCGGGCTGGCGCTCGACGTGCGCTACCCGCACGCCACCGCCGACCAGCTGGTGACCGCCGCCACCGCCGCCCTGCCGGCCTGGCGCGACGCCGGCCCGCAGGCCCGGGTGGGCGTCTGCCTGGAGATCCTCGACCGGCTGCACAAGAACATCTTCGAGCTGGCCAACGCGGTGCAGTTCACCAGCGGCCAGGCCTTCGTGATGGCCTTCCAGGCCGGCGGCGCGCACGCGCTCGACCGGGCGCTGGAGTCGATCGCCTACGCGTACGCCGAGATGACCCGGCACCCGGGCACGGCCGGCTGGGAGAAGGCCGCCGGCAAGGGCGACCCGCTGCGGATGAGCAAGACGTTCCACGTGGTGCCCCGCGGCGTGGCGCTGGTGATCGGCTGCAACACCTTCCCGACCTGGAACTCGTACCCGGGCTTGTTCGCCTCGCTGGCCACCGGCAACCCGGTGGTCGCCAAGCCGCACCCGCGCGCCGTGCTGCCGCTCGCCATCACCGTGAAGTACGCCCGGCAGGTGCTCGCCGAGGCCGGCTTCGACCCCAACCTCGTGCAGCTCGCCCCCGAGGCGGCCGGCGAGAAGCTCGCCTCGACGCTGGCCCTGCACCCGGCCGTCAAGATCGTCGACTTCACCGGCTCCACCGAGTACGGCGACTGGCTGGAGGCCAACGCCCGGCAGGCCGCCGTCTACACCGAGAAGGCCGGCCTCAACACGGTGGTGATCGACTCCACCGACGACTTCGCCGGGCTGTGCCGCAACCTGGGCTTCACGCTGACCCTGTACAGCGGCCAGATGTGCACCACCTCGCAGAACCTGCTGATCCCCCGCGGCGGCATCGAGACCGACCAGGGGCACAAGAGCTTCGACGAGGTGGCCGCCGGCATCGCCGGCGCGGTCGCCAAGCTCACCGCCGACCCGGCCCGGGGCGTCGAGCTGACCGGCGCGATCGTCAACGACGGCGTGCTGGAGCGGCTGGAGGAGGTCACCAAGGTCGGCGAGCCGGTGCTGGAGTCGCGGACCGTGGCGCACCCGTCGTTCCCCGACGCCGTGGTGCGGACGCCCACCGTCGTGAAGCTCGAGGCGGCCGACACGCCGACCTACTCCCGGGAGTGGTTCGGCCCGATCTCGTTCGCCATCGCGACCGACTCGACCGCGCACAGCCTGGAGATCCTCCGCTCGACCGTCGGCGAGAAGGGCGCCCTGACCGCCGGCGTCTACTCGACCGACGAGGCGGTGCTGGACGCGGCCGAGGCGGCGGCCATCGACGCCGGCGTGCACCTGTCCTGCAACCTGACCGGCGGGGTGTTCGTCAACCAGTCGGCGGCGTTCTCCGACTTCCACGGCTCGGGGGCGAACCCGGCGGCGAACTCGGCGCTGACGGACGGCGCGTACGTGGCGAACCGCTTCCGCATCGTCCAGAGCCGCCGCCACGTCTGACGTCTCGCAAGGAAGGGCCCCCTGTTAACGCCTCCGGTAGAGCAAGGGGCCCTTCCTAACATCCGGCTTCAGGCGGGACGGCGCATCTGGAGTTCGTGGAGCGTGGGGATGCGCGGGTGTGGGACGCGCACGCCGGTGTCCACGAAGCCCAGCCTCTCGTACGCCCGGCAGGCCCGGTCGTTGCCGACCACCACCTCCAGCATCAGCTCGGGCCGGCCGCACGCCCGGGACCAGGCGGCCACCTCGTCCACCAGCGCGCCGAGCAGCCCGCTGCCCCGCCAGGCCGGCGTGATGTAGACGGCGTAGATGACGGTCACCCCCGGCTCGTCCGGGGCGACCGTGCCGCCGGCGTGGCCGACCAGCCGACCGCCCGGGTCGGCCACGAACTGGGCGTTGTGCTCCCCGTGCGAGACGGCGGCGATCCGGGCCGCGTACTCGGCGTGCGGCCGGGCGGCGGCCTCGGCCACGGTCTCCAGGAACGCCAGCGGGGAGTCGGCCAGCATCTCCAGCCGGAGCGCCCGCATCCGGGCCGCGTCGGCCGGGTGGACCCGGCGGACGGTGGTGGTCGTGGTGGGCGCGCTGGTCATGTCGCATGCATACCGGAAGGGCCGTCAGGCGCGCCTGGCCGGGCCCGGACCACGCCCGGAATATGCCCGATTTGTGGTCGTGCGCGGTCGTCACGCCTCGTGTAGCGTGCGATTTCGGTCACCCGATTCAGCGGCCGTCGCCGATCGCCGAACCGGTGGCTCGCCGGTGCCGGTCCGCCGGTTTCCGGGGTCGTGGAACGCCGCGCAGAGTGAGGAAGTGCACCGTGGCACAGGGCACCGTGAAGTGGTTCAACTCCGAAAAGGGCTACGGCTTCATCGCCGTCGACGGCGGGCAGGACGTCTTCGTCCACTTCTCCGCGATCGAGATGGACGGCTACAAGGCGTTGGACGACGGCCAGCGGGTCGAGTTCGAGATCGCCCAGGGCCAGAAGGGTCCGCAGGCCGAGCGGGTCCGCGTCATCGCCTGATCTACCGTGGCCGCCGCCCGATCGGCGGCCGACCCACCCCGACGAGGGGGCTGCGGCGCAGGCCCGCGCCGTGGAAGATCATGAGCCGTTCCAGCCGCCGCTGCTGAGGAGGGTTCATGTCCGACCTGCCCCCGTCGGGTTCCGCCGAGCCGGTGCCCCCGGCGTCGCCCGGTGCCCCGGTCGACCCGACCCGGTCCACGCCGCCGGCCGCCGCGCCGGCCCCGGCGTCGGGGCATGCGGTCGACCCCACCGCGCCCGGGTCCCCCACCCCGACCGACCCCGTTCGTCCTGCTGCTCCGGCCGACCCTCCGGTGCCGGCCCAACCCGGCCCGTCCGCCCCGGCCGGCTCGCAGGTCGGTCCTGGTGGGTTCACCGCACCCGGCCAGCCCGGCGCCGGCACCCAGCCCTGGGACCCGTACCCGGCCGGGCAGCCCTGGGATCCGTACCCGGCTGGGCAGCCCTGGGGCCCCTACCCGGCGTACCCCGCCGGGCCGCCGCAGGTCTGGGCCGGGCCGGCCGGTGGCGCTCCGCTGCCCGGCGCGGCCTACCCCGGCTACCCGCTGCCCGGCCAGCCGTACGGCTGGCACCCGGGCCTCGACCCGCAGGATCCGCTGGTCACCCCGCCGCACGCGGGCGTCGGCGGCTGGTTCAGCCGGTGCGGGGGCGCGCTGCGGCGCGGCTGGCGGCAGCTCCTGCCGATCATGCTGCTCACCCAGACCGTCCCGGCCACGGTGATCGCGGTCATCTCCCTCGCCCTCGCCCCGACGGAGCAGCCGGTCACCGGCGCGGACGGCACGCCGGTGCTGCCCAGCGGCTACTTCGAGCACGTGTTCGCCTTCTACGGTGCGGTGCTCCTCGCCGCCCTGATCTTCGGCCCGCTGCAGAGCGCCGGCTGGGCCGCCGGCACCTGGGTGGTCGCCCGCCAGGCGGCCGGGGAGCCGGTCGGGGTCGGCGCGGCGCTCCGCTACGGGGTGCGGCGCGCCCTCGGCCTCTGGGGCTGGACCATCGTGGCCTCGCTGCTGATCACGGTCGGCGCCTGCTTCTGCCTGCTGCCCGGCCTCTACGCGGCGTTCGCGTTCGCCCTGTTCGGCCCGATCTACCTGTTCGAGCGGCAGGAGCCGATCGGCCGGGCCTGGCGGATGTTCCACCAGCGGTTCGGCATGGTGCTGGGCCGGGTGGCGCTGGTCATCTGCGTGCTGGTCGCCGCCGCCGTGCTGGACGGTGTGCTCGGGCTGGTAAACCAGCTCGTCTTCGGGGTCGACCCGATGGGCGCGCCGGGCACCGCCGCGGGCGCGGTGACGCTGGCCGTGGTGGGCGCGGTGCTGGCGACACCGGCCTACCTGGCGCAGCTCGTCGGGCTGGTCGCCACCTACGCCGAACAGCGGGCCCACGAAGCCCCGGTGAACGCCGCCCGGCTGGCCGCGGAACTCGGCTGAGCGGGGGCAGCGTGCTTGCACTCGGCTAGGGAGAGTGCTAAACAAGTCATTGGCACTCGCGTACGGTGAGTGCCAATGGTCGGGGCGGTAGGGCCACGGCCGATCCGGTGCCGAGATGGCGCCGGAGCGGCACGGGGCCGGTCGTCGCGGGCTGTCCGGCCCGACCGAGGAGACGTCGTCGTCGCCAGGTGGCGACGTCCCAAGGTGCGTACACCAGACGGCCCATCCGGGGAACCCTCGGGTGGCCCGTGAGTGTCCAGGAGGACAACGCCGTATGGCCAAGATGATCGCGTTCGACGAAGAGGCGCGCCGCGGCCTCGAGCGGGGCATGAACCAGCTCGCCGACGCCGTGAAGGTGACCCTCGGCCCCAAGGGCCGCAACGTCGTGCTCGAGAAGAAGTGGGGTGCCCCCACCATCACCAACGATGGTGTGAGCATCGCCAAGGAGATCGAGCTCGAGGACCCCTACGAGAAGATCGGCGCCGAGCTGGTCAAGGAGGTCGCGAAGAAGACCGACGACGTGGCCGGTGACGGCACGACGACGGCGACCGTCCTGGCCCAGGCCCTGGTCCGTGAGGGCCTGCGCAACGTGGCCGCCGGTGCCAACCCGATGGCCCTGAAGCGGGGCATCGAGGCCGCTGTGGCCAACGTCTCGGAGGAGCTGCTGAAGCTCGCCAAGGACGTCGAGACCAAGGAGCAGATCGCCTCCACCGCCTCCATCTCCGCCGCTGACCCCAGCGTCGGTGAGATCATCGCCGAGGCGATGGACAAGGTGGGCAAGGAAGGCGTCATCACCGTCGAGGAGAGCAACACCTTCGGCCTCGAGCTCGAGCTCACCGAGGGCATGCGCTTCGACAAGGGCTACATCTCCGCCTACTTCATGACCGACCCGGAGCGTATGGAGGCCGTCTTCGACGACCCGTACCTCCTGATCGTCAACAGCAAGATCTCGTCGGTGAAGGACCTGCTCCCGATCCTCGAGAAGGTCATGCAGTCGGGCAAGCCGCTGCTGATCATCTCCGAGGACATCGAGGGCGAGGCCCTGGCGACCCTGGTGGTCAACAAGGTCCGCGGCACCTTCAAGTCGGTCGCCGTCAAGGCGCCGGGCTTCGGTGACCGCCGCAAGGCCATGCTGGCCGACATCGCCATCCTCACCGGTGGTCAGGTCATCAGCGAGGAGGTCGGCCTCAAGCTCGACGCCGTCAGCCTCGACATGCTGGGCCGCGCCCGCAAGGTCGTGGTGACCAAGGACGAGACCACCATCGTCGACGGCGCCGGCGACGCCGACCAGATCCAGGGCCGGGTCAACCAGATCCGGGCCGAGATCGAGAAGAGCGACTCCGACTACGACCGCGAGAAGCTGCAGGAGCGCCTGGCCAAGCTGGCCGGCGGTGTTGCGGTGATCAAGGTCGGCGCGGCCACCGAGGTCGAGCTGAAGGAGCGCAAGCACCGCATCGAGGACGCCGTCCGCAACGCGAAGGCCGCCGTCGAGGAGGGCATCGTCCCGGGTGGTGGCGTCGCGCTGGTGCAGGCCGGCAAGACCGCCTTCGACAAGCTGGACCTGGCCGGCGACGAGGCGACCGGCGCGCAGATCGTCAAGATCGCGCTGGACGCCCCGCTGCGGCAGATCGCCGTCAACGCCGGCCTGGAGGGTGGCGTCGTCGTCGAGCGCGTCCGCAACCTCGACCCGGGTCACGGCCTCAACGCCGCGACCGGCGAGTACGTGGACCTGCTGGCCGCGGGCATCATCGACCCGGCCAAGGTGACGCGTTCCGCGCTGCAGAACGCCGCCTCGATCGCCGCGCTGTTCCTCACCACCGAGGCCGTCGTGGCGGACAAGCCGGAGAAGACCCCGGCCGCCCCGGCTGGCCCGGGTGGCGGGGAGATGGACTTCTGAGTCCAGCTTCACCCAGCACGCCGAAAGGGGGCGGGCCGCGTCAGCGGTCCGCCCCCTTTTTCCGTATGTCTCAGGTCGGCAGTCGGCGTTGGTTGCGTCGCTTGTGCGCCCGGTCGTAGGGCGGTGTGAGCCGGATCGGTTCGTCCACCGGTTGCAGTGGTTCGTCGGCCGAGGGCCCGTCCGCGCCGGTCATTTCTGCGAGCTGTTCGGCGTCGCCGAAGTCGAGCCGGTCGAACGGCAGCTGGCCGGGAAGCTCGCCGACCGGTCGCCAGCTCGCCGGCTGGTCGTCGGTCCGTTCGTCGTCCGTGGTCATGCCCGCCTCCTCTAATCCCCGACCGTAGGGGCCGGTCGATGGCAGAGGAGGCCGAACGGCATTATTGCCGTCTATGTAACTTTAATTACTTCTGTCCGTTCAGTGCCTTCCGGTACAGGAAGAACACCCGCTCGATCCGCGCGCCCGCGGCCCCCGAGTAGAACGGCACCGGGCCCACCCAGCCGATCTGCGCCGCCCCGAACCCGGCCGCCGCCTGGTCGCGCAGGCAGCGCCGGAGCAGCACCCCGCCGATCCCCGAGCCCTCGACCGCCGGCGCGGTCCCCATCGGCCCGAACCAGCTCGGCCGCGACGACCCGTACGCGGCGAAGCCGAGGACCTCGCCGTCCCGCTCGGCCAGGTGCGCGCCCGCGTCCGGCCGGCCGACCGAGCCGGCCAGCTCACCGTCCCAGGTGCCACCGAAGGTGGTGCGGGCGAACTCGGCCAGCACCGGCAGGTCAGCCGGTTCGGCCCGGCGTACCGTCACGCCCCGCCCGGCCAGCCGCTGCTCGGCGGCCTCGGTGGAACGCAGCGCCGTCGAGCCCTCGCCGAGGTCGGCGGTCATGTTCCAGGCTGTCCGGTCCTGGCGGTAGCCCAGCCGCAGCGCGGCGCAGACCGCCGGGGTGTAGCGCACGTCGATGCCGGGCCAGGCGTAGTGCGGTGGGTTCCCGGCCAGCAGCAGCTCGGCCGCGCCGAGCCCGGCGAGCCGGGCCTCCGCCTCCGCCAGCAGCGACCCGCCGAGCCCCTGGCGGCGCTCCTCCGGGGCCACCGCCACGAGGTCCACGTGACCGAGCCGCGGATCGCGCGCGGACAGCGAGCCGACCAGCACCCCGACCAGCGTGCCGCCGCGGACCGCGCCGAGCCGCAGCACCGGCCGGTCGGCCGCCGCGCGGTCGGCGAGGGTGGCCACGATGGCCGGCGCCTCGGCGGCGTCCTCCGGCAGATCCAGGGCGCGGCGGCAGAGGTCGACGACCTCGGCCAGGCGGTCCGGACCCAGCTCGATGATCTCCACGTCCATGGACGGGACCCTAGGTCATCCGCCGGTCAATGGACAGGGTTGTTAACCGAGGCCCGCACCCCGCGCGGCGCGGACCGCCGCGTACGCGTCGACCAGACCCGCGCCGCCCAGATTCCGGGCGCCGCCGCAGGGCGCGCCGGCGGGCGCCCCGGCCGGCGTGGCCGTCTCGGTGAGGATGCGCCGCGTGCGGTCCAGGTCGCCGATCAGCGCCGGGTTGGCCGACCACATGAGCGCCACCACGCCGGCCACCTGCGGGGTCGCCATCGAGGTGCCGTCCAGAGTGGCGTAACCGCCCCCGGGGTACGCCGACGGCACCCCGGCGCCCGGCGCGACCAGGTCCGGCTTGGCGGCGCCCCCGGCCGCCGGCCCCCGGCTGGAGAACTCGGTGAGCCGGCGGGCCCGGTCGACCGCACCGACCGTGAGCACGTCCGGGTACGGCGCCGGCGGGTCGGCGATCGAGCCGCAGTGCGGGCCGGTGTTGCCGGCGGCTGCCACCACCAGGATGCCGGCCGCGGCCAGCGCGGCGGTCGCCGGGCGCAGCGCCCCCGGGTCGCAGCCCTCGACCGGCGGGCAGCCCCACGAGTTGGTCAGCACGTCCGGGGCCCGGTGCGGCCGCCCGTCGGTGAGCGGATTCCCGCCGGGCGGGAACGGGGCCAGCATGAACTGCAGGCAGTCCAGGTAGCGCGCCGGGCTGCCCAGGTTGCGGTCGAGGTTGACGCAGCCGACCCAGCTCGCGCCCGGGGCCACCCCGATCCCGTTCCGGCCCACCGCGCTGCCCACCGTGTGCGTGCCGTGGCCGCCCCGGTCGGCCGGCGTCGGGCGGTGCTCCCAGGGGTCGTACCAGGAGTCGTCGCCGCCCCGGAAGCCGGCGGCCAGGGCCGGGTGCCGGCCGTCCACCCCGGAGTCCGAACTGCCCACCACCACGCCCGCGCCGGTCACGCCCAGCTCCGACCAGACCCGGTCCGCGCCGACCAGCGAGACGTTCCAGGTCGGGCCGGTCGGCGCCGGCACGTCGCCCCGGGTCGGGGGTGCCGCCGCCGGCAACGGGCGCAACCGCTGGCTGACCAGCACCCGGGCCACCTCCGGCCGGCCGGCGAGCCAGGCCCGGACCGCCGGCCCGCCGTCCGTCTCGATGGCGTTGACCAGGTAGTACGGCGTCGGATGCAGGCGCAGCCGGTCCAGCTCGCGGCGCAGGTCGCCCTGGCTGCGTTCGGCCGTGGCCACCAACCGCCGGTAGACCTCGGCCGCCCGGGTGTCCCGGCCGGCGCGACCGGGCGCCCCGGCGGGGATGCCGGTGAGGTCGGCCTGCTCGCGGAGCACCACCAGCAGGCGTTCGCCGTGCAGGCCGGGCTGGCCGGGGACGGCGTACACCACGACGAGGGCGGCGAGCACGGCGCCGGCCGCCAGCCCGGCCAGGCCGCGCCGGGGCGCGCGGGCGCGGGGCCGGGCCAGCAGCACGCCGTACCCGACGGCGAGCAGGACCGCGACGGCGAACGCGACGCCCGTCGCGACCGCGACCCAGAACGGGACGTCGCGGGTGGTCGCCAGCAGGACCGTGACCTCCTCCGGGTCGGTGAACGCCAGCGGGCCGAGCAGCGCGAGGCCGACCAGCCAGCGCACCGGCCGGCGCCCGGCCGGCCGGCCGGCGTGCCGGGCCGCCGCCTCCAGCGCGCCCAGCACGAAGCCGAGCGGTGGCAGCAGGAGCAGGCCCGGCAGTTGCGCGCCGGACTGACCGGCCCCGGCACCCAGCAGCGCCAGGGTCACCCCGGCGACCAGCCCGCCGACCAGCACCAGCCGGGCCGGCCGGGGCGGCGCGCCGACCGCGAACGCGGCCCAGAACGCGGGGCCGAGGAGCACGCCGGCGAGCGCGCCGAGCGCGGCGCCGGCCAGGCCGGCGAGCAGGGTCTCCAGCGTGCCGCCCAGCGCGCCCACCCACGCCCAGGGCAGCAGCGAGGCGAGCCCGGCGGCCGCCGCCAGCAGCGTCACCGGCCCGAACCGCCCTCCCCGGCCACCGGGACCGGCCGGCGTGCCGGCCGGCACCGGCGGGGTGGACCTGCGGCGGGCCAGCCACCCGAGGACCAGTGCGCCCAGCGCGGCGGTCGCGGCCAGTGCCGCCAGGTACGCCTCGTGGTGCACCGGCGGCAGCGCGCGGAGCAGGGTCAGCGCGCCGAGCACGAGCGTGCCGGCCAGCCAGGCGCGGCCGGTCGCCCGGATCGCGGGAGAGCGGGGGAGCAGCGCGAGCGCCAGCGTGGGCGCGCCCACCAGCAGCACGGTGACCAGCGCGACCACCGGCCAGACGGCCACCGAGCGGTCCAGGCCGGAGACCAGCACCAACTGGTCGACCACCCAGCCGACGAGCTGGCCGGGCACCGTGACCAGCACGGCCCAGACGCCGGTCACCGCCGCGGCGACCACCGGCCACGGCCCGGTGCCGGGGCGAGGGTGAGGGAACGGAGGGAGGGGAGCGGTGGGTGGGCCCGGCTGCATGGCCCTCACCGTACGGCGCGGCGGGTGCCTGCCGCCGGAGTGCGGCGCCGGTTACGGTGGACAGGTGCGCGACCCTAATGTGTCCCGATCCGCGGCCGGTCAGCTCTCCGCCGAGCGCCGCGCCGACGACCTGCGCCGACTCCGCGCCGAGCGGTTCGACGTGCTGGTCATCGGCGGTGGCGTGACCGGTGCGGGCGCCGCGCTCGACGCCGCGTCGCGCGGCCTGAAGGTGGCCCTGGTGGAGGCGCGCGACCACGCCGCCGGCACCTCCAGCCGGTCCAGCAAGCTGATCCACGGCGGCCTGCGCTACCTGGAACAGCTGGAGTTCCACCTGGTACACGAGGCGCTGACCGAGCGCGGGCTGCTCGCCACCCGGCTCGCCCCGCACCTGGTGCGCCCGGTGCCGATCCTGGTCCCGCTGCCCGCCGAGGGCGGGTTGCGCGACCTGCCCCGCCGGCTCTTCCGCCGCTCCTACTACGGGGCCGGCGTGGCCGCCTACGACGTCTTCGCCGGGCTGTTCGGCGGCGGGCGCGGCATGCCGCTGCACCGGCACCTGACCCGGGAGGGCGCCCACCGGATCTTCCCGAGCCTGCGGCCCGACAAGCTGGCCGGCGCGATCCGCTACTACGACGGCCAGGTCGACGACGCCCGCCTGGTGGTGACGCTGGCGCGCACCGCCGCGAGCCTCGGCGCGACCGTGGTGACCAGCGCCCGGGCGGTCGGCCTGATCCGGCAGGCCCGGGAGGTCACCGGGGTCCGGGTCCGCGACCTGGAGGCACCGGCCGGCTCGCCGGACGCCGAGTTCGAGGTACATGCCCGCACGGTGATCGCCGCGACCGGCGTGTGGAGCGACGACATGTCCCGGATGCTCAACGACGTCGGGCTGCGCCCCGGCTTCCGGGTCCGGGCCTCCAAGGGCGTGCACCTGGTGGTGCCCCGCTCGGCGATCACCGGCGAGGCCGGCCTGATCCTGCGCACCGCCACGAGCGTGCTGTTCGTCATCCCGTGGGGCGGCCACTGGATCATCGGCACCACCGACACCGACTGGCGGCTGGACCGGTCCCACCCGGCGGCCACGGCCAAGGACATCGACTACCTGCTGGAGCGGGTCAACACGGTCCTGGACCGCCCGCTCACCACCGCCGACATCGAGGGCGTCTACGCCGGGCTGCGCCCCCTGCTGGCCGGCGAGGCGGACTCCACCTCGAAGCTCTCCCGGGAGCACGCGGTCATCGAGCCGATGCTCGGGCTGCTGCTGGTGGCCGGCGGCAAGTACACGACCTACCGGGTGATGGCCTCCGACGTGGTCGACCGGGCGGTGCACCGGCTGGGGTGGACCCGCCCGTCGCGCACGGCCGACCTGCCGCTCCTCGGCGCCGACGGGTACGCGGCCATGTGGCGGGACCGGGCCGACCTGGCCCGCCGGCACGGGGTGCCGGTCGGGGTGGTCGAGCACCTGCTGGAGCGCTACGGCACCCTCACCCTCGACCTGCTCGCTCTGGTCGACGCCGATCCGCTGCTCGGGTCCCCGCTGGCCGGCGCACCGGAATACCTGGCCGCCGAGGTGACGTACGCGGCCCGCGCCGAGGGGGCGCTGCACCTGGAGGACGTGCTGACCCGGCGTACCCGGATCTCCATCGAGACCAGCCACCGCGGCCTAGAGTCGGCGGAGCACGCCGCCGAGCTGATGGGTGCGGTGCTGGGTTGGGACGAGGTGACCCGCGCCCGCGAGGTGGCCCACTACCGGGCCCGGGTGGAGGCCGAGCGGCAGTCGCAGCTGATGGCGGACGACGTGGCGGCCGACGCGGCCCGGCTGGGCGCGCCGGACGTGCGGGGCTTCGCGGCGGACCGGGGCAGCGACGGCGACAGCGTCGAACTGCCGTCGCGGTGACCCGCGGGTAACGTCGGTCCGGAGGGTTACGGGCTTACCTACGGAAGTGTAGGTTTCCCCGCGTGGTTCGCCCATCCTGGTCGCACGTCCGTGCTGTGTCCGTCGGCGTCCTGCTGGCGGTCGCCCTGTCCGGCTGCTCGCTGTTCGGTCGGGCCGAGGGTGCCACCACACCGGGCAAGGAGAGCGCCGCCCCGCCGACGCCGGACGGGCGGCGGGTCTCGCTGGTGCAGCAGGTCGGGTCGGGCGGGCCGCCGCGCACCCTGGAGGTGGACCCGACCGGGCGGTGGCAGTGCCGCGACTGCGCGGGCGACGGGGTCGACTCGACCGGTGCGTTCACCCCCGAGCAGACGCAGCGGTTGCAGGACATGCTCGCCGACCCGGCCCTGGCGCGGGAGACCGACGAGGCCCGGCACTACAAGCAGGGCTGCATCGACGCCCTGACCTCGACCCTGCTCATCCCGCCGGGACTGACCATCACCATCCAGGACTGCCCGGGCGAGCCGAAGCCGCCGGTGGCCTACCAGGTCCTGCTGCTGATCACCCAGGCCACCCCGGCCGAGGACAAGGGCTGAGCGTCAGCACACCTTGCCGGGGTTGAACAGCCCCGCCGGGTCCAGCGCGGTCCTGATCGCCTGGTGCACCCGGACGCCGACCGGGCCGATCTCGCGGGCCAGCCAGTCCCGCTTGAGCAGGCCGACGCCGTGCTCGCCGGTGCAGGTGCCGCCCAGCTCCAGCCCGAGCCGCATGATCTCGTCGAAGGCCCGCCGGCCGCGCGCCAGGCTGGCCGGGTCGGCCCGGTCGACCACGATGTTCGGGTGCATGTTGCCGTCCCCGGCGTGCCCCACCACGCCGATCGGCACGGCGCACTCCTCGGCGATGCGGGCGACCCCGTCGAGCAGTGCCGCCAGCGCGCCCCGCGGCACCGCCACGTCGTCGATGACCAGGCCGCCGTTGCCGCCGGGGAAGGCGTCGGCGGCGAACTTCTCCATGGCCGGGTGGGCCAGCCGCCGCGCCTGGAGCAGGGCGGCCGCCTCGGCCGCGTCGGTGGCGGCGTAGACCTCGTCGGCCCCGGCCGCCGTGCACACCTCGGCGAGCCGGGCCAGGTCGTCGGCGGCCCGGGAGCCGGTGTCCACGGCCGCCAGCAGCAGCGCCTGCGCGTCGGTCCGCAGGCCCATCGGTCGGTACGCCTCGATGGCCCGCAGGTGGGTGCGGTCCAGCAGTTCCAGCAGGCTGGGGGTGAGCCCGCGCGCGGCGATCCCGGCGACGGCGGTGCCGGCCGCCGCCGTGGTGGGGAAGACCGCGACCAGGGTCAGCGACTCCTCGGGAGCCGGGCGCAGGGCCACGGTCACCTCGGTGATCACGCCGAGGGTGCCCTCCGAGCCGACGAAGAGCCGGGTCAGGTCGTAGCCGGCGACGCCCTTGGCGGTGCGGCGGCCGGTGCGCAGCACCTCGCCGGAGGCGAGCACCACCTCCAGACCGAGCACGTACTCGGTGGTCACGCCGTACTTCACGCAGCACATCCCACCGGCGTTGGTGGCGACGTTGCCGCCGATGGTGGACGACTCCCAGGAGCCGGGGTCGGGCGGGTACCAGAGGCCGTGCTCGCGGACCGCCCCGGCCAGCGTCGCGTTGACCACGCCGGGCTGCACCACGGCGATCCGGCTGACCGGGTCGACCTCCAGGATCCGGTCCATCGCCACGGTGCTCAGCACCAGCGCACCGTCCACCGCGTTCGCCGCGCCGGCCAGCCCGGTGCGCGCCCCCTGCGGCACCACCGGTACGCCGTGCCGGGCCGCCGCGCGGACCACCGCCACCACCCCCGCGGTGTCGCGCGGGCGGACCACCACCAGGGGGATGCCCGCCTCGCACAGGTCGGCCTCGTCCCGCGCGTGGTTCGCGAGCAGGTCGGGGTCGGTCAGCACGGCGGCGTCACCGAGAGCGGTCCGCAGGTCGTCGAGGAGCGGATGGGCGGCCATGCCGGGAAGGCTAGGTCGTGCCGGCGGGGATGACCAACCGGGCGTACCGTTGGTCGCCATGCTCTACCTGGACCCGCCCGCGGTGCCCTGGCGGGGGCGGCTCTGGTCGCACCTGGTCAGCGATGTCTCGTACGCCGAGCTGCACGCCTTCGCCGAGGCGCTGGGCCTGCCCCGGCGCGGCTTCGACCGGGACCACTACGACCTTCCGGCCGACCGCGTCCCGATGGCCGTCTGGCTGGGCGCCCGACTCGTCCCGTCCCGCGAGATCGTGCGCCTGCTCCGCGCCGCCGACCTGCGCCGCCCCAAGCCCCGCGCGGTCCCCGCCCCCGGCGGTCCGGCAACGCCGCGGGGCGCCGGGATCAGCGCAGGGTCGCGAGTTCCCGGGTGAGGTTGGCACGGGCCCGGGACTCCCAGCGGGTGCGCGGCTCGGGAAGCCGGTAGAGCGCCGGGAGGGCCAGCAGGCCGGTCAGCACGGCGGCCCGGCCGGCGCGGAAGTCCGGATCGGCGACGTGGGCGTACTCCCGGCGGACCGCGGCGGCGTAGCGGTCGTAGTCGGCGGGCACGGCGGCCAGGATCGCCAGGTCGGCGTCGCAGAGCAGGGCCCCGTCCGGGTCGTCCGGCCCGACCGCGTGGCCGGCGGTGAGCAGCACCAGCCGGCGTACCCCGGTCACCGCGTCCGCCGGCAGCCCGGCGGCGGCGAGGAGGTCCCCACCCAGCTCGGCGCTGGCCCGCTCGTTGGCGTCGCCGCCGGCCCGCGGGTCGTAGACCGCGTCGTGGCACCACGCCGACAGCCGGACCAGGTCCGGGCGGCGGGCCGACCCGGCGTACGTGTCGACCACGTCGAGCACGGCCCGCAGGTGGCTCACCGTGTGGTAGTGCCGGTGCGGCTCCCGCCAGCCGGCCAGCAGCCGTGCCCCGCCCCGCTCGACGGCGGCGGGATCGGTCGCCCCCGCCGCCCGGGCCGCGTTCCGCCACCGATCGATCAGCTCGTCCACCCCGTGCAGTCTGCCCCACCCCGGTGCCGAGGATTCAGCGCAGGCGGGACGGGTAGTACCGGCCATGGCCGTGGCCCGGGACCGACGACCGCCGTTCTTCCGGCGTACCGCGTTGCGCGAGGGACTGGTCGACGTCGACGGGGCGCAGATCTCCGAGGCCGTGGAGCAGCTCCGGCACCGCAGCAAGGCCACGCTGCGCGACCGGCTGCACCGGGTGCGCGCGGCGACCGGCCTGGCGGTCCAGGCGGGCCTCGCGGCCGGTCTGGCCTACCTGGTCTCCCATGTGCTGCTGAACAATCCGCAGCCGGTGTTCGCGCCGATCTCGGCGGTCGGCACCCTGGCCGCCTCGGTCGGCCAGCGGTTCCGCCGGACCGTCGAGCTGATCATCGGGGTGGCGGTCGGGGTCTTCGTCGGCGATCTGCTGATCTACTTCCTCGGTACCGGCGCCTGGCAGCTCGGCCTGGTGGTCACCGCGGCGATCCTGCTGACAGTCTTCGCCGGGGCGAGCGTGGCCATCGTCATCCAGGCGGCGGCCACGGCGGTGCTGATCGTGACGCTCAGCCCGTCCACCCAGAACCTGGAGATCCCCCGCTTCGTCGACGCCTTCATCGGCGGCGGCATCGCGCTGCTGGTCACCGCGATCCTGCTGCCACTCAACCCGCTCCGCGTGATCAACCGGGCGGCTCGGCCGGCGCTGGACCTGCTCGCCGGGCAGCTCGACATCTGCGCCGAGGCACTGCGCACCCGGGACCGGGGTACGGCCCAGCAGGCGCTGTTCCGGCTCCGGGAGAACAAGGATGAGCTGGCCGCGCTCTCCGAGGCGATCGAGGGCGCGAAGGAGACCGCCACCATCTCGCCGGCCCGGTGGCACCGGCGGGACGAACTGACCCACTACGCTGAGGCGGCGGACCCGATCGACCGGGCGATGCGGAACAGCGGCACACTCATCCGCCGGTCGGTCACCATGATCGAGGACGAGGAGCCCGTCCCGGAGCCGATGCCCGACTCGATCGCCCACCTGGCCGAGTCCGTGCGCCTCCTGCGGCACGAGTTCGCCGCCGGCGAGGAGCCGGAGAAGGCCCGGGAGCGGGCGCTGCGCGCGGTCAGCGAGGCCGGCCGGGCGTACGCCGAGGGGGTGGGTTTCTCCGGCAGCGTCGTGATCGCCCAGGTGCGGACCACGGCGAGCGACCTGCTGGTGGCCTCCGGCGTCGACCAGGACGAGGCGAACCGCCTGGTCCGCCAGTCGTTCGGCGACCGGGAGCAGCGCTCCGGCGAGACCACCGAGCAGCACCCCGCCCCCAAGCCCCCGACCGCACCCCCGGTCGGCTGACGCCGGCTCAGGGGAGGGTGGACAGGGCCGTCAGGAGGGCGTCGACGTCGGACCTCGTGGTGCCCAGGCCGAGGCTGGCGCGGAGGGCGGTCGGGGGCAGGTCGCGGCGGCCGCTGCGGGTCGCCGCCTCGGTGAGCAGGCGGCGGGCGAGCGGGTGGGCGCAGAACAGGCCGTCCCGGACGCCGATCCGGTGCGCGGTCGCCAGGTGGGCGGCCACCTCGGCGGAGTCCCGGCCGGCGACCACGAAGCTGACGATGCCCACCCGGGGCGCGGCCGGCCCGAAGGTGCGCAACTCCACCACATGCGGCAGGGCGGCGATGCCCGCCCGGAGCCGGCCCACCAGCGCCTGCTCGCGGGCGTGCAGCGCGTCGCGGTCGGCATCGGCCAGCGCCGCGCACACCGCCGCCAGGGCCACCGCGCCGAGCAGGTTCGGGGTGCCCGCCTCGTGCCGGGCCGGGCCGGTGGCCCACCGCACCTCGTGGGTCGCCGCCCCGACGTGGCTGGTGGCCCCGCCGCCGGCCAGGTACGGCGCGGCCGCGTCCAGCCAGTCCGCCCGGCCGACCAGCACGCCGGCGCCGAACGGGGCGTACAGCTTGTGGCCGGACAGCGCCAGGTAGTCGACGTCCAGCGCCGCCAGGTCCACCGGGGCGTGCGGGGCGAGCTGCGCGGCGTCCACCAGGATCCGGGCGCCGTGCCGGCGGGCCACCCGGGCCAGGTCGGCCACCGGCCAGCGCTCCCCGGTCACGTTGCTCGCGCCGGTCACCGCGACCAGCACGGGCAGGCCGGGGCGGGCGTCGCGGGACAGTTCGCTCAGGGCGGCGTCGAGGGAGCGGACCGCGCCGCCCGGGCCGTCCGGCACCGGGAGCCGGACCGAGCCGCGCGGCCACGGGAGCAGGTTCGCGTGGTGCTCGCCGGCGAAGGTGACCACCGTGGTCCCGGCGGGCAGCGCCCGGGCCAGCAGGTTCAGCGCGTCGGTGGTGTTCCGGGTGAAGATCACGTGGTCGTCGGGGCGGGCGCCCAGGAAGTCGCCGACCGTCTGCCGGGCCCGCTCGTAGGCCAGCGTGCAGCGCCGCGACAGGGCGCCGGCGCCGCGGTGCACGCTCGCGTACCAGGGCAGCAGCTCGGCCACCGCGTCGGCCGCGGCCCGCGCGCACGGCGCGCTGGCGGCGTGGTCCAGGTTGATCTCCCCCGGTACGCCGAGCACGCCGAGCGGGTCCGGCCGGCTCGGGGTGACGAGCGTGGGCAGCGAGGGTACGAGGGTGACGGTCATGCCGGAGCCTCCCGGGTCCAGGGGGACCCCGGGTGGGTGGGCACCGGGACGGGGTCCGCGCTTGCCCAGCACGCGGTTCGGGCTGGGCCCGGTCATCACCCGGGGCACCCCACCGCGAACTCGACGAGGGTTGCCGGCCAGCAAGCCGGGGCTTGACGCTGGCGCTCGTGACCTGAACGGGAGCATAGCGGTCGCGATGCGACCGGACCAGTGGGTCGCGGGTGACTACGCTGACCGCATGGCCGTCACCCCGCCCGGCGGAGCCCTGCCGCCGCCGCCGACCGCGCCCGCCGTCCCGCCCGGGTCGCCGGCCCCCCGGATGCCGCTGCGCCGGCTCGGCTGGCGGCGGTTCCTGGCGCTGGCCGGGGTGGTGCTGCTCATCGCCGCCGGCGCGGTCTTCATGGTCTTCACGCTGGGCGAGAGTCTCGGCGCGGAGGCGCTGCTGGTCGGCGTGCTCGCGGCGATCCTGCCGGTGCCGGTGCTGGTCTCCTGCTTCCTCTGGCTCGACCGTTACGAGCCGGAGCCGCTGAAATATCTGATCTTCTGCTTCGCCTGGGGCGCGTTCGTCTCCACCGCCATCTCGCTGCTGGTCAACGAGACCGGTGCCCGGCTGTTCGACGACTGGGGGCTGCCCGCGGCGCTGACCGCCGTGCTGGTCGCCCCGTTCATCGAGGAGCTGACCAAGGCGGCCGGCCCGCTCCTGCTGTTGATCTTCCGGCGCCGGGAGTTCTCCGGGGTCACCGACGGCCTGGTCTACTGCGGGCTCTCCGCGGTCGGCTTCGCCATGGTGGAGAACATCCTCTACCTGGGCGGCTACGGCTACCGCACGGGCGTCGAGGAGTACGGCCCGGCGACCGGCGCGCGCCAGGTGATCGCCATCTTCATCGTGCGGATCCTGCTCTTCGGCTTCGCCCACCCGCTGTTCACCTCGATGACCGGTGTGGGGCTGGGCGTCGCCGCGCGCACCGCCGACCGGCGGGTGCGGTTCCTCGCCCCGATCGCCGGCCTGCTGCTGGCCATGATGCTGCACGGCACCTGGAACCTGCTGCCCTCGCTGGCCGCCGCCACCGGGCAGCCGCTGATCGCGCTCTACGGCTACATCGGCGTGATGGTGCCGATCTTCTTCGGGATGGTCGGGCTGGCCGTCTGGCTGCGCGCCTGGGAGGGGCGGCTCACCGAGCGCACCCTGCCGGACTACGTGCGGGCCGGCTGGCTCACCCCGCCGGAGGTGGCCGCGCTGGGCAGCCTGGGCCGGCGGCACGCCGCCCGCAGCTGGGCCCGGCGGGTGGCCGGTGACGGCGGGGTCAAGGCGATGCGCGGCTACCAGTTCGCCGCCACCCGGCTGGCCCTGCTGCGCGACGGGATGCGCCGAGGCCTGGACCGCAAGCCCGCCGAGCGGGACCGGACGGCACGGGAGGAGCGGGAGCTGCTCGACGCGATCGGGGCGTACCGGGCGTTCTTCGTGGGCCGGGACCCGCAGGCGCCGGTCGGGGTCTGGGACGGGCAGCGCTACCACCTGCGCTTCCCGGACGGGTCGCGGCGCCCGGTCGAGGCCCCGGATGAGCCCGTGGTGCCGATCCCGGTGGTGCTGGCCCCGCCGCCGCCCCCGGCCTTCCCGCCCGGCTACGGCCCGTCCGGCTGGCACGGCCACCGCTCCGCGGCCCCCTGGCCCCCGGCCTGATCCCGGAGCGAGGAGGGGGGTCAGGTCATCAGGCCGGTGAGGAAGTCGCCGAGGCCCTGCGCGATGGCCATGAGGGCCACCCCGATGCCCTTGAACAGCTGGGCCGCGCCGTCCGGCCGGAACGCCATGAAGTAGATCAGGAACGCGACGAATCCCCAGGTCAGGATCTTCTTCACGACGATCGGCATGGTCCCTCCCCAGGGCGCGGTCGTGCCTGGGGCTTCCCGCCGGGCAGCGCGGCAAACGGCGGGGGCCGCGCCTACAGGTAGAGGCCGGTCGAGCCGGTCGGCTCCTTGTCCACCCGCTCGGCCGCCACGGCGTGCACGTCCCGCTCGCGGAGCAGGACGTACGCCCGGCCGTGCAGCTCGACCTCGGAACGGTCGTCGGGGTCGAAGAGCACCCGGTCCCCGGAGACGATGGAGCGGACGTGCGGGCCGACGCCCACGGCGGTGGCCCAGGCCAACCGCTTGCCGACGGCCGCGGTGGCCGGGATCACGATGCCGGCGGTGGAACGGCGTTCCCCCTCGCCGTTCTCGGTGCGCACCAGCACGCGGTCGTGCAGCAGGCGGATCGGCAGGCCGGCGTCGAGGTTCTGGTCGGCGGTCACGCGAAGACGCTACCGCGTGCCCGCCGGTCGATTCCGCTGTGGTTGGGCGGGGCGACCGGGGGGCAATGTGTGGCGCAGTCGCCCTAGGGTGGGGCGGATGGACGTATCCTGTCCCCCCTGTGTCGTGGGCGGACCAGTTTGCGGGAGGTGCGCTTGAGTCGCTTCGAGCGGATGCGCGGACGGCTCCGCCGCGCATACGAGTCCGGCCGTGAGTCGGCGCGGGCCCGGCGGGCCGAAACGGCCGAGCGCGTGGCTTCGCCCTCCTCGCCCGGCCCGGTGGCGCCCCCGACGGCGACGGTGGTGGGCGCGGAGCCCCCGGCCCCCGTGCACTCCTCGACCACCAGCCAGGACGACGTGGAGGTGCCGCACGCGCTGCGGATCGCCGCGGCCTGGTGCTGGCGGCTCATCGTCGTCGGCATCGTCACCTGGTCCGTGCTGAAGATCGTCGGCACGATCCGCATCGTGATCATCCCGCTGGCGGTCGCGCTGCTGCTCTCCGCGCTGCTCGCCCCGGCGGTGGGCTGGCTGCTCCGGGCCCGCCTGCCCCGGTCGCTGGCCACCGGCGTGGTGCTGGTCGGCGGCCTGGTCGCGGTGATCGGCACGCTGACCCTCGTGGTGAACGAGTTCATCCAGGGCGTGCCGGAGCTGAGCGAGAAGTCGTCGCAGGGCGTCCGGCAGATCCAGAACTGGCTCAAGACCGGCCCGTTGCACCTCTCCGACGGCCAGCTCAACCGCTACATCGACGAGGCGCAGAGCTGGATCAACGACAACACGGAGAAGTTCACCAGCGGGGCGCTCAACACCGCGGCCACGCTTGCCGAGGTGCTCACCGGCACGGTCCTGGTGCTCTTCGCGACCTTCTTCTTCCTCCGGGACGGCAGCAGGATCTGGCGGTTCCTGGTCCGGCTGCTGCCGGTGAACGCCCGCTGGAAGGTGGACGACGCCGGCCGGGCCTCGTGGGGGACGCTCGGCGCCTACGTGCGGGCCACCGTGCTGGTCGCCTTCATCGACGCCGTGGGCATCGGCATCTTCCTCGTCATCTTCGACATCCCGTTCGCGTTCCCGCTGGCCGCGCTGGTCTTCCTGGGCGCGTTCATCCCGATCGTCGGCGCCTTCCTGTCCGGCGTGGTGGCCGTGCTGGTGGCGCTGGTCGACAGCGGCCCGGTGACCGCACTGATCATCCTGGGCGTGGTGATCGGTGTGCAGCAGGTCGAGGGGCACGTGCTCCAGCCGCTGATCATGGGCCGGGCGGTGGCCATCCACCCGCTCGCCGTGATCATCGGCATCGCCGCCGGGGTGGTGCTGGCCGGCATCGCGGGCGCGCTGGTCGCGGTGCCGCTGATCGCCGTGCTCAACACCGCGATCCGCCGCCTGGCCGCGCGGACCGTGCCGGACACCCCGCCGGACGCCGTGGTGGTCGCCTCCCAGGCCCCCTGACCGCACGCAGCCCTGGACGCCCGCGTCGCCCCTGCCCGGGGGAGGCGCGGGCGTCAGCTCTTTCCGAGCCGCTCCAGCGCGCCCCGGGCCACGTCCGGGCGGGTGGTGTACCAGAACGGGGGCAGTGAGCGGCGCAGGAACGAGCCGTAGCCCCGCGCGGTCTCCAGCCGGGAGTCGAGCACCGCCACCACACCCCGGTCGCCGGTGGCCCGGATGAGCCGGCCGACCCCCTGGGCCAGCCGGACAGCCGCGATCGGCACGCTCACCGCCGCGAAACCGGAGCCGCCGCCGGCGTCGACGGCCGCCGCCCGGGCCGCCGCGAGCGGCTCGTCGGGGCGGGGGAACGGCAGCCGGTCGATCACCACGAGCTGGCAGGCGTCGCCCGGCACGTCCACCCCCTGCCAGAGCGACATCACCCCGAACAGGCAGCTCTCCCGCTCCTCGCGGAACCGGCGGACCAGCAGCGGCAGCGCCTCCTCGCCCTGGAGCAGCACGGGCAGGTCGGTGCGCGCGCGGAGCAGCTCCGCCGCCTGCTGCGCGGCCCGCCGCGAGGAGAAGAGCCCGAGCGTACGCCCACCCAGCGCACCGACCAGCGCCAGCAGCTCCTCGCCGGCCGCCTCCGGCAGCCCGGACACGCTGGGCCGGGGCAGGTGCGCCGCGACGTACAGGATGCCCTGCCGGGCGTAGTCGAAGGGCGAGCCGACGTCGAGCGATGTCCAGCCGGGCCCCTCGGTGGCCGGGACCGTGCCGATCGCCGCCCTGCTGCCGTCGGTGCTCGCCACCGGGGGCGTGGTGCCGGCGCGGCCGGCGGCGGCCGCGGTGGCCAGCGCGGCGGCGGCCGGGGACGGCGGGGCGGGCGGCGGCGCGTCCAGCCCCAGCGCCCGGGCCACCGTGTCGAACCGGCCGCCCAGCGCCAGGGTGGCCGAGGTGGCGACCACGGTGCGCTCGTCGTAGAGGTGGGTGGCGAGGGTGCCGGCGACCGAGAGCGGCGCCACCACCAGCGCCCGGCGGCTGCCGTTCTCCGGCTTCTCCACCCAGGCCACGTCGTGGTCGGCCTCCTCCAGCAGCCGCTGGGCGGTTTTCGACAGCTCGTCCAGCACAGCCTTGGCCTGCTGCTTGCGCACCGGGTCCGGGTCGTCGGCCTTGACGTCGCCGATCGCCTCCAGCGCCGCCCGGGTGGCCGCGTCGAGCAGGGTGCACGCCTCGCGCAGCGCGGGCGGCAGGCCGGCGGTGAGCCGCCCGGCCGGCGCCTCGGCCAGCCCCACGGCCAGCGCGTCGCCGGCCTCGGTGAGGCGCTCGGCCACCTCCGGCCGGAGCAGCGGCCGGGCCCGGCGGGCGGACCGGTCGATGAGCTGGGGCTCCAGCTCGGCCTGCGCCGCCGAGGAGACCCGGTCGGCCAGCTCGTGCGCCTCGTCGACCACGAGCAGCTTGTGCGGCGGCACGATGTGCCGGCCGGCGATCATGTCGACGGCGAGCAGGCTGTGGTTGGTCACCACGATGTCGGCCTCGCGGGCGCGGGCCCGGGACGCCTCCGCGAAGCACTCCTGGCCGAACGGGCAGCGGGTGGCCCCCACGCACTCGCGGGCCGGCATCGAGATGCTCCGCCACACCTGGTCGTCCACGCCCGGGTCCAGCTCGTCCCGGTCGCCGGTGGCGGTCTTCTCCGCCCAGTCGCGCAGCCGCTGCATCTGCTTGCCGAGCCGGCCCGCCTCACCGAGCCACTTCCCGCCGGCGGGGCGCGGCGCGTCGAAGAGAGCGTCCTCCGGCTCCTCCTCGACCGAGCTGTCCAGCCGGGCCAGGCAGAGGTAGTGGTGCCGCCCCTTGAGCACGGCGAAGGTGGGGCGGCGGCCGAGCACCGGCTCGACCGCGTCGGCCAGCCGGGGCAGGTCGTGGTCGACCAGCTGGGACTGCAACGCCAGGGTGGCGGTGGAGACCACCACCGGGCCGTCCACGGTCAGCGCCGGGGCCAGGTAGGCCAACGACTTGCCGGTGCCGGTGCCGGCCTGCACCAGCAGGTGCTCGCCGGTGGCGACGCTGCGCTCGATCGCCTCGGCCATCTGCTGCTGGCCGGGCCGGGCCGCGCCGCCGGGGACCGCGCCGACCGCCGCGGCCAGCAGCTCGCCGCCGCCGGGCCGGCCGCCCCGGCGCTTCTTCGGAACGGGGCCGGTGGCGGTGCGGGGCGCGGTCACCGTGCGACCGTACCCGGCTGGGCCGACAGGGGGTGGGTCGCTCCGCCGCGTGGCGTGGCCGGGCAGGTCGCGTCCGGTTACCTGCCGATCGCGTCGCGTGGCCGGAATCGGTTAGGGTGCCAGTCATGCCGAGCGACGTGGTCCGCGTGATCTACCGCAAGTACGACGGCAGCGCACACCGCGACTACCCGGCCCGCCGCCTCGCCGAGGACGACCTCGGTGTCTGGCTCGGCGTCCCGGCCGGCACCGAGTCGGTCTACCACGGCCGGCCCTCCGTGGAGCGGATCCCGTTCGTCCTGCTGGTGCCCCGACAGGGCTGGTGGACCGGCATGTTCAACCCGCCCCCGCGCACCAGCGAGGTCTACTGCGACATCGCCACCCCGGCCCGCTGGGAGGGTGAGGAGACGGTCCACCTGGTCGATCTCGACCTGGACGTGGTGCGCCGGCGGGAGACCGGCCTGGTCGAGTTGCGCGACGAGGACGAGTTCGCCGAGCACCGGGCCCGCTGGGGTTACCCCGACGACGTGGTGGCCGAGGCCGAGGCCGCGGCCCGCTGGCTGCTCGGCGCGCTCGACGACGGCACCGAGCCGTTCGCCACCTCCTACCGGAAGTGGCTGGCCCTGGTGGTCTGAGCCGGGCCGTCAGAAGCGCGGCGGCCAGTCCTCGCCCCCGACGCCGCTCAGGTGGGCCACCTTCTCCGGGTTGAGCTGGTTGAACACGCCGGTGACCCGCCCCTCGTGCACGGCGAACGAGGTGACCATCCGCAGCGGCCGCCCGTCCCGGAACACCGTCTCCGCCTGCCAGCCCAGCGCGCCGTCGACCAGCACCGGCCGGGCGTGCACGTCGCCGTACCGCGCGGCCTGGCCGAAGAGGCCGAGGAGGAAGCGGCCGGCCAGCTCGGCGCCGACCACCGGCCGGCGGGCGGCCGGGAAGTGGCCGCCGCTGTCGCCGACCACCACCACGTCCGGCGCGAGCACCTCGACCAGCCGGTCCAGCTCGCCGGACTCGACCGCCGCCACGAACGCGGCGAGCACCTTGTACTGCTCGGCCAGGTCGGCGGTGTGCCGGGTGACATTCGGCGCCGTGACCGCGCGGCGACCCCGCGAGGCGAGCTGCCGGGCCGCCGCGGGGGTCGTGCCGAGCACCTCGGCGACCGTGGCGAACGGCACGGCGAAGACGTCGTGCAGCACGAACGCCACCCGCTGCTCGGGCGTCAGCCGCTCCAGCACCACCAGCAGGGCGGTGCCCAGCTGGTCGGCCCGGACCGCCCGCTCGGCCGGGTCGGGGGCGAAACCGTCCGCCGTCGGCGCCGCGCGCACCACCGGCTCCGGCAGCCACTGACCGGGGTACGCCTCGCGGCGCACCCGGGCGGACCGGAGCACGTCCAGGCAGATCCGGGAGCAGGTGGTGGTGAGCCAGCCCCGCAGGTCGCGGACCTGTTCGCGGGCGGCCGGGTCGGCGAGGGCGCCCTCGTAGCGCAGCCAGGTCTCCTGCACCGCGTCCTCGGCCTCGCTGCGGCTGCCCAGCATGCGCTGCGCCACCGCCAACAGATGCCCGCGTTCCGCCTCGAACTCCGCCGCCCGCTCGTGCACGTCGCGCTCCTCCCGCCCGGAGTCCCCATTCTCCCCGTACCTCTGGATGCGCCGCGGCCCGCCCGGTGTGACATCGCTCGGGAGGCGGGGACCGGCGGGCTGGGTGAGGATCGTGGGATGAGCGGTGGCGACGACGTGGTGCGGCCCGAGGGCGGGTCGATGCGGGAACTGCTCCGGGTCGGCCCGGGCCCGGTGGACCTGGCGGCGGTGGATCCCCGGTCGACCCCGGGGCTGCCCGCGGCGGCCGGGCACGGCAAGGGGCGCAAGCAGTGGGCGCGGGGGCAGGTCGAGCTGCTCGGCGCGGAACTCGGCCGGCAGCAGGAGATGCTGTTCGCGTCCGCGAAGAGCGCGGCCGGCCCGGACAGCGCGACCAGCGCACCCACCCAGGCCGGCGCCCATCTGGCCGGCGACCGGCCGCGTCGGGTGCTGCTGGTGCTCCAGGCCATGGACTGCGGTGGCAAGGACGGCACGGTCAAGCGGGTGGCCGGCGCCATGAACCCGCTCGGGCTGCACATCCGCTCGTTCGGGCCGCCAACCGAGGAGGAACGGCGGCACGACTTCCTGTGGCGGATCCGCCAGGCCCTGCCGCCCCCCGGCTACGTGGGTGTGTTCAACCGCTCGCACTACGAGGACGTGCTCATCGCCCGGGTGGAGGGCCTGGTCGACGAGGCCACCTGGCGGGGCCGCTACGACCTGATCAACGAATTCGAGGGGGAGCTGGCCGGCAACGGGGTGACCGTGGTGAAGGTCATGCTGCACATCTCGCACGCCGAGCAGGGTGAGCGGCTGATGGAGCGGCTCACCGACCCGACGAAACACTGGAAGTACAACCCCAGCGATCTGGACACCCGGGCCCGTTGGGGCGACTACCAGGCGGCGTACGCCGAGGCGATCGAGCGGTGCGGCCCGGACGCCGCGCCCTGGTTCGTGGTGCCGGCGGACCGGAAGTGGTACCGCGACTGGGCGGTGGCGCACCTGCTCCGGGAGACGTTCGACGGGTTGGATCTGGGGTATCCGCCTGCCGATTTCGACCTCGCGCGGGAGCGGGACCGGCTGCGGAGCGAGGGCGGGTCGGGGCAAGGTGAACAGCAGGTGAACGAGCGGTGAATCGGGCCTGACCAGGGGTGGGCCGACGGCTGCCCGGTTCCACGGGGTCCCTAGCATGCGCAGAGCAGGCGTCCTCCGGGGCGACGGCCACCCTTCCACCGACACGACGAGGTCCGTGCTGTGAAGTTTTCCTTCCGCCCCACCGAGGGCGCCTTCTACGAGCTCTTCACCAGGGCCGCGCAGAACCTGGTGAAGGGGACCGCGCTGCTCAACGAGCTGGGCCTGCCGGACGTCGAGATCCAGTCGGTGAGCGAGCGGCTCACCGACATCGAACACGACAGCGACCAGATCACCCACGAGCTGTACAAGAAGATCAACTCCACCTTCATCACCCCGTTCGACCGGGAGGACATCTACCGTCTGGGCTCGCTGCTCGACGACGTGATGGACCACCTGGAGGCGGTCGGCAACCTGCTCTACCTCTACGGCCTCACCAAGCTGCCCTCGCTGCCGCGCGAGATGCACGAGCTGGTGAACGTCCTCGACCAGCAGGCCAAGCTGACCGCCGAGGCGATGCCCCGGCTGAAGTCGATGAAGGATCTCGAGGACTACTGGATCGAGTGCAACCGCCTCGAGAACGACGGTGACCAGGCGTACCGGATGCTGCTGGTCCGCCTCTTCAGCGGTGAGTACGACGCGCTCACGGTGCTGAAGATGAAGGAGGTGGCCGACGAGCTGGAGGCCGCCTGCGACGCCTTCGAGCACGTCGCCAACACCGTCGAGACCATCGCGGTCAAGGAGTCCTGATCCCGTGACCCCCGAACTCATCGCCGTGCTGGCGGTGATCGCGGTCGCCATGGCGTTCGACTACACGAACGGCTTCCATGACGCGGCCAACGCGATCGCCACGAGCATCTCGACCCGGGCGCTGACCCCCCGGATCGCCCTCGCGCTGGCCGCCGTCGGCAACTTCGTCGGCGCGCATTTCGGCGCCGGGGTGGCCAAGACGGTCGGCGACGGCCTGGTCACCCTGCCGCCCGGGGTGGCCAGCCTGGGGGTGGTCTTCGCCGGCGTGCTCGGCGCGATCGCCTGGAACCTGATCACCTGGTACTTCGGCCTGCCGTCGTCCTCCTCGCACGCCCTCTTCGGCGGCCTGGTCGGGGCGACCCTCTTCGCCGCCGACGGCGTCGTGCAGTGGGGCAACATCGTCGAGAAGGTCCTCATCCCGATGGTGCTGTCGCCGGTGGTCGGCCTGATCCTCGGCTTCCTGGTGATGCTGGGCATCCTGTGGCTGTTCCGGAAGGGGCAGCCCGGCAAGCTCAACCGGGGCTTCCGCTGGGCGCAGACCGCCTCGGCCGCCGCCATGTCGGTCGGCCACGGCATGCAGGACGCCGCGAAGACCATGGGCATCATCGTGCTGGCCCTCTACACCGGCGGCTACCAGGACAACAAGACGCACATTCCGCAGTGGGTGTTCTGGACCTCGGCGGCCATGCTGGCGGCCGGCACCTACGCGGGCGGCTGGCGGATCATCCGGACCCTGGGTCGGAAGATCATCGACCTGGGCCCGGCGGAGGGCTTCGCGGCCGAGACCGTGGCCAGCGCCGTGCTCTACTTCAACGCCCTGGTGCTGAAGGCCCCCATCTCCACCACCCACACGATCACCTCGGCGATCATGGGTGTCGGCGCGACCAAGCGGCTCTCCGCGGTCCGCTGGAACGTGGCCGGCAACATCGTGATCGCCTGGATCATCACGTTCCCGGCCGCCGCGGCCATCGCCTGCCTGGCGTACCTGCTGGTCCGCCCGCTGTTCTGAGCCGTAAGGAAGGGCCCCCTATTAACGCTTCCGGTAGAGAAAGGGCCCCTTCTTAACAGCCCGCCCTGGGGTGTTAAGAAGGGGCCCTTTCCTCACGCGTAAGTGACGCCGATCCGGGCCTTGATGTCGTCCAGCAGGCCCATCACCTCCAGGGTGGCGGCGTGCGGCACCAGCGGGCTCTCGATCAGCCCCGACGCGAGGCAGCGCTGCACCTCGATCGCCTCGTACTGGTAGCCGCCGCCGGTCAGGTCGGCGGAGATGGTCTCCGGCTCGGCGCCGAGCCGGTGCAGCACCGCGGCATCGGGCCGGTAGAACGGCTCCGGCAGGTCGATCCGCCCGGTCGTGCCGGTGACGGCGGCGGTGATCGCGGTGGCGCCGACCATCCCGCAGCTCAGCGTCGCGACGGCCCCCGAGTCCCAGCCCAGGACAATGCCCGTGTTCTCGTCCACCTTCTCCGGGCCCAGCTGCGCCCAGGCGTGCACCTGCTGCGGCACGCCGAGCAGCAGGTGGGCCAGGCTCAGCGGGTAGACGCCGAGGTCGAGCAGGGCGCCACCACCCAGCGTGCGGGCCCGCATCCGGTGCTCCGGCGGGAACGGGCCGGCCACGCCGAAGTCCGCCCGGACGTGCGTCACCGGACCGATCGCGCCGTCCGCGATCAGCTCCAGCACCCGGAGGATCAGCGGGTTGGTGCGCATCCACATGGCCTCCATGAGGAAGAGGCCACGGGCGCGGGCCGTCTCGACCAGCTCCGTGGTGGTGGCCAGGTCGAGCGTGCAGGGCTTCTCCACCAGCACGGCCTTGCCGCCGGCCAGGCAGGTGAGGGCCGCCTCGTGGTGCGCGGCGTGCGGGGTGGCGACGTAGACGACGTCCACGTCCGGGTCCGCGGCCAGTTCCGCCCAGGAGGCGTACGCCCGGGGGATGCCGTGCCGCTTCGCGAACAGCTCGGCGCTCTCCCGGGTACGCGAGCCGACCGCCACCAGCTCGGCCCCCGGCACCAGCCGCAGGTCCTCGGCGAAGCGGGCGGCGATGGTTCCGGTGGCCAGGATTCCCCAACGTGTCATGCCACCGGGGGTATATTTCGCGACCATGTCACCCCTTCAAGTACGCGCCGCCGGCTACGTCCGGCAATCCAAGGCCCGCGAGAACAAGTCCGAGGCATCCCCCGCGACCCAGCGCGACGCCAATCGTGCCCGCGCCGAGCAGATGAAGGCGACCTGGGTCGGTAGCTACGAAGACCTCGGCATCTCCGCGTTCAGTGGGGCCGAGCGTCCCGGCTTTGAGCGACTGATCGCCGACTGCCGCGCCGGGCGTGTAAACACGATCATCGTCTACTACGTGAGCCGCTTCTCCCGTGCGGACCCCCTCGACGCGATCCCGGTCGTGACCGACCTCCTTAACCGAGGCGTCACGATCATCTCGGTCACCGAGGGCGAGTTCCGCAAGGGCAACCTTATGGATCTCATCCACCTGATCATGCGCCTGGACGCCGCGCACAGTGAGTCCAAGAACAAGAGCATTGCCGTCAAGGGCGCGAAGGACGCCGCCAAGGCCCTCGGCGGGTACACCTCGGGGAAGCCACCATACGGGTTCGCGCTGAGCCCCGAGACTCGCACGAACGCCGACGGGCGCCCGATCGCCGTGCAGATCCTCACCCGGCGCGACGACGAAGCCGCCGTGATTCGCGACATGGTCGCCCGAGTGCTCGACCCGGTCCGTCCGGCACCGCTGCTGGCAGTCACAAGGTGGCTCAACGAATCCGACGTGCCGACGCGAGGTGCCACGGTCGGCAAGGTAGACGCCGGTAGCCAGTGGTCGCCCCGGACCCTCGCGCGCATCCTGCGCGACCCACGCATCGCCGGGTTCGGCGCAGAGGTGGTCTACACCGTCCGCCCGGACGGCCGGAAGAGCACAGGAATCGCTGGCTACCGGATCATCCGCGACGAGGAGGGTAAGCCCGTCAAGGCGCACCCCGAGATCATCGACCCGGCGACCTGGTACGAGCTACAGGACCGGCTCGCAGGCCGCACGCCGCAGACTGCCCCCACCGCATCCCCCGCGCCGTCGCTGTTGTCATCGCTCGGAATCCTGCATTGCGGGTGCGGCGCACGGATGAAGTCGCACCGCCGGAACGACAGTCTCAGATGGTCTGCGTATCGGTGCACTCGGCCCGTTGGAGTGCGTCAGCCCGACCAGCACGCCGGAGACTGCACCGTCCAGCAGGACCTACTAGACGACTACGTCGCCCGGCGCATCTTCGCCCTGATCGCCACCGCCGACACCGCCGACGACCTCGACGTCCTGGAGACGATCGCCGAAGCTACGCGCCTCTTCGGCCTCGCCAGCGCCGACCCGGCGACCGCCGCCCAGCGTGGCGCGATCGCGGGCGAGCTGGACGACGCCGAGCGCAGCCTCGACACGCTGTACGACGACCGCAAGAAGGGCGGCTACTCGGGGACGATCGGCCAGCGCCGTTTCCTGGAGGAGGAGCGCGCCCTCGGCGGGCGGATCGAGACGCTAACCGCCCAGCTTGCCGCCATCGACGCCACCGCCTCGCCGACCCTCCCGATCGGGGAATGGCTCGGCGAGCCCGGCGAGGACCCGATCGGCCCCGGCTCGTGGTGGGACCGCGCCGCCCTGCCTGAACGGCGCGCCATGGTCGCTCTGTTCGTCCGCCGCATCACGGTCGCGAAAGCCCCCACGCTCGGACGCCGGACGCCGGTTGCGTCCCGCGTCTCGATCGCGTGGGTGCGCCCGACGGAAGAGAACTGACCCCCGAATAAGGCAGGCCCCGGCGAGCGATTGCAGCGCTGCCGAGGCCCTAACGGAACTCTGGAGGTTCCGCTATGTCCGAGCCTACCTACCGACCGACCCGCGCCGAGCGGGCCGAGTCTGTCGTCCTCGTGGCGATCCTGCTCGTCGTCGGCCTGGCCGCTGGCGCAGCGTCGTTTACACACGTCCACGACTGGACGATGACCAACAGCCCCGCCGGTACGCCGGATTGGTTCGGCTGGGCCAACGCGTGCATATCCGAGCTCGTCCCCGTGGCCGCGCTGCTGGACATCCGCCGACGTCGCCGCGCCGCCAAGCCGGCCGGCTACCCGCTGGCGCTTCTCGTCGTCGCCGCCGGTCTGTCGCTGGCCGCGCAATTGGCCGTCGCGAAGCCGGGCCTATCTGGCGGCATCCTGTCGGCCGTCCCGGCGCTGGCCTTTATGGCGTTGGTCAAGCTCGTCTTCTCGTCGTCGCCCGCCACCGTCGCCGACACCGCGACGCCCGAGCGTGTCGTCGCCCCGGTGGCCGACGTGACGCCCGCCCCGGTCGCCGACGTGCCCCCGGCCCCCGTCGCCGATCTGTCGTCCGCCCGTGTCGTCGCCCCGGTCGCCGCCGTGACACCGACCCGCCGCCCGTCGCGACTGTCGTCCGCCGACGTCATCCGCGACGCTGCCGCCGCGCCGGGCGCGACCCCGGCGAGCGTCGCCGCCGACCTCGGCGTCAGTGTCCGCACGGCGCAGCGACACTGGCCGCGCCAGTCTGTCGCGACGCCCGCTCTTGTCGTAGCCGCCGCCTAACGTCCGCCAGCGGGGCCGGTGTCCACCACGGCCGCCGGCCCCGTCCCGCCCAACCGAGGAGCCCCGATGCCCTGGAGACCGCAACCGGCCGAGCTTGTCTATGCCCCGCCCGCCTACCCGTCGCACGACTACACCGGCGTGGGCGAAATCTTCACGATCCGCTGCGTCGGCGAGGTCGTCGGCCACCTCACCAGGAAGGACTGGACCGCGATCGGCTGGCTTCCCCGGCCGGGCCTCAGCGAAGTGGCCGGAATCGTGCGCGAGATCGTGGAGGACATCCTCCGCGAGTTCGCCCGCGACGGCCGCCCGATGGTCGACGCCTGGGCCGAGGTCCTGAACAAGACCCAGCACGACCGGCCTGTGACCGGCCCGCTGGACGGGTTTAAACACCCCCTCGCCGACTGACCCGCACCGTCCCCGAGGCCGCCCCGGCACACCGCCGAGGGCGGCTTCGGCTCAATCCTCGTGTCGGGATTCCGACGCGTCTAGGCGCTCATCCCAGCGCCGAAGGCGCTCCCGGCCCTGCCCCTCCCACCGTCTTTGTCTCTCGTCAAGCCGAGCAATGGCTCGATCGAAGCGATCCAGCCAGCCGGCGGCGCGGCGGACGTACACGGGGATGATCGCCCCCGGAAACACGACGTCCCCCTTGACGTTGCCGTGCGCGGTATGGACGACCGCAAAAATCTTGTCCGACCTTTCGAGTTGATGGCCGAGCTTCGACTCCAGCGAGGCGGGCGAGATGCACCAAGTAGACGAGGAGCCGGCGAGTAGGCGATGTGGTAAGGCTGGCCCCTCCAGCGGCTCGGCCCGTATGTGACGAGGTAGTGACTCTAGTACCGAATTCGGCGACGGGACTCCGTACGCGAGGCAAATCTCGTCGATAGAGACGTCAGCTCGCCCGGTGTTCGTCACTTCGACGTGCAGCTTGCGCCCGTCTGGCGGCTCCACGATCAGGACTCTTGCCTTGGTCCGAGGACCAGAACTGCGCCAGGCCATGAACGCAACGAACAGCGAGGCAGTCGACAGGACCGCGCCGTACCAAGCGATGGCATCCCCCACACATCGATAGTCCCATCAATGGTCAATACACATGGGACCGAGAGCACCGCGTGGGCCGGTCGACAGCGGTTCTGAATACCGGGAGCCGCTAGCCCATGCGCCAGCGGCGGACGTGAACCGCTCGCCCCCCCGCTGGCGCATAGGCCCGGTGACCGAGCCCACAGCCCGTCGCGTGGCCGACTCGCAAACGGCCGACAACGGCCAGCTAACAACGTCGGACCCCGCAGCGCTCCAGCGCGCGACCCGGCGCCCTGACTTACGAGGGCCGCACCCGACGGCCCTAGCCCCGAAAGAGCCCACCCATGGAAATCCTCCTCCCCGACCCGTGTCCGGTCTGCCACGAGCGGATCACCTACTCAGGCCGAGGCCGCCGGCCCACCTATCACCCGGCGTGCCGCCGCGCGCAGAAAACCGAGGACAAGCGGGCCTACCGCGCGCGCGATGCCGCCCCGCCGGTCGAGGTGCCCGACCACGTCCGCGAGCTTGTTGCCCGGCGTGCGACGCGTCCCCGCGTCGAAGTCCGGCGCGCGGTAGATGACTGGACGTACGACGTTGACGACCTGGCCGCCGAAGTCCACGGCGAAGGCCTGGCCGTCTTCAGCCTGGCCGCGTCGGGCTTCGTCCCCGACGGGTACTGCGAGCG
The DNA here is from genome assembly GCF_040607315.1 of Micromonospora sp. NPDC005305. Lineage (NCBI taxonomy): Bacteria > Bacillati > Actinomycetota > Actinomycetes > Micromonosporales > Micromonosporaceae > Micromonospora > Micromonospora sp. NPDC005305. The sequence goes on along the minus strand of NZ_JBEXGL010000004.1, from coordinate 132,917 downwards.
GACCGCCGGACGTCGCGGCAACGACCCCGCGGCCCAGTGGCTCGCCGAGTATCACCCCGAGGCGCTGGCCGGCTTCCCGGCGAACTACTGACGCCGAGGCCTCGGCCTGTCGCCGTATTGCTATGGAGTGAGGAGGGGTTTTCCCCTCTGCTCCTCGCGGTGCCTCTGGGCGAGGCCGCTCGCGAGTTTGAGCGCGGCGGGCCGGTGTTTTCGAAGGTGGGCGCCGGCCCGCTTGCTCGCCCCCAATGCACGCAAGCGGCTATCCCTCTGGCGACGGTGGCCCGCTCGCGTTGGTGCCCCCGCTGGGCCCTGGCTCCCCGGCGGGGGCGCCTTTTTCTTGCCCTTCCTCGATAACAAACCGAAAGGAGGTCGCTCATGCGTGCCTGCCAGTGGAACCCCGACCACCCGATCGCCGAGGACGCCGACCCGCGCCGGATCTACTGCTCGGCCCGATGCAATCAGGCCGCCTACCGCGGCCGTCAGCTCTTGCGCCTGGACGTCGTCGACCGCCTGGAGGCGTACGCCAAGACCTCGCCCGAGGCCGCCCGCATTCTCGCCGCTCTGAAGGAGTCATCCCAGTGATCGCCGCCGACCCCGTCGCGTGGGCCAAGTTCCGCAACGATGAGCGGACCCGTGTCGCCCAGGCCGTCCTGCTCGACGCCCGCGACCGGGCGCGTGTAAACGGCCAGTACGTCAACGCGCCGGACGGCCGCCGCCCTCGCCTCTTCCTCGACGAGCTGGACGCCACATACCGCCTCGCGCACCTCCGCGAATATCCGCCCCTGCGCGGCGTCAACGCGCCCAAGCCGCTCACGCGTAAGGAACTCCGCGACGTCGCCCTCGCAATGTTCGGCGGAACGGTCCACCGCCGGCCACACGTCGGCCCGGTGCTCGACCTGGGGCCGGTCCCCTCCGAGGCGGGCCACTGATGACCGCCTTCGACACGATCGCCAAGCGGTCCGACGCCCGGTCCGAGGAGGGCCTCACGTTCCGGCGGACCGGCATGTGCCCCGTCTGCCACCGCTGGCGGTATCTCCACCTCGACCCGGACTACGACGGCACGGCCCGCGTGTGGTGCCTGTCCGGTAGTTGCTCGGCCGGGGCGATCGTCGCTGGCCTGGACCTGGCCGCCGCCGACGTCCTGCCCGGCGCGAGCGAGACGACGTTCTCCGTCCGGCACGCCCTGAAGATGGACGAGAGCGCCGGCAAGACCGCGACGAGCTGGGCGCCGCAAGACGTCCTGGCCGCCCTGTCCGGCGACTACGAGCCCGAGCGGACCGAGATTCTGCGCCGCGCCGACGGCATCGCGCTGTTCTACCCCGGCCGCGTGCACTGGCTTATGGGCGAGAGCGAGTCCGGTAAATCCTGGGTCGCCCTGCTGGCCGCCGCCGAGGCGCTGAACGCGGGCGAGCGGGCGCTGTTCGTCGACTTTGAGAGCGACCTACAGACCGTCGGGCGTCGCCTACTGGCCCTCGGCGTGCCGCTCGGCGTACTGGCCGACGGCCTGACGTACATCCGCCCGAGCGAGAAGCCGTTGCCCGGCACCGACGCCGAGCGGGAGTTCGCCGGCGTTCTCCGCGAGCGCTACCGCTTCGCCACGGTCGACGGAATCACCGACGCGCTCATGGTCTACGGCTTCGACCCGAACAGCGGGACCGAGGTCGCCGAGTTCATCCGAGCCGTGCCCCGGCGCATCGCCGACGAGACGACGGCCGCCGTGGTGTGCGTCGACCACGTCACCAAGTCCAACGACGGGCGCGGCCGGTTCGCGATCGGGTCGCAGCACAAGATGGCGGGACTTGACGGCATCGCGTACAACGTCGCCCCCGTCGAGCCGATCGCGCCGGGCAAGCGAGGGATCATCGTTCTCCGCGTCGCCAAGGACCGGCCCGGCTGGGTGCGGTCGCACGCGGGCATGTGGTCGAAGGCCGACCGGACCCAGGAGGCCGCGCGGGTCGTCCTGGACTCGACGACGCCGGGCCGCACGGCCTACGTGGTCGACAACCCCGAGACGTACGACGCCGAGACAGGCGAGGCGAGGCCCTTCCGGCCGACGGTCCTTATGGAGCGCATCTCGCAGTGGATCGAGACGAATACCGAAGCCACGCGGACGGCCCTCAAGGCTGAGGTACCCGGCGCGACTGCCGGCAAGGCCCAGGCGCTCGCGTTGCTGGTCGAGGAGGGCTACGTCACCGAGGAGCGGCGCCAGGGACGGGGCGGCGGCTCGCGGCTCGTGTCCGCACGGCCGTTCCGGGCCGACGAACCTAACCCGGAACCCGGACTAAACCCGGACTCAACCCGGACTAGTCCAAGTAAATCCTCCGAACTAAACCCGGACTCGGACTCCCCCCTTAAGGGGAGTCCACAGTCCGGGTTCGGGTTCGGTCCGAGAACAGAAGACCTCGCTCTTTCCCCGCGTGATGAGACGACCGCCCGCTCGGACGGGTTGTCGCTCGACCTCCTCCCGCCCGCGACGCCCGAGGAGCGCGAAGCCCGACTCGCTCGGCTCGCCCGTCACCGCGCCATGTAGTCCCGCCCGCTCGACGGCCCGGCTTCCCCGCGAGGTCGGGCCGTCGCCCCTGCCCAGAGAGGCCCGCCCATGACCGACCCCGACACCCCGCACACCCCGCGAAGGACTCCGCCCAATGCCCCGTGACTACCGCCGCCCGCCTTCGTCGGCGCCCGACCTACCGACCCCGCCGCCGGTCGCCCGGCCCGACGCTCGGGTCGCTCGCGCCCTTGCCGAGATCGTCGCCGAGAGCGAACACGGCCACCGCCGCAACCTCATCCGCCCCACCGCCTGACCCCCAAGGAACCCGCCGTGCCCCGCCGCAATTCCGCGACCCGCAACCCGCGCCGGTCGACTCGCCTGCCCGCTGCCCCGCCGACCTCCACTCACGAGCGGCCCGTAAACGCCGCGTCCGTCGCCACGATGAGCGCCGGCTACCGGCTCGTCGCCGTCCTGTGCGGCACGCCCGTCTACGCCTACGTCGACCCCGCCGCCGACCGCCCGGCCGACGGCCAGTAACCGCCCACCACGAAAGGAACCGCCCCTATGCACACCTACGGCCAATTCGTCACCCTGGACGCCACCCTGCCCGCCGCCGTCCTGGCGGACCCCCGATGCCCGGCCGCCGTGCGCGACACGTTCGCCGCGTTCGACGACGCCCAGGACGCGACTCGCGCGGCCCTCGCGAAGATCGACGAGATCAACGACGCCGCCGCCGACAACAAGGCCGAGATCGCCGCCGCGATCCGCGACGGTAAGGCCAAGCTGCCGGCCGCGATCGACCCCGCGCACACGGCCGCCCGGCTCGCCCACGCCCAGGCCGAGGTAAGGGCGTGTACCCGCCGCGCCCAGGTCGCCGCTCGCGCCGCCGAGGCAAGCATCCCTGCCCACCGCGCCGAGTTGCGGCCGATCATCCTGGCGCCGCTCGCCGAGCTGGCCGCCAAGGCCGAGCGGGCCGCCCAGGAGGCCGCCGACGCGTACGCCCGTGCGCGCGCCGTCATGCTGGCCGCCGCCAACCTGGATACGGTCGCCGCCCACGTCGAGCCGAACGTCGACCGCCGCCGCGCAATGGTCGCGCTGGTCGGCGACCACTACGCGAAGGTCTCCCGGCAGGACGCGATCACCCGCGACGACCTGTCGGCCCGGGTCGACAAAGCCTGGCGGGACGTCCGCACGGCGACCGCCGGTATCCCGGCCGAGGCGTACGCCGCCGACCCGCTCGCCGCGCCGGACCTCGGCCGCGGTGCCCGGCTCGCGCACTTCAACGACGACCCCGACGCGCCGAAGGCCGGCGGCATCGTGTGGAACCCGGCCCTGGGCCGCTACGAGACGAAGGCGTAACGATGCCGGACGTAAACCGCACCACTGAGCGCGCCGACCGCGCCGTCGCCGAGGCCGCCGAGATCGCTCGCCACCGCGAGACCGAGAAGCGCCTCACCCGAGACGACCTCGTCGAGCAGCGGCTCGCGCACTACGGGCTGAGCCCGGCGCTCGCCCCGTACGTGAAGGCGCAGACGCCGTCGGCCATCAGCCGCGAGGTCGCTCGCCTCGTCCTGGCACAGTCGACGATCGCCGCCGCCGAGGCCGGCACCGCACCCGACGCCCAGGCCGCCGACGACTGACGCCCCACCCCACCCCACCCCACCCCACCCCGGCCCACCCCTGCCCCTGCCCCTGCCCCGGCACCCGGCCCGGCCTCGCTATCCCTCGGCGAGGTTGGGCCGGCGTCGCCGTGCGCGCGGCGCGTCGCCCTCATGCGTAAGACGTCTTACGCACGTCGAGCCGTCGACCTGGAGCGCGTCGGCGACCCCGTGCCGCTCGGCCACGCCCTCACTCTCGACCGCGTGGCCGAGCTGGCCGACGACTGACTCTGCGTGAACTTCACTCAGCGTGACCAGGGGTGGGGAAGGGGCCCTTGCCCGACCCGGCCCGACACCGAAGCGGCTTAGCGTGGCGGCCTCGCCATACGTGTCGACCCTCTGCACACTTTGGAGAATCCATGCGTGAAACGGACTTAACCCCCGTCCCCAACCCTCCCGAATCACCCTCCGTAACCCCGCCCGGTGGCCTCACGTCCGACGCCCTGGACCTCTGGCACGACGTCCTGGAGGAGAACGGCAACACGATCACCGCCGTCGGCTTCGGCGCCCTCGTCCAGGCCGTCAAGCTCGTATCCCTGGCCGACCGCGCCGAGGAGGCGATCGGCGACCAGTGGATCGTCCCCGGCTACCGAGGCCAGCTCGTCGCTAACCCGCTCGTCGGCGAGGCCCGCATGGCGCGATCCGCCGCCGTGACGGCCCTCCGTAGCGTCGGCCTGCACCTCGCCGAGCCGTCGGCCGCGTCGAATGCTGGCCGCGCTCTCGTCGGCCAGCGCTGGAGGCGGAACGGATGAGCCGCCGCGCAGCCCTCCGCGCCGGCCGCGGGCGCGAAGCCGCCGTCGCCGTCGCCTTCGGTGGCCGCCAGTGGCCGCCCTTCCGACCGTCCGACTACCCCGACGGCCCCGACGACGCCTCGCGCACCCTGGACGCCGTCCGGAGAGCGGCCCAGCGATACGCGGCGACGTTGCTCCCGGCCGGCGTCGACCGCGCCGACCTCACCGTCGCCGCCGCCCGAGCGTGGTACGCCGCGCGCCCTGAGACCGCGCCGCCTTTCGACCCGCTGGCCCGCGTCCAGCCCCGGCGAGCTAACACCGGCTGGACGACCGACGCGCCGACCGTCAACCCCTGGATGGTCTACGTAGAGGCCCGCCTCTACGCGATGCGGTACGGCCGCCGTGACTGGGACGCCCTGGCCGCCGCGTGGATCGCGGCCAACCCCGACGCCATCTACCGGCCAACTGCGCCCACCGAGCGAGAGACGTTCGGGTTTTGACCGCCTGCACCCGCACCCCACCACCCCGCGAGCGTCCCCGGCCGCCTCGACGAACTTCTTGTGCAGCCTCAGGTTGTACTCGAGGGTGCGTAGCTTCACCACGTAGAGGAAGTCGAGGTAGGCGATCTGAATGTTGTAGTCCAAGCCCTGGTCGCCGATGAACAGGCGCAGGTTCAAGACGTCGATGATGCCGGTGGTCGGCAGGGCGTGGAGGTGCCGGCCCCTGGTCGCCGACGACCTTCTTGTGCAGCCTCGGGTCGTCGGCGATGCCGGTAGTCGTTAAGTCGACGAGGTTCGTCGGGTCGACCATGAACATGTCCATGCTGAAGTCGTTGGTGAACAGCCGCACCGCCGAGGTTGGACATGCAGAAGCCCCCGGCCGCCGGAGTCGTTCCGGTCAGCCGGGGGCCTTCGGCGGTCGCTACTCCCGGTCCCGGTCCCGGTCGACCATCAGGATAAGCACGGTGAGGACTCCCACGGCGACGAGTATCGGCGTTTGCACCTGCGGATACTGGAGGGCGAGGTAACCGGCGAAACCCGCTGCCATGATTAGGGTTAGCCAGAGATGCGACACACCACGGTTCCGGGGGTGCTTCTTACGTCGGCTCCCGCCGGGTCGTAGAGTGGTGGACATGCGAGTAGGACCTCCTCTGTTCTTGGGCGAACGGATTTGAACTGCTCGTAACTAAGCACCCGCGTCAACGGGTGTTTCTTCGCGACGGCACCCGCGTCAACGGGTGCCGTCGTTGTTTCACCGGAGGCTTCGGCCGCCTTGGGCGTCGGTCAGCGCCTGGTCGCCCTCGGCGTCGGTCGACCACGGCACGTCGTCCGGGGCCTGGAACTGGGTCCACGCGATCAGCTTGACGTGGGGCTGCACCATCTCCGGCATGCTTGAAACTGTAGTGGCCGAAGCTGACACAGGGAAACTTGGGCGCGCTGACGTGAACCGGCGCACGAGGCGCCGATCTCACGGCCCAACCACTTCAAATCGGATAGACGAGCGCGGGGTCTCCAAGTAGGACCCGCCGCCGTAAAAGACGACTCCTCCGGCGGGGCGTTCGGCGTATCCTCCGACCCCATGAGCGCCCACGAGGGAGACGACCCGACGCCGCCCCGTTTCCCGCCCGACCTCATCGACGACCTGTGCGCGTGGATCGCCGACCAGCTCGGCGAGCCGCACCCCGTACGCCACCCGGCCTGTCGGCCCGTTCCGACGAGCCGCCGCCGTCGCGCCTGACCCCCGCAGGACCCCTTCCCGCGCCCGCTCGGCCCCGGTGCCTAGTCCAACTAGGCCGGGGCTGTTTGGCATTTCTAGGGCCTCTCACAGCCCCTCTAGCTGGGCGCCTGCCGCATCCGTGATTACCGCACCGGTGGCGTGACTTGAACGCGTCATGCCGGCACGCTATCCCGGACCGTCGCACGGGCGGGACGAAGATCCACCCGTCGGGAAGCTCAGCGCGGCGCGCCCGCTGCTCTGGCGGCCGCCTCGATCGTCGCGACCCGCGCCGCCCAGGTCGCCCGGTCGGGTTCCAGGTGGGCGTATTCGGCTGCCGCCCCCGTGGAGCCGTCGAGCTGTTCGCGCAGGATGTCGGCGTGACCGGCGTGCCGGCTCGTCTCGGTGAGCACGTGGACCAGGATGTTGAACAGCTTCACGTTGGGGCGTGGCCACCAGGGCACATGGCCGGGCGAGTCGATCGCGAGGGCGTCGATCGTCGCGTCCGAGTGCTCCCACACCCGCCGGTAGCGCTGGATGATCTCCTCGCGCGTCTCGTGCTCGCTCGCCCACATGTCGGTGCCGTCGTCGGGGGCGTCCCACCGGGGCAGGGGCTCGGGGAACGGCCGGTCGAAGACCTCGCCGAAGTACCTGGCCTCCGTGAACGAGAGGTGCTTGACCAGGCCGAGGAGGTTGGTCCCCGTCGCGGTCAGGGGGCGGCGGACGTCATACTCGGACAATCCGTCGAGCTTCCACAGCATCGTCTCGCGGATGTGGCGCAGGTCGTGGTGCAGGTACTCTTTCGCGAACTCATCGATCATGGGCCACGACCCTGCCATGCGGCGTCGGTGCGCGCAGCCCCGTGAGCCCGCTCCTCGCGGATGCCCCGGATCGAGATCGGGGTTGGCTACTCCTCGTCGGCGAGGCGCTGGCCGCGTCGTTCGGCGTATGCCCTGACCTCTGCGGCATCCCAGATGCGCCCGACTGTGAGCGTGTCGATCGGTGCCAGCCGGGGCCCTCCCGGCCGCTTCTTGGCGAGGTGGCGCCGACCGGCGCCGGACGCCGCCTTGCCGGCGAGATCTTGGAAGTTGACGTTCGTGGCGAACGGCAAGTCTCCAAGATCGGGGTCCGTAGCGACCCGGTCTGACACCGTCCCGTCGCCGAATGCATGATCCACTGGACGGGAACTAGGCTCGGGGCATGACGATCGACGGCTTCGCCGCACCTCCTGCCCTGGTGGAGCACGCCCGCCGGTTCCGTGCCGAGGGCGGTGTGCCGGCCGTGCCGCGAGTGGCCGCCACCGTGCTGCTGCTCCGCCCGGCCGGCGCCGACTTCGAGGTCTACCTGATCCGCCGGGTGGCCGCGATGACCTTCGGGGGGATGTACGCCTTTCCCGGCGGCGGCGTGGACCGTTCCGACTCGCAGGCTCACCTGGGCTGGGCCGGCCCGACGCCGGCCGGGTGGGGCGAGCGCCTCCGCCTCGACCCGGCCGCCGCGCAGGCGGTGGTGTGCGCCGCGGCCCGGGAGGTCTTCGAGGAGGCGGGCGTGCTGCTGGCCGGCCCGGACGGCGGGACCGTGGTGGGGGACGTGAGCGGGGACGACTGGGAGGCGGCCCGGCAGGATCTCGTGGCCCGGCGTGCCGGCTTCGCCGACCTGCTGGCCGGGAAGGGCCTCACGCTCCGGTCCGACCTGCTGCTGCCGTGGAGCCGGTGGATCACCCCGGAGTTCGAGCCGCGCCGCTTCGACACGTACTTTTTCGTCGCCCTGCTGCCGGAGGGGCAGCGGACCCGGGACGTCTCCGGCGAGGCCGACCACACGCTGTGGCTGCGCCCGGCGGACGCCCTGGCCCGGGCGGAGGCCGGCGAGCTGACCATGCTTCCGCCCACGATGGTCACCCTGGGCGAGGTCGCCGCCGCCGGCGACCTGGCCGGAGTGGCCCGCGCGGCGGCGGAACGGGACCCCGGCACCCCGGTCACCCCGCACCTCGACCTCTCCGACGCCGAGGCGCCCCGCTTCCGCCTCTCCTGACGGTCAGCCGGCGGCGCGGAGGTAGCGGGCCGCGAGGGTACGCAGCAGGTCGGCCAGTTCGGGCGGGTCCTCGACGGTGAAGTCGAGGTCGAGCAGGCCGAGCCAGACCGCGATCGTCTCCAGCCGGTCGGCTCCGGTGTGCAGGAGGCAGGCCGCGTCGCCGGCCGGCTCGACGCTGCCGACGGCCGGGTTGATCCGGTCGGCCACCACCTCGGCGGGGGCGTGCACCCGGATGCGCGCCCGGTGCCGCCAGGCGGCCGAGGAGACGCCGTGCCGGACCCGGTCCACCACGTCACCGGGGAGCTCGCGGGCCGCGAACCGGGGACCCGTCGGGGTACGCGGGCTGATCCGGTCGACGCGGAAGGTGCGCCAGTCGGCCCGCGCCGGGTCGAAGGCCACCAGGTACCAGCGCCGGCCCCAGTTGACCAGCCGGTACGGCTCGACGTCCCGCCGGTCCGCGGTCCCGTCGTGCCGGACGTAGTCGAACCGGAGGCGCTCCCGGTCCCGGCAGGCGGCCCCGATCACGCTGAGCGTTCCGGCGTCCACGGTCGGGCCGGGCTGGTCGTGCGGCACGCGGACGGTGTGCGTGTGCAGGGCCGTGACGCGGCGGCGCAGCCGGTGGGGGAGTACCTGCTCCAGCTTGGCCAGCGCCCGCAGCGAGGTCTCCTCGATGCCGGCGACGCTGCCGCCCGCGGCGGTGCGCAGCCCGACCGCCACCGCCACCGCCTCCTCGTCGTCGAGGAGCAGCGGGGGCAGGGCCGCGCCCGCGCCCAGCCGGTAGCCGCCGACGGCGCCCCGGGTGCCGTGCACCGGGTAGCCGAGCTCGCGCAGCCGCTCCACGTCGTTGCGGACGGTCCGGGTGCTCACCGCGAGGCGCTCGGCCAGTTCGGCGCCGGTCCAGTCGCGTGGGGTCTGCAACAGCGACAGCAGGCGCAGCAGCCGCGCCGAGGTCTCCAACATTTCGCGGATTCTGCCAGCGTATTAGGAACGGAGTGTTCCTAATTCGTTCCTACGCTCAGAGGCATGGCAGACAACACCGCGATCGTCCCGTTCCGTATCGCCGTCCCGCAGGCCGATTTGGACGACCTCGCCGACCGGCTGGCCCGGACCCGCTGGGCCGAGGAGCTGCCCGCCGACCCGGACCCGGCCGCCCCCGCCGGCCCGATTCCGCCCGGCTGGGAGTACGGCGTCCCGCTGAGCTGGGTGCGGCGGCTGGCCGAGCGCTGGCGCACCGCCTACGACTGGCGGGAGTGGGAGGCGCGGCTCAACGCGTACCCGCAGTTCACCACCGAGATCGACGGGCAGCGGGTGCACTTCCTGCACGTGCGGTCGCCCGAGCCGGACGCCACCCCGCTGGTCCTCACCCACGGCTGGCCGGGCACCGTCGCGGAATGGCTGGACGTGATCGGTCCGCTGACCGACCCGCGGGCCCACGGCGGCGACCCCGCCGACGCCTTCCACCTCGTCATCCCGTCGGTGCCGGGGTTCGGCTTCTCCGGGCCGACCCGGGAGCGCGGCTGGAACCGGCACCGGGTGGCCCGCGCGTGGGCCGAGCTGATGCGCCGCCTCGGCTACGAGCGGTACGGCGCGGCCGGCAACGACCTCGGCGCGTTCGTGTCGCCCGAGGTGGGCCGGGCCGACCCGGAGCACGTGCTGGGGGTGCACGTCACGCAGGTCTTCTCCCTGCCGTCCGGTGACCCGGCCGAGCTGGCCGCGCTCACCGAGGAGGAGCGGGGCAAGGTGGCGTTCGCCGACTGGTTCGTGCAGCGGCGGGGCGGCTACGACAAGCTGCACTCGACCGAGCCGCAGAACGTGGCGCACGCCCTCGCCGACTCGCCGGTGGGCCTGCTCGGCTGGCTGGGCCAGCTCATGGGGGACCAGATCGACGTCGACCACGTGCTCACCAACACGACCATCTACTGGCTGACCAACACGGCCGCCTCGGCGGCCCGCTACTACTACGAGGATGCCGAGGCGGTGCACCCGACGCAGAAGGTCAACGGGCGGGGCACCACCGTGCCCGACCCCACCACCGTGCCGCTCGGCCTGGCCAACTTCGCCTGGGACTTCCAGTCGATCCGCACGCTCGCCGAGCGCGACCACAAGAACATCGTCTCCTGGCACACGTACGACCGGGGCGGGCACTTCGCCGCCCACCAGGTGCCCGACCTTCTGGTGGCGGACCTGCGGGAGTTCTTCGCCGCGCTGCGCTGAGCAGGGGAGCGCGTTAAGAAGGGCCCCTTCCTATGCCGTAGGCGTTAAGAAGGGGCCCTTCCTTGCGCCTCAGCCGAAGCGGCCGGTGATGTAGTCCTCGGTCTTCTTCTGGCTCGGGTTGCTGAAGATCTTCTGCGTGTTGTCGTACTCGATCAGCCGGCCCGGGTCGCCGGTCTTCTCGATGGAGAAGAAGGCGGTGCGGTCCGAGACCCGGGCGGCCTGCTGCATGTTGTGCGTGACGATGATGATGGTGAACTTGTCCTTGAGCTGGAACATCAGGTCCTCGATGGCCAGCGTGGAGATCGGGTCCAGCGCCGAGCAGGGCTCGTCCATGAGCACCACCTGCGGCTCGACCGCGATGGTGCGGGCGATGCACAGCCGCTGCTGCTGACCGCCGGAGAGGCCCGCGCCCGGCTTGCCGAGCCGGTCCTTGACCTCGTCCCAGAGGTTCGCCGAGCGGAGCGCCTTTTCGGCCGCCTCCTCCAGGATCGACTTGCGCCGCACACCGTTGAGCCGCAGGCCGGCCACCACGTTCTCGAAGATGCTCATGGTGGGGAACGGGTTCGGCCGCTGGAAGACCATGCCGATCATCCGCCGGACCGCCGTGACGTCGACGTCCCGGTCGTAGATGTCCTGGTTGTCGATGGTCAGGCTGCCCTCGACCCGGGCGCCCGGGAGCACTTCGTGCATCCGGTTGACCGACCGCAGGAAGGTGGACTTGCCGCAGCCGGACGGGCCGATCAGGGCGGTGACCGTCTTCGGCTCGACGGTCAGGTTGATGTTCTCGATCGCCTTGAACCCACCGTAGTAGGCGGTGACGTCGGTGGCTTCGATGCGCTTGGCCATGGTGGTGGTACCTCCGGGGTTCATCGGCCGAGCCGGTTGCGACGGGCCAGCAACTTCGCCGCGACGGTGAGGACGAGGACGAGGGCGACCAGGGTCAGCGCCGCGGTCCACGCCCGTGCCGGCGAGTACTTCGACGCCTCGCCGGCCTGCTGGTAGACGAAGAGGGCCAGCGACGACTGGTTGTTCTCGAACGGGTTGAAGTTGATCGCGGCGCCGCCGCCGGCCACGAGCAGCACCGGCGCGGTCTCGCCGGCCGCCCGCGCGATGGCGAGCATGATGCCGGTGACGATGCCGGGCAGCGCGGTCGGCAGGACGACCCGCAGGATGGTCTTCCACTTCGGTACGCCGAGGGCGTAGGCGCCCTCGCGCAGCGGGGCCGGCACGAGGCGGAGCATCTCCTCGGTGGACCGGACCACGGTCGGCAGCATGAGCACGCTCAGGGCCAGCGCGGCGGCGAAGCCGGAGAAGCCCGGCCGGCCGTCGTTGAACCACGGCGACACGATCAGCACCCAGAAGGCCAGCACGAACAGGCCGGTGACGATCGACGGGATGCCGGTCATCACGTCCACGAAGAAGCGGATGGTGAAGGCGAACCGGCCCCGGCCGTACTCGACCACGTAGATCGCGCAGAGCACGCCGAGCGGGACGGTGATCAGCGTGGCGATGCCGACCTGCTCCAGGGTGCCGATGATGGCGTGGTAGGCGCCGCCGTTGGCGTCCCGGGCCCCGATGTTGTTCATCGAGGTGCCGAAGAAGTTGCCGTCCAGCCGCTCGGAGCCCTTGCTGACCAGTGTCCAGACCACCGAGGCCAGCGGCAGGACCGCCAGCACGAAGGCGGAGTGGATGAGCGCGCTCCAGGTCCGGTTGCGGGCGGCCCGACGGCCCTCCACCGTGTTCGCGGCGGCGTAGAGGCCGCCCAGGTAGAGCAGCGCGCCGAGGACCACGACCAGCACCGGGCCGCCGATGCCGGCGCCGTAGACGATGCCGGCCGAAACCAGCAGGGCCGCCACGGCGATGACGGGCGCGGCGTACGCGGGAAGTCGCCGGGCGCGCAGCGTGAGCGGCTGGGCCGGCGGCTGCGGGCGGTGGGAGGTGACGGTGGTGGTCATGCGGGGCTTCCTTCAGTTCGCGACTGCGGGGCTCGCAACCCCGGCTCTCTCCTCGCGCTCACGCCGCCGACTCCGTGAACTCGCGGCGGCGGTAGATGATCGCCCGCGCGGTGATGTTGACGATCAGCGTGATCGCGAAGAGCGCCAGGCCGGAGGCGATCAGGGCGCCCCGGCCGGTGTCGTTCGCCTCGGCGAACCGGTTCGCGATGTTCGCGGCGATCGAGTTGCCGCCGCTCTGCAGGACGTTGAACGAGATGGCGTAGGTGGAGCCGAGGGTCAGCGCCAGGGCGATGGTCTCGCCGAGCGCCCGGCCCAGGCCCAGCATCACGGCGGCGATCACGCCGGGCCGGCCGTAGGGCAGGACGGCGGTGCGGACCATCTCCCAGCGGGTGGCGCCCAGGGCGAGGGCGGCCTCCTCGTTGGCGGTCGGGGTCTGCCGGAACACCTCGCGGGAGAGCGAGGTGACGATGGGCAGCACCATGATCGCCAGCACCACGGAGCCGAGCAGGATCGAGTTTCCGTACGGGCCGTCGCCGAAGATCGGGATCCAGCCGAAGTACCGGTGCAGCCAGGCCGACAGGTCGGCGACCGGCTGGGCGAAGTAGTCCCGGCCCCAGAGCCCGAAGACCACGCTGGGCACGGCGGCCAGCAGGTCGATGAGGAACCCGAGGGCGTTGCCCAGCCGGCGCGGGGCGTAGTGCGACAGGTAGAGGGCGATGCCCAGCGCCACCGGCACCGCCATGAGCAGGGCGAGCAGCGCGGTGAGCACGGTGCCGAAGGCGAGCGCCCCGATGCCGAACTTCGGCGGGTCGTCGTTCGGGAACCAGCCCTCGAAGGTCCAGAAGGACTCGGTGTTGTCCCGCAGCGCCGGCACGGCCTTGGCGATCAGGAAGATCGCGATGGCCGCGATGACCACCAGGACGGTGGTGCCGGCGGCCAGGGTCAGGCCACGGAACGCGCGTTCCGCGCCGAAGGCCCGGGCCCGGGGCAGCCCGCCGCCGCCACCCAGGCCGTTGTCGGGGATGCCAGGGATGCCGGAGGGCTCGGCCACACGCGCCGAGGCACCGGCGGGCCACTCGTGGCTCGTGGCCACGCGGGTCCCACCGGTGCCGGCGTGCGCCGAGCGGTGAGGGGTGTCACCCATCTGCTCGCTCGCTTCGATAGAGGAGGTGTGTGGTCAGTGCGTCAGGAGAGGCTCTTGACCGCGGTCTCGACCTTGGCGCGGACCGAGTCGGGCAGCGGGGCGTAGCCCAGCTCGACCAGGTCCTGCTGGCCCTCGGCGCTGGCGGCGTGGCCCAGCAGGCCCTTGACCACCGGCAGCTTGTCGGCCGCGAGGCCCTTGCTGCAGACGATCTCGTAGGTGACCAGGACGATCGGGTACGCCCCGGCCTCCGTGGTCTTGTAGTCGATCGACATCTTGAGGTCGTTGCCCTGGCCCTCGATCTTGGCCCCGGCGATGGTCTTGCCGGCCGACTTGGCGGTCAGCTCGGCGAACTCACCGGCGCCGTTCTTGACCTTGGCCTTCTTGAGGCCGCCGTTCTCGGCGTAGGACCACTCGACGTAGCTGATGGTGCCCTCGGTGCTCTTGACCTTGGCGGCCACACCGTCGGACTTGGCCGCGCCGACGCCGCCCGGGGCCTTCCACGCCTTGGCGTTGCCGAAGGTCCAGTCGGACTCGGCGGTCTTCGACAGGTACTTGGTGAAGTTGTCGGTGGTGCCCGACTCGTCGGAGCGGTGCACCGCCTGGATCGCGGTGGACGGCAGCTTGGCGTCCGGGTTGTCGGTCTTGATCGCCGGGTCGTCCCACTTGGTCACCGTGCCGGCGAAGATCTTCGCCAGGGTGGCCGGGGTGAGCTGGAGGTTGTCCACGCCGCCGACGTTGTAGACGATGGCCACCGGGCCGATGACCATCGGCAGGTTGAGGGCCTGGCCGCCGGCGCACTTGGCGTCGGCCTGCGGCTGCTCCTCCGGCTTGAGCGCGGAGTCGGAGCCGGCGAAGTCGGCGGTGCCGGCGATGAAGGCCTGGATGCCGGCGCCCGAGCCGGTGGGCTCGTAGTTGATCGTGGTGCCGGCGCACTGCTGCTGGTACGCCTTGATCCACTCGGACATGGCGTTCTTCTGCGCGGAGGAGCCCTGCGCGTTCAGCGTGCCCTTGCCGCAGTCGACCGCCGCGGCGGAGCCGGAGGCGGAGGTGCCGGTCGGCTCGTTGTTGTCCGAGCCGCAGGCGCTGAGACCGAGCACCGCGGTAAGAGCGAGGCAGGCAATGGCGCCGTGCCGCTGGAGCTTCACCTGAGGGGTTTCCCTTCACGTCTTTGTCAGGTCGCCCGGTCTCCCGGGTGCCGGCGCTGACCGGCTGAAAGGAAAGGTAGAAGTGCCAGGTAGACGGTTCGCCGGTCGGAAATGAACGGAAGATGAACAGGCGCGGCCAGCCGGGTGGCCGTCGCCTGAGTGCCGGTTGTCCATTTCGTGAACCGGCAGCCCGCTATCGCTAATAGTACGATTTTTCCGGGCAGCCGTTACCCGGCCGAGTCCACCGCGTGACGCGGCCGTGACCGCTGTCCGGCGGGCGGGGAGATGGCCGGGGCGTCAGCCGAGGTGGTAGTTGACGTGCGCCGACCAGCGGGCGAAGCCCAGCCGCTCGTAGAGGGCCACCGCGGCGGCGTTCGAGTCGTCCACGTAGAGCATCACCCGGTCCAGCCCCCGCCGGTGGCGCAGGTAGGACAGGCCCGCCGTGGTGAGCGCCCGGCCGAGGCCGCCGCGGTGCGCGGAGGGGTCCACCCCGAGCACGTAGACCTCGCCGATCCGGGCCGAGCCCGGGCGCTCGTGCACCTTGGTCCAGTGGAAGCCGAGCAGCCGGCCGGTGGCCGCATCCTCCGCGAGCAGGAAACCGGCCGGGTCGAACCAGGGCTCGGCGAGGCGCAGCCGCAGGTCGTCGGTGGTCCACCGGCCCTGCTCGGGGTGCTGGGCGAAGGCCGCGTTGTTGACCGCCAGCCAGGCGTCGTCGTCCTCGCCGGGGCGGAACGCGCGCAGCCGTACCCCCTCGGGCAGGGCGGGCTCGGGCAGCGCGGCGGTCAGCGGGCGGCGCAGCTGCCAGAGCACCCGGGCGCGGGTGAAGCCCAGGTCGACGGCGAGCGCGGCGGCCGACGGGTGGTCGCCGTGCGCCCAGGCGCGCAGCGGTCCGGAGGCGGCGGCCAGCACGCCCCGGGCGAGCGCCCGTCCGGTGCCGCGCCGCCGGTACGCCGGATGCACCACCAGTTCCACCCCGATCCCCTCGGCGGGGTCGGTGGTGTCGAGGTGCGCGTATCCGGTCAGGGTGTCGTCGGCGGCCCGGGCGGTGAGGTGCACGGCGGGGGCCTCGGGGTCGCGCAGCCGGAGCAGCACGTGCTCGTCGAGCGGGTCCGCGCCGTCCGCGTCGCCGGCGGTGCGGGCCAGCGCCAGCACCTCGGCGACCTCGACCGGCGCCAGCCGGTCGGCGCGGGCGACACGGTCGGCGGTCGGCGTGGTGCTGCTCATCCCGCCACCGTAGCGGCCGGGGGGCCGCCGATCATGCCGGACGCGGGCACCGGACGGTGGCGGTGCTCACGTGGTGCCGGTGGGCAGCGCCTCGAGCTGGAAGCGGTGCAGCAGTTCGGGAAGCAGGCGCTGCAACGCCTCGACCGTGCCGGAGCGGTCGCCGCCCGCGTCGTGCATGAGCACGATGGAGCCCGGCCTGGTCTGGGTCAGCACCGTCTCGGTGATCTTGTCGGCGCCGGGCACCTGCCAGTCCGTCGGGTCCACCGCCCAGTGCAGCGGCGTCATGCCCAGCTCCTCGCAGACCGACACCACCGGATACGTCCAGGCGCCACCCGGCTGCCGGAAGTACGCGATCCGCGCGTCCGGCGCCGCGGCCAGGATCGCGTCGTTGGTGCGCATCAGGTCGTTCCGGATCGCCTGCGGTGAACGCTCGCCCAGGGTGATGTCGTGGTTCCAGGAGTGGTTGCAGAGGCTGTGCCCGTCGGCCACGATCGACCGGACGAGGTCCGGGTGGGCCTCCGCGTTCTCGCCGACCACACAGAAGGTGGCGTGCACGCCGTACTCCTTGAGCAGGGCGAGCACCTGCGGTGTCCACTGTGGGTCGGGACCGTCGTCGAAGGTCAGCGCGATCCGGGCCGAGCCGGTGCTGACCTCCGCGCCGTACGGGCCCTCGCTGTCGTCGGCCCGGCGGCCGTTGTCCGGGGCGCTCGGGCTGGCGTCGGGGCTCGGCTCGCCGTGGCCGGCCGGCGGGCCGGGGAACTCGGTGCTGGGTGGCTGGTCGCCGTAGTGCGGGGCGTGGACGCTGGCCGCCACGCCGCTGCCCCGGTGCGGCTGCTCGGGCATGAGGCTGCGCCCGAGCGCGAACGCGGAGCCGAGCAGCGCGGCCACCACCACCGTCACCATCCCGGCCGCGCGCAGTGTCGAAGCCGACATCAGCCGGCCCGGCCGTTCTTCGCCCCCGTGGTCACAGCACGCACCGTCGCCCCCTTCGCCCGGCAGATCCGGCAGTCAGAGTAGGTCTGACTGAGTGGGCAAAAAGGGCAAAAGGGGGGAAGCATCCCCGATGGGGGACGCCCCAGAGTGCCGAGGTCAGACGGGCAGCGGGGCGGGCTCCGACTCCGGCAGCGAGCGCGACGGCGGCACGACGAACTTGTAGCCCACCTGCCGCACCGTGCCGATCATCGACTCGTACTCCGAGCCGAGCTTGGCGCGCAGCCGCCGGACGTGCACGTCGACCGTGCGGGTGCCGCCGAAGTAGTCGTAGCCCCAGACCTCGCGGAGCAACTGGTCCCGGGTGAACACCCGGCCCGGGTGCTGGGCGAGGAACTTCAGCAGCTCGAACTCCTTGTAGGTGAGGTCGAGCGGGCGGCCCTTCAGCTTGGCCGCGTAGGTGTCCGGGTCGATGGTCAGCTCGCCGGCCCGGATCGAACCGCCGGCGCCCGCCGTCGCGTTGCTCAGCCGGCCGACCGCGAGCCGCAGCCGGGCCTCCACCTCCGCCGGACCCGCCCCGGCCAGGATCACGTCGTCCACGCCCCAGTCGGCGTTCAGCGCGATCAGCCCGGCCTCGGTGACGACCGCGACCAGCGGCACGCCCAGCCCGGTGGCGTGCAGCATCCGGCAGGTCGCCCGGGCCTCGCTCAGCTCGGCGCGGGCGTCCACCAGGACGGCGTCCGGGGTCGGGCCGGAGACCAGCGTGCGGACGTCGCGCGGCGCGGTGCGGACCGAGTGCGGCAGCAGGTCGAGCGCCGGCAGCACCGCCGATGGTTCACCTGCGCGCGCGGTCACCAGCAGCAGGAGCTCCACACGATCACCTCCGTCCCGGCGGCACTCAGGCCGCGCGCGACCAGCGGCAACCCGTGACGGGTGACGCTGAGAATTTGCGTGGGTCCCGGCGTCGCTGACGGGCGGGTAACGGCTTGAGCGTAGCGGATCGCCCGGCCGTCACCTCCGTACCCTTTCCTGTTTGTCTGTTCTGCCCCCGATCGCGGCACAGGTTTTAACGTTGCCGAAACCGTGACTCCGCCCGACCGGCCGGGTCTGGCACGATCGGTGCGTGTTTCCCTCCACCTCGCCCGACACCGGCCGTGAACCATGGTCCGCCGGCCCGGCCCCCGGGCCCGCCGGCCCTGCCCGTGGCTACCCGCCGGCCCCGCGCACCGGCCCGGCCGACGACAGCGGCGGGCGGGAGCGGAAGGGCCCCCGCCGGCTCCGCAAGGGCGGCCCGGGCCGGCGTCCCGACGACGAGGCCGACGAGGCGCCCGAGGAGGAGGTGCCCCCGGTCCCGGTGCGCCGCCCGCTCGCGCTGACCGTCGCCGGCTTCGCCGCGCTGCTCGGCGTGGGCCTGGTGCTCGGCGCGCAGACCGCCGGCCCCGGGCACCGGCTGCCCTTCGCGTTCATCATCTTCGGCGTCCAACTGCTCTTCGTGCTCGCGTGGACGATGGCCATGCGGCCGCCCGCGCTGCTCGTCGTCGCGCTGGTCAGCGCCGCGGCGGCCGGGATCGCCGACGCCGCCGCGGTGCAGTCGGACATCGCCGGCCTGGCCCCCCTCGGCTACGCGGCGGCCGCCGGCTTCGTGCTCGCCGTGCTCGGCCAGCTCTTCCGCCGGGTGGACCGGGTCCGGGTGACCGACTCGCTGGGCAGCACCCTGCTCATCGTCGTGGGGGTGGTCGCGTTCGCCACGCTGATCGTGCTCAGCCGGATCCCGAAGGGCACCCAGGCGATCACCGTCTGCCTCACGGCCACCGGGGTGGCCCTGCTGGTGGCGCGGCTGACCGACGCGGTGGCCCCCTGGCCGCGGCTCGCCCCGCAGGTGCCCCGGGGCGCCGCCGGCGTCGTGGCCGGCGCCATGCTCGGCACCCTGACCAGCGCCGTGCTCGGCAGCTACCTGGTCGGCTTCACCCCGACCAGCGCCGCGCTGGTCGGCCTGGTCACGGCGGGCACCGCCGTCCTGGCCGACCTCGCCGTGGGGTACGCCGAGGCGGGCCGGCTCATGGCGGGCGAGCCCCCGACCATGTGGGTGGCCCGGCACATGCAGGGCCCGCTGGGTGGCTTCGCGCTCGCCGCGCCGGCCGCGTACGCCATGTGCGTGCTCTTCCTCTGAGCGCGCGGTTGGGGAAACGGCGCGTCGGGTAAGTACGGTTGCGGCGCGAGGCGCGGCGATCGACGAGGGCAGGAGGCGGCGTGGCAGAGGCGTACCCGGCGAATGAGGGCCGACCCCGGCGGCGGGGCCGGAAGCTGCTGGTCGGTTTCGTCGTCCTGCTGCTGGTCCTGGCCGGGCTCCTGGTCGTCGCCGACCGGGTGGCCGCCGGCGTCGCCGAGCGGGCCATCGCCGACCAGGTGAAGAAGGAGGTCGCCAAGCAGGACGCGCAGTCCTCGGCGCCCCAGGTCGAGGTCGGTGGCTTCCCGTTCCTCACCCAGGTGCTCGCCGGGAAGTACGAGCGCATCTCGATCGTGCTGACCGACGTGCAGGGCAAGGTGCAGGGCGACGCGGTCAGCGTGCCGCGGCTGGACGTGGACGCCCACGACGTCACGGCGTCGCTGGACACCCTCCGTTCCGGCCAGGGCGATGTGGTGGCCGAGACCGTGGACGGCCGGGGCACGGTGACCTACGACAGCCTGGCGAAGCTGCTCGACCGCCCCGGGCTCACCCTGGGCGAGCGGAACGGCAAGCTCGCGGTCACCGCGCCGGTCGACATCCTCGGCGCCAAGCTCACCGTCAACGGCACCGCCGACGTGACGGTCGCGGGCGGCAAGGTGGCCCTGCGCTTCAACGACGTGACCGCCGAGGGCCTGCCCAACCTGCCGCTCGCCAAGACGCTGCTGGCCAACTACGCCAAGGGCATCTCCGTCGACGTGCCCCTGCCGGAGCTGCCCTTCCAGCTCAACGTGCGCAAGGTGGAGCCCAGGCCGGAGGGCCTCGTGGTCACCGCCGACGCGCGGAACGTGCCCATCAACTCCGCCGGCTGAGCCTCCGCCCACCGCCCCGGCCGTGTCCCGGATGCTGGTCGGCCCGGTGGCAGCGTCCGGGCCGGCTGGTAGTGTCCCTGTCCATGGGGACGCTCCTCACCAAACGGCGCGCGGTCGACCTGTGCCGCGTGGCCACCTGCCTGTGTCGCCCCGTCATCTGACGGCGGGGCTGTCCTCGGCCGCTTAGCGGCCACCGGCACACAGGGTCCGCGTACCCTCCGGTTCTCCCCCTGATCGCCCGGCAGCGGCGCCGTCGCACGTACCCGTGATCCGTTCCTAGCTCTGGGTCCCGCGCGTGGTGCGACAATCACCGACTTCGATCTCCGCGCGCTGGCTCACCATCCATCCTCACAGGGAGTGATCTGATGAGTCGCGACACCGCACTCGTCTCGGCCGAGTGGGCCGAGAAGAACATCGACGCCCCGGGCGTCGTCTTCGTCGAGGTCGACGAGGACACCTCGGCCTACGACACCGGCCACATCGCCGGCGCCGTCAAGCTCGACTGGCGCACCGACCTCCAGGACCCGGTGCGTCGGGACTTCGTCAACCAGGACCAGTTCGCGGCGCTGCTCTCCGAGCGGGGCATCGGCAACGACGACACCGTCATCCTCTACGGCGGCAACAACAACTGGTTCGCCGCCTACGCGTACTGGTACTTCAAGCTCTACGGCCACCGCGACGTCAAGCTGCTCGACGGCGGCCGCAAGAAGTGGGAGCTGGACGCCCGCCCGCTGGTCACCGACCCGGTGCAGCGCCCCGCGACGCAGTACGTCGCGCAGGCGCCGGACACCTCGATCCGCGCCTTCCGTGACGAGGTCGTCGCCGCGATCGGCACGAAGAACCTGGTCGACGTGCGCAGCCCCGACGAGTTCGCCGGCCGCCTGCTCGCCCCGGCCCACCTCCCGCAGGAGCAGGCCCAGCGGGCCGGCCACGTGCCGACCGCGATCAGCGTCCCGTGGTCCAAGGCCGCCAACGAGGACGGTACGTTCAAGTCCGACGACGAGCTGCGCAGGATCTACGCCGACGCCGGGCTGGACGACAGCCGGGAGACCATCGCCTACTGCCGGATCGGCGAGCGCTCCTCGCACACCTGGTTCGTGCTCCAGGAGCTGCTCGGCCACCGCAACGTGAAGAACTACGACGGCTCCTGGACCGAGTACGGCTCGCTGGTCGGCGTGCCGGTCGCGCTCGGCGACGAGCCGGGGGAGGCGTGATCCTCATGACCGCTCCCACCGCCGCGGGCTGCGCCGCCCCGGACCAGGCCGCCCCCCTCCCGGCCAGCCTGGACCTGGAGAAGGAAACCGTCATCACCGGCCTGGTCACGGCCGAGTCCGGCGAGGCCGTGCCGGGCGCGTACGTCCGGCTGCTCGACTCGACGGGCGAGTTCACCGCCGAGGTGGTGACCTCCCCGACCGGGCAGTTCCGGTTCTTCGCCGCGCCGGGCAGCTGGACCCTGCGGGCGCTCTCCCGGCACGGCAACGGCGACACCGCCGTCACCGCCGCCCGCGGGATCAACGAGGTGACCGTCACGGTCGCCGCCTGACCCACGCTCTGATCGTGGCCCGTCGCCCCGAGGGGCGACGGGCCACGAGCCGTTCCGGCGCCCGCCGCCCTGCTCCGCGGAGTGTCGAGGGGCGACGGGCCACGAGCCGTTCCGGCGCCCCTTCCGGGACTGTCCCGGCGGTCCGCGACCGGCTCGTTGTCGGGTGGGCCGAGGCGCGGCCCGGACGGTCGTCGCGGCGTGACACCATGGCCCGGTGAGTGAGGCCGTCCAGGCGGGATACGCCCCGCCGACCCGTCCCGACCAGCCGGCCGCCGGCCGGAGTTGGCTGCGCTGGCTGGTGGCCGCCACGGCGGCGTGGGCGGTGCTGCTCGCCGGGCTGACCTGGTGGTCGGTGCGGCACGACCCGCCGACCGTGAAGGAGCAGCGCTCGCTGGACCAGGCCGGGCCCGTGGTGGACCGGGCACTCGGCCGGCTGACCGCCGCGGTCGGGCGGGACGGGGTGCCGGCGCTCCTGCCGGACCGGATCGAGCGGGGCTGCCGGGTCACCCCGCTGGACGAGGGCGCCGAGCTGGAGCGCGGCGTGACGGTCGTGACGGCCGGCGACGACGGACGCGAGCTGCTCCAGCGGGTGGCCGACCGGCTGCCGCCGGACTGGCGGGCGGGCGTCTCGACGTTCGACGGCGAGCCGCGGCTGCGCGCCGACGCCGGGGAGTTCGTCGCGGTCGAGGGCCGGTCCACGGGGCCGGGCCGGGTGCTGCTCACCGCCACCACCGGCTGCCGGCCGGTGGGGGCGGGCTACCGGCCCCCGGCGGCCGACGCCGCGGCCGAGACCGCGGAGGCCGACCGGGCCGTGCGCCGCTGGGGCGGCGCGGCCGGTCCCGTCCAGGTGCTCGCGGCGCCCTGCCCCGGGGGCGGAACGGCCCGCACGGCGCGGGCCGAGACGGCGGGCGGGCCGGCCGGGTCCTCGCTGGCGGCGGCCTTCCGGGACGCCGCCGACGGCTCCCGGGTGCTCCGCGACTCCGCCGAGGAGTACGCCCTGCGAGGCGGCTTCGCGGTGCTGGCCGAGCGGGTCGACGACCGGGTACGGGTGGCCGTCACCACCACCTGCCGGGGCTGAGCCGGCCGGTCAGCGCCCGTGGCGCTCGTCGTGCGGCCCGCGACTGCGCCCCAGGGCGTCCACCCGGCCCCACCGGCCGGGGATGTCCAGCAGCTCCACCCGGCCCATCCCGCCCGGCACGGCGGGATCGATGATCAGGTGCTCGCCCTGCGGCTCCAGGCCGAGCATCACCCGCAGCAGCAGGAGCGGGGTGCCGGCGGACCAGGCCTGCGGGCTGCACGCGGTCGGGTACTCCACGGGATAGTCGGTGAGGTCGCGCTCGTAGCCGGCGAACGCCTCGGGGAGCCGGCCGTCGAAGTAGCGGGACGCGCTCAGCATCGCGTCGCAGATCTGCCCGGCCTCGTCCCGGAAGCCGTACTTCCACAGGCCCCAGGCGATGATCGAGTTATCGAACGGCCAGACCGTGCCCACGTGGTAGCCGATCGGGTTGTAGCGGCCCTGGTCGTCGGCGAGCGTCCGCACGCCCCAGCCGGAGAAGAGCCGTGGCCCGAGCAGGTGCCCGGCGATGGTCGCCGCGCGGGACTCGTCGACGATGCCGCTCCACAGCAGGTGGCCGATGTTGGAGCTGAGCGCGTCCACGTGCCGCCCGTCCGGGTCCAGGGCGAGCGCGTAGTACTCCCGCCCGGGGATCCAGAAGTCCCGGTTGAACCGCTCCTTCAGCGCCGCCGCCTCTCGCTCCAGCCGGTCGGCGTACGCCGGGTCGTTCCAGAAGGTCCGGGCCAGGCGGGCGCCCCGCAGCTTGGCGTCGTACGCGTAGCCCTGCAGTTCGCAGGTGGCCCGGGGGAAGGGCGGCAGCCGGCCGTCGGAGTAGGAGATCGAGTCCCAGGAGTCCTTCCAGCACTGGTTCGACAGGCCGGTCTCCGGGTTGCGGGTCATGTACCAGACGTAGCCCGTGCCGAGCAGGTCCCCGTACGTGTCGAGCCAGGCCAGCGCCGCCCGCGTCTCGTGCTCCAACTGCTTGACCAGCTTCGTGTCCCCGGTCCACCGCTCGTACTCGTCGAGCAGGATCACGAACAGCGCGGTGGTGTCGGCCGAGCCGAAGTACGGCGAGTGCGGCTGCTCCTCGAAGCCGGCGGTCTCGCCGTAGCGCAGCTCGTGCAGGATCTTGCCGGGCTCCTCGTCCCGGAAGTCGTCCAGCCGGCTGCCCTGGAGGCCGGCCAGCATGAGGATGGTCGGCGGGACGAGTTCCGGCAGGAACGGCAGCACCTGGAGCGAGGTGAAGATGCTGTCCCGCCCGAACAGGGTCATGAACCAGGGCAGGCCGGCGGCGAGCAGCCGCACGCCCAGCGCGATCGACTCGTACCGGAGGGCGGCCAGGTCGTTGAGGCTGCGCCGGTACGCTCCGGCGAGGGGCTGGCAGTCGCAGCCGAGCTTCGGAGCCCGCTCGATCAGCGCGTTCTGCTCGGCGTGGATGGCTCCCACCGAGCGTTGCCCGCCGAGCGGCAGGGTGGACCGGATGTCCTCCCCGCGGGCCCCGAAGATCTTCGTCGCCACGTGCAGCTGGGTGGTCCACTCGCCGTGCGGCCCGACCCGGAGTCGGAAGGTCATCCCCTCCCGGTCGACCTCGGTGGGTTCGCTGCTGGCCACCACCGCCTCCCGGTGGAACCCCTCCCGCCGGTAGGTGAGCCGCAGCTGGTTCTCGCTGACCGTCGGCGTGGTGTGCCCCTTCTTCTGCCGCTGGTGCTTGATCTCGAACAGGTCGGCGAAGTCGGAGCCGATGTCCAGCCGGAGGACGAACTCCACCTCCTGCCCGGAGTGGTTGAGCAGGGTCAGCTCCTCCTCGAAGCTGCCGCCGATCGACCGGCTGCGGATCATCGAGACCTTGGCGTCCAGGTAGTGCGTGGGCTCACCGGGCACCAGGAAGAACCGGGTCCGGTAGGACAGCGAGTCGTCGATCGAGAGCGCGTGCAGCCGTTGCCCGTTGAGGG
The DNA here is from genome assembly GCF_040607315.1 of Micromonospora sp. NPDC005305. Classification (NCBI taxonomy): domain Bacteria; kingdom Bacillati; phylum Actinomycetota; class Actinomycetes; order Micromonosporales; family Micromonosporaceae; genus Micromonospora; species Micromonospora sp. NPDC005305. The sequence continues at coordinate 108,099 of NZ_JBEXGL010000004.1, read as the reverse complement.
TGAGCAGCCAGGTCGAGATGAACCGGGTGTCGAAGGAGAAGAGCCCGGTGGGGAAGTCGAACGACGGCTCGATGTCGCCGCGCCGGTCGCTGACCAGGAAGGTGTTGCCGTCCAGGATGCTGACCCGTTCCTTCATGCCGACCGCCGGACGTGTTCGCGGGCGGTCTCCCGGGGGTCCCGGACACCGGGCGGGCCGGGGAAGAACCGGCGGAACATCAGGAAGAGCACCACGGTGCCGCTGAACGTGGCCTCGTTGCGCAGCACCGCCGCCATGCCGGCCTCCTGGCCCGTGATCAGCTCCTCGAACAGCTCGGCGCTGACCGTGAAGACGGCGTCGGCCGGCAACTGCTCCCGGCTGACCCGGACGGATCCCGGCGCGATCTCCAGGAACCAATGCTCGGTGCGGTTCCCGGTGGTCAGGTCCAGTTGGAGACGGCCGCGGGTGGGCCCGCGCAGCACCGCCGGGGCACGCGCCGGCAGTGACGCGAAGAACTGCTCGATCGCCTCGCCCACATCAGGATCGTAGGCAGCAGCCGGACATGTCGGGTCAGGATCGGCAGTCCACGCGGAACGGACATTCTCCGGGCGGCCCGGGGCGGGTCAGTAGACGAGGGCCTGGGCGCCCTCGGCCATCGCCTCCTCGACGAAGACCGCCGCCCCGGCGATCCGTACGCCGGGGATGACGTCGTCCTGTCCGATGTCGCGGCGGGCCGCGCACTGGGTGCAGGCGGTCACCCTGCCGGTGGTCAGGATGACGTGCAGCAGTTCGGCGAGCGGCGCGGAGTGCGGCAGCTCGAAGTCCTGTGCCCGCCCGGGCAGCGCGAACCAGGTCGACTCCCCGGTGAGCCAGAGCGACACCTCCACCCCGGCGGCGGCCGCGGTGGCGGCGACCGTGAAGGCCTGCGCGCACCGCTCCGGGGCGTCGGCTCCGGCGGTGGCCTTGACGACGAGAGTGCGGGCCATGACGCCCAGCATAGGATGGCCGGGATGGTTACCGAGATCGGGTTCGTCAGCCTGCTGGTCGCCGGCCTGGGCGCGCTCGCCGGTGGCCTGGTCTACGTCGCAGTACGCATTTCGAGAGGAAAATGGTGAGTGAGAACCCGCTTCAGCCGCCGTGGCTGAACGCGCCGCCGGTCGACCCGTACCCGTACGAGGAGAGCCACGACCTGCGCGTCGGCCCGAAGCTGCACCGGAGCCTGGACGGCCTGCTGCCGTACATCGGGGTGTGGCGCGGGCGGGGTCGCGGCGGGTTCCCCACCATCGAGGACTTCGACTTCGCCCAGGAGATCCGGATCAGCCACGACGGCCGGCCGTTCCTGTTCTACGAGTCCCGTGCCTGGATCCTCGACGAGCAGAGCCGCCCGGTCCGCCCGGCCGGCCGTGAGGTGGGCTGGTGGCGTCCGGTGCTGGACGGCGACCGGGTCACCGACGAGCTGGAAGCGCTCATGACCACGCCCACCGGTGTGATGGAGCTGCACATCGGCAAGCGCAAGGGCACCCAGATCGAGTTCGCCACCGACGCGGTGGTCCGTACCGCCACGGCGAAGGAGGTCACGGCCGGCGCCCGCCTCTTCGGCATCGTGGAGGGCGCCCTCCTGTACGCCCAGGAGATGGCCGCCCTGGGCCACCCGCTGAGCCCGCACCTGTCTGCCCGCCTGACCCGCGTAGCCGGCTGACCCCACCCTCCCGCCCTGGCCCACCCCCGCCCAGCCCTCGTGATCATGAAGTTGTTGCCCGCCGCATCGGCGTGTCGGCGCAATAACTTCATGATCAACGCCGCCTGTGGGCGGCCGGTCAGGGCCGGGGGAAGCCCAGGAGGGTGAGGAGGGGTGCGGTCAGGGGGGAGCGCGGGCGGGGGGTTCCGTCCAGGGAGGTCACCTCTGCCAGGCCGCGGAGGGATGACGTGAGCCAGACGGCGTCGGCCTCGTGCAGGTCGGCCGGGGTGGGTAGACGTTCGTCCGTCGCCAGGCCCAGCTCGTGGGCGTGGTCGAGGAGCCAGCGGGCGGTCACCCCGGGGAGCACCCCGGTCTCCGTCGCCGGGACGGTGCACAGGGTGGCGCCGCTGAGCCAGACCACGTTGGCGGTGGGCGCCTCCAGCACGTAGCCGTCGGTGGAGACCCAGAGCACGTCGTCCACCCCGGCCCGCTCGGCCCAGCGGCGGGCGGCCGTGCTCAGGGCGTACGAGGTGGACTTCACACCGGCCGGGAGCCAGCCCAGCTCGGGGCGGGACCGGGCGGCCACCCCGAGCGGCAGGGTGGCGACCGTCACCCCGTCCCGCCGGGCCCGCCGCGCGGCGGCCGGCACCTCGCCCAGCGTGGCGTAGACCGTCGGCGGCCCGCCGCCCTCCGGCCCCCGGGTGCAGACCAGCCGCACCGCGCCCTCGACCTCCGACGGCCAGCCCGCGCGGACGGTGTCCAGCAGCTCGACCAGCACGCCGGTGGCGGGCAGGGCCAGCCCGATGGCCGCCGCGCCGGCCCGCAGCCGGGCCAGGTGGGCGTCGCGCAGCCAGGGCTCCCCACCGCGCAGGTGCATCGTCTCGAAGAGGCCGTCGCCGTGCAGCACGCCCCGGTCGTCGCCGCGCAGCACCGCCTCACCGGCCGGCACGACGCCCCGGCCCGGCACGGCCACCCGCGTCGCCACCACGAGCGCAGCGTAGTGGCGTACCCCGGCGGCGGGCGGACCGGCGCGGCGGCCGAACTATGATCGGACGGTGTCAGAATCCTCCCTGGCGGAACTGCTCCGCTCCCGTGGGCTGCGGCTGACGGCGCAGCGGCAGCTGGTCCTCCAGGCCGTCCTCGACCTGGGGCACGCCACGCCGGAGCAGGTGCACACGGCGGTGCGTGAGGTGGCTGCCGGGGTCAACATCACCACCATCTACCGGACGCTGGAGCTGCTGGAGCGCCTCGGTCTGGTGACCCACACCCACCTGTCGCACGGCTCGCCGACCTACCACGCGGCCGGTGAGCACCAGCACGTCCACCTGGTCTGCCGGGAGTGCGGTGCGATCGACGAGATAGACCCCGAGCTGCTCCGGCCGCTGGCCGACCAGCTGGCCGCGCAGCGGGGATTCCAGGTCGACATCGGGCACGTGGCGCTGTTCGGCGTCTGCGGCCAGTGCGAGGACGGGGAACAGAAATGATCGACATCGCGGGCGCGGTGACCGCCGAGGCCATCGACGAGGAGACCCGGGAGCAGCCGGAGCCGGCCCACCGGGCGGCGGGGGTCGGCCCGGTGGCCGCCCACTACGGCGACCCGATGCGCGAGCAGCGCCTTCTCGCCACCGGCGTGGGCCTGGTCGACCGCTCGCACCGGGGCGTGATCGCGGTCCCCGGCGAGGAGCGGATGACCTGGCTGCACACGTTGACCAGCCAGCACCTGGCCGCGCTGCGGCCGTGGCAGGGCAGCGAGCTGCTCGTGCTCTCCCCGCACGGGCACGTCGAGCAGCACGCCCTGGTCGCCGAGGACGGCGAGACCACCTGGCTGGACACCGAGCCCGGGATGACCGGGGGCCTCCTGTCCTACCTGGAGAAGATGCGCTTCTTCAGCAAGGTCGACCCGCGCGACGTCACGGCCGACCACGCGCTGCTCTCGCTGGTCGGGCCGGAGGCCACCGGCGCGCTCGACACCCTCGGGGTGACCGGGTTGGCCGCGCCCGACGTGGTCGCGGTGCCGGGTCCGAAGTTCCGCTCCGGCGAGCTGCCGTCCCGGCCCTCCGTCGTGTACGACGTGAAGCCGCTGCCGGTCGGCGGCTGGGCCCGGCGGGTGGCGCTCGGCGTCGACCTGCTGGTGCCTCGCGCGGCGATGACCCAGGTGGTCGACGAGCTGCGCGGCGCCGGTGTGCCGGTGGCCGGGCTGTGGGCGTACGAGGCGGTGCGGGTGGCCGCCCGGCAGGCCCGGGCCGGGGTGGACACCGACCACCGGACGATTCCCGCCGAGGTGGGCCTGATCGGGTCGGCCGTGCACCTGGACAAGGGCTGCTACCGGGGTCAGGAGACGGTGGCCCGGGTGCACAACCTGGGCAAGCCGCCGCGCCGGCTCGTCCTGCTGCACCTGGACGGGGTGACCACCGACCAGCTGCCGGCCGTCGGCACGCCGGTGACGCTGGACGGCCGGGCGGTCGGTTTCGTGGGCACCGCGGTGCACCACTTCGAGCTTGGCCAGATCGCCCTCGCCGTGGTCAAGCGGAACGTTGCCGAGGATGCCCCGCTGATGGTGGAGGAGACGGCTGCCGCCATCGATCCGGCGTAAGGGATGCCGCGCAGGCGGCGGTGAAGCGGAAAATCTTCTGCTTCTGGTCGCCGTCGCGGCCGATTCTGCTGCTTCCGGCTGTCGACCGGAGGGGAGCCGGCGGTTTAGGATCCCGGCATGACCACAGGGACGTTGATCACGGTTGCCCCCACCGGCGCGGAGTCGGCCAAGACGGAGGTGCCGGCGCTGCCGGTGACCCTCGACGAGTTGCTGCTGACCGCCAAGGAGTGCGAGGCGCTCGGCGCCGCCGTGATCCACGTCCACATCCGCGACGACGAGGCGAAGCCCACCCTCGACCAGGGTCGGCTGCGGGAGACCGTGGCGGCGCTGCGGCAGAGCACCGACCTGATCGTGCAGCTCTCCTCCGGCGGCGCGGTGACCGACCCGGAGGCCGCCCGGCTGGCCGTGCTCGACGCCGGCCCGGACATGGCCTCCTGCACCATGGGCACGGTCAACTTCGGCGACGACGTGTTCCTCAACCGCTGGGAGTTCATCGTCGACCTGCACACCCGGATGCAGGAGCGGGGGGTCGTCCCCGAGTACGAGATCTTCGACCTCGGTCACCTCACGGCGCTCCAGCGCCTGCTCGGCAAGTACGGCCTGCCGCACGGCGGGCACGTGCACGTCGACTTCGTGATGGGGGTGCCGGGCGGCATGCCGGGCACCACGGCCACGCTGGTGGCCGCCCAGCAGATGCTGCGCGACCTGCCGGAGGGCACCACCTTCTCGGCCACCGGCATCGGGCGCACCACGATCCCCGTGCTGCTGGCCTCGCTCTCGGCCGGCGGTCACCTGCGGGTCGGCATGGAGGACACGGTCACCTACGCGAAGGGCCGGCCGGTCGAGTCCAACATGCAACTGGTCGCCCGCGCGGTCGGCTTCGCCCAGCTCGCCCAGCGCCCCCCGCTGACCACCACCGAGGCCCGGGCGCTGCTCGGCGTGTAAGCGACGGCCGGCCCGCCACCCCTGTACGTCGGCGGCCGGCGTCCCTGGTCACCCCGGTGCCGGCCCCGTCGAGCCCGTCGGTACCGTCCACTGCGTGGGAAAGACGTACGAGGGCGGCGTGCCGCTCGCCGAGGTGGTCCGGTCCGGGTTCGTGGAGGGCTTCCACCGTGGGTCCGTCGCGGTGCTCGACGCCGTCGGCGCGCCGGTGTCCGGGGCGGGTGACGCCACCTCGCCGGTCTTCCCGCGGTCGTCCAACAAGCCGATGCAGGCGATCGGGATGCTCCGGGCCGGCCTGCCGCTGACCGACCCGGCCGACGTGGCGCTGGTCTCGGCGAGCCACGCCGGCGAGGAGTTCCACGTCGAGCGGGTCCGTGCCCTGTTGCGCGGCGCCGGCCTGGCCGAGGAAGCGCTGCACTGCCCGCCGGACCTGCCGGTCGGCGAGGCGGCCCGGGAGGCGGTGCTGCGTGCCGGGGGTGGCCCGTCCCGGGTCCTGATGAACTGCTCCGGCAAGCACACGGGCATGCTGCTCACCTGCCTGGCCGCCGGCTGGCCGCTGGACGGCTACTGGCGGCCGGAGCACCCGCTCCAGCAGCGGCTCACCGCCGCGATCGAGGAGTTCACCGGGGAGAGGGCGGCGGCCGTCGGGGTGGACGGCTGCGGCGCTCCGGTGCTGGCCGTCTCGCTGACCGGGCTGGCGCGGGCGTTCCTGCGGCTGGTCTCCGCCGAGCCGGGCACCGTCGAGCGGACGGTGGCCGACGCCATGCGGGCGTACCCGGAACTGGTGGGGGGCACCCAGGCCGACGACACCCGGCTGATGCGCGGCGTACCCGGGCTGCTGGCCAAGGTCGGCGCGGAGGGCGTGATCGCCGCGGCGGTGCCGGAGGTCGGCGCGGTGGCGCTCAAAATCGACGACGGCGCCGGGCGGGCCCGGATGCCGGTGCTGGTGTCGGCCCTGCGCCGACTCGGCGTCGAGGCCCCGGTGCTGGCCGAGTACGCCGAGATCCCGCTGCTCGGCGGCGGGATCTCGGTCGGGGCGGTCCGCCCGGTCTGGTGACCGGGGCGGTCAGCGGAGGAAGTCGAGCAGCGCGGCGTTGACCGGCTCGGGGCGTTCCAGCGGCAGCAGGTGACCGGCGTCCGGGACGTCCGGCAGCCGTTCGCCCCGGGGGGCCTCGGCGGCGATCCGGTCGGCCAGCCGGCGGATGTCGGCCAGGTCGTCCGCGCCCGCGCCGGCCAGCACCGGCATCCGCAGCTCAGCCAGCCGGTCGATCGCCGGCGGGTCCAGCTCGCCGGCCTCGACCGCGCTGAGCGCCTGCTCGGCGGCGAGCGCCCGGCGGTCCATCTCCTCGGCGAACCGGATCAGCTCCGGGTCGACGTCGGACGGCTCGCGGGTCGGGCCGACCACCCAGAACCGCACCTCGCCGGCCGCGGTCGCGCCGAAGTCCTCCGGGTCGACGTCGCCGACCAGTTGCTCCCAGAGTTGCTCGGTCTCCTCGGACCACTCGTTGCCGGAGACCGGGGCGCCGAAGAGGGCCAGCGCGGCGACCCGCTCCGGGTACGCGAGCGCGGTGTCCACCGCGACCTTGCCGCCGAACGAGCAGCCCACCAGGGCGGCCTGCGCCACGCCCAGCCCGTCGAGCAGGCCGATCACGTCGTCGTGGTGCGCGAAGGGGGTGGGTGGCAGCTCGGAGTCGCCGTAGCCGCGCAGGTCGACGGCGATGACCCGGTGCCCGGCGGCGAGCGCGGGCACCTGTCCGCGCCACATCCGCCGGTCCGCGATGCCGGCGTGCAGCAGCACCACGGGGCTGCCACTGCCCACCTCGTCGTACGTGAGCAGGGCACCGTTGACTTCGATCTTCGCCACGGGGGCACCGTACGGATCGGGCATCGGGCGCGCAACCGGCTATCGGTGACCTTGCTAACTCTGGCAAGCATTTTGCTTGCAGCAGCTAGCAGCACGGGTTAGCGTGGAGTCATGGCCACCAGCAAGGACCTTCCCGACGTCGGCGGGTTCATTCGCGACCTGCGCCGCAACGCGAAGATCTCACTGCGGCAGCTCGCCGAGCAGGCCGGCGTCAGCAACCCGTACCTGAGCCAGATCGAGCGCGGCCTGCGCAAGCCGAGCGCCGAGGTGCTCCAGCAGCTCGCCAGCGCCCTGCGCGTCTCCACCCCGGCCATGTACCTGCGGGCCGGGCTGCTGGACGACAAGGAGGGGCAGGGCGTGCTCGCGGCGATCGCCGTCGACCCCGAGCTGACCATGGCCCAGAAGCAGTCGCTCACCCAGATCTACGAGACGTTCCGCCGGGAGAACGCGCGCCTCGCCGAGGCGACCGCGACGGCCGCCGAGGCGACCGCGACGGCCGCCGAGGCGACTGCGACGGCCCAGGCGGCCACGGAACCGGCCGAGCCGGCCACCGCGCCGGAGGCCCCCGCCACCGTCGCGCCGGCCGCGACCGGCCCCACGACACCGGACGGCACCCCGACCGAGGCGGTCCTCGAGTCGGTCGCCGTCACCGAGGCGGGCCACGCGCCCGCCCCGACCACCGCCGTCCCCCAGAAGAAGACCGCCCGCAGGGTGGTCCGGAAGGCCGCCGGTGCGGCCGAAGAGGAGCAGTCATGACCCAGCCGAAGACCAACCGCATCCCGGCCCCCGTCTACGCCGCCGCCGGCGCCGGCGAGCTGGCCCTCCAGCAGCTGCGCAAGCTGCCCACCGTGGTCGGTGACCTCGGCACCCGCGTCGTCGCCGACCTCGGCGGCAAGGCCGTCGTCACCGGTTTCGAGCTGCGCCAGAAGGCGACCGAGACGCTGCGCACCGCCAACCTGACCGCGACCGGGCTGCGGGAGAAGGCCGGCTCGGGCGACCTCGACCTGGACAAGCTCCGCGAGGCCGCCAACCTGGACAAGCTCCGCGAGGCGGCCAACCTGGACAAGCTGCGGGAGGCCGCCGGCCGCAACGCCGCCGCCGTGCTGGCCGGCGCGCAGGCCGCGCAGGAGCGCGCCCTGGCCGCGTACGCCGAGCTGGTCGCCCGCGGTGAGCGGGTCGTCGGCGCGGGCGTGCTGGAGGCCGCCGACACGGTGAACGCCGACATCGAGGCGACCGAGGCCGACAGCACCCCGGCCGCGCCGGCCGCCCAGCCGGCCGCGGTGCCCACCCCGGCCGAGGTGGCCGAGGTCGTCGAGGCCAAGCCGGCCGCCGTGAAGCGGACCCGGGCCACCAAGGCGACCGCCGCCAAGGCGACCCCGTCGGCGAAGCTGCCGAAGACCACGAAGCGCACCCGCCCCGCCGCCGAGTAGGTCGAACCTGGACCGAGACCCCGGACGCCGTCCTGTCGGACGTTTCCGGGGTCTCGGCATAAGCTTGCCGACATGGCCTACGCCGCGCCGCTCTTCTTCGACGACGTCCGCCTCGTGATCGAGCTGATCCTGCTCGTGTTCGCTCTGGTCATCGAGGCTGTCTCCCTGGTGCACGCGATCACCCAGCGCTCCGATGCCTTCGCGGCCATCGGCACCCTTCCCAAGGGCGGGTGGATCGCCATCCTGGCCGTCTGCATGGTGCTGACCCTGCTCGGTGTCGGGGGTGGCGTGCTGAGCATCTTCGGTCTGATCGGCATCGCGGCGGCGCTGATCTACCTGCTCGACGTCCGCGTCGGGCTGCGCGACCTGCACGGCGGCGGAGGCTCCTGGTGAGAGGTTTCCGCTGGCCACCGCCGCCCGACGGCGGCCCCCGCACCTGGGGCCCCGGCCCCGGCGCGCCCCGAACCGGCCGGCCGGCCCTGCCGGAGCCGGAGACCGAGCTGGTCACCACCCCGCACGGCGTGCGCCTGGAGCGCCTGGTCACCGGCACCGGTGACCCGGTCACCGTGTTCGCGCACGGGCTGGGCAACGGCATCGCCACCACCCGCCCGTTCGGCAGCGGCGTCAGCGGCCGGCGGCTCTTCTTCCAGTTCCGCGGGCACGGCCGGTCCGACTCGCCGCCCGGCCCGTGGAACTACCTGGACCTGGCCCGTGACCTCCGCGCCGTGGCCGACCTCGGCGGCGCCACCCGGGCCTTCGGGGCCAGCCTCGGCGCCGGCGCGCTCTGCCGCCTGCTCGCCGAGAGCCCCGAACGCTTCGAGAAGCTCGTCTTCTTCCTGCCGGCGGTGCTGGACACCCCGCGTGGCGAGGTGGCCCGGGCGCGGCTCACCGACCTGCTCGACGCCGTGGCCGACGGGGACGCCTCCGCGCTGGCCGACGTGGTGTCGCTGGAGCTGCCGCCGTCGGTCCGCAACACCCCGGCCGGCTGGGCCTACCTGCGGCAGCGGCTCGACCAGCTGCTCCGCGACGGGCTCGCGCCCGGCCTGGCCGGCCTGCCCGAGCAGGCCCCGCTGCGCGACGCCGGCGTGCTCGCCGGGGTCACCGCGCCGGCCCTGGTGATCGGCTGCGCGGGTGACGACCTGCACCCGGTCGCCGTCGCCGAGCAGTTGGCCGCCGCGCTGCCCCGGGCCACCCTGCACGTGTACGACCGGCCGGGCGTGCTCTGGACGGAACGCGCCGACCTGCGGGAGCGGATCTCGACGTTCCTCAACGGGTAACGTCGGCGGTCATGGGCGTCACACACCACGGCCGCACCCACCGTCTCGACCTCGCCGACCCCACCCTGCGGGAGTGGCAGTGCACGGTGCTGGCGGCCGATCCCGAGCAGGGCATCGTGCTGGACCGGTCGGCCTTCTACCCGGGCGGCGGCGGGCAGCCGCCGGACCACGGGGTGCTGCTCTGGCAGGGGGTGCAGACCCGGATCGTGGGCACCCGCAAGGGCGACGACCTCTGGCTCGTTCCGGCCGAGGGTGACCCGGTGCCGCCGGTCGGCACCGCCGTCGCCGGCGCGGTCGAGGACACCCGGCGGACCATGCTGATGCGCACCCACTCCGGCCTGCACGTGCTGTGCGGGGTGGTGTTCCGCGACTTCGGCGCGCTGGTCACCGGCGGGAACATGGAACCAGGCGAGGCCCGGATGGACTTCAACCTCCCCGAGGTGCCGCCGGACTTCAAGGCCCGCATCGAGGACCTGGTCAACGCCGAGGTGGCCGCCGACCGGTCGGTCGCCGTCCGGGTGCTGCCCCGGGCCGATGCGCTGGCCCTGCCGGACATCATCCGCACCCAGTCGAACCTGATCCCGCCGGACGAGCAGGAGGTGCGGATCGTCGACATCGTCGGGCTGGACGTGCAGGCCGACGGCGGCACCCACGTCGCCTCCACGGCCCAGATCGGCAAGGTCCAGGTGGTCAAGGTGGAGAGCAAGGGCCGCGCCAACCGCCGGGTGCGGGTGCGCCTGGTCGACTGAGGCCGGCCGGGGCGGTTCGCGTGACGCCGCCGAATCCGGACCTCCGCTGTCAGGTATCGGTGCCACGGTGGTCCCATGACGACACCGCTGACAGGGAAGATCGCGCTCGTTGCGGGCGCGACCCGGGGCGCCGGGCGACAGATCGCCGTCCAGCTCGGCGCCGCCGGGGCCACCGTCTACGCCACCGGCCGCTCCACCCGGGAGCGCCGGTCGGAGATGGGCCGGCCGGAGACCATCGAGGAGACCGCCGAGCGGGTGACCGCGGCGGGTGGCCGCGGCATCGCCGTCGCCGTCGACCACCTCGACCCCGAGCAGGTCCGCCGCCTCGTCGCGCGGATCGACGCCGAGCAGGGCCGGCTCGACGTGCTGGTCAACGACATCTGGGGCGCCGACCCGCTGATCACCTGGGAGAAGCCGGTCTGGGAGCAACCCCTGGACGCCGGCTTCCGCACCCTCCGGCTGGCCGTGGACACCCACATCATCACCAGCCACTTCGCCCTGCCGCTGCTGATCCGCAACCCGGGCGGCCTCGTCGTCGAGATCGGCGACGGGACCAAGGAGTACAACGACACCGAGTACCGGCTCTCGGTCTTCTACGACCTGGCCAAGGTCTCGGTGAACCGGCTCGCCTTCAGCCAGGCGCACGAGCTGGCGCCGCACGGCGCCACGGCGGTCGCGCTCACCCCGGGCTGGCTGCGCTCGGAGGCCATGCTGGAGCACTTCGGCGTCACCGAGGCGACCTGGCGTGACGGCGCGGCGACCGACCCGCACTTCGTCATGTCGGAGACGCCGGCCTTCGTGGGGCGCGCCGTGGCCGCGCTGGCCGCCGACCCGGACCGGGCCCGCTGGAACGGGAAGTCCGTGGACAGCGGCGGGCTGGCCCAGGTGTACGGCTTCACCGACCTCGACGGCACCCGCCCGCACTGGGCGCGCTACTACGAGGAGGTGGTCCGGCCCGGCAAGCCGGCGAACGACGCCGGCTACCGCTGACCGGCGTCCGGCTCCCCGGCGTAGAGCGCGGCCGCGCGGCGGGCCGCCTCGGCGCAGCGGGCCCGCAGCTCCGGCGGGTCGAGCACCTCCACCTCGGGGCCGAGCGCCAGCAACTGGGCGTACGCCACCTCGACCGACTCGACGGGCAGCCGGAGCACCACCCGGCCCTGCCCGTCGGGCCGGCCGGCGGCGGCGACCGCCTCGGCGTGGACGAACGGGGCGTCGACCAGGTGCCGCAACGCGCGCAGCCCGGCCGGGCTGAGCCGCACGGTGACCTCGGCCCGGAGGATGTCCCGCAGGAACGCCTCGGCCTGCTCCCGCCAGTACGCCCCGAGGTCGAAGCCCTCGTCCCGATCGAAGCCCTCGTCGCTCACCTCGACGCCGACCACCCGGTCCACCCGGTACGTCCGCCACCCGTCGCCGACCCGCCCGACCAGGTACCAGACGCCGTTCTTCAGCACCAGCCCGTACGGTGCGACCGACCGGGTCACCTCCCGCTCGCCGCGCCGGTACCGCAGCTCGACCTGCCGGTCCCGCCAGACCGCCCGGGCCAGCTCGGCCAGCCACGGCGGCGGGCCGGACTCCCGGAACCAGCCCGGCACGTCCAGGTGGAACCGCTGGCCGGTGCGGGCGGGCGCGTCCCGCAGGCTCGGCGGCAGCGCGGCGAGCACCTTCAACTCGGCGCCGGCCACCGCGTCGGCGAGCCCCATGTCGCCGGCCGGGCCGGGCAGCCCGGCCAGGAAGAGCGCCTCCGCCTCGTCCCGCGTCAGCCCGGTCAGCCGGGTCCGGTAGCCGCCGAGCAGGCGGTAGCCGCCGGCCCGGCCGCGGTCGGCGTAGACCGGCACCCCGGCGGCGGAGAGCGCCAGCACGTCCCGGTAGACGGTGCGCTCGGAGACCTCCAGCTCGCGGGCCAGCTCGGCCGCGGTCATCGCCTCCCGCGCCTGAAGCAGAAGCACCAAAGAGATCAACCGGGACGCGCGCACCCGCCCATTGTGAAAGGAGGGGCCCCCTATTAACGCCTCCGGTAGTACAGGGGCCCCCTCCTAACAGGCTGGCGGGGTGTGCGTGGCCACTAGGCTGTGCCGTCGTGGACGCACCCCGCCTCGCCGCGCCCGTGACCGGCGCCGTCACCCGTTTCCTCGCCGGCGCCGGCCTGCTGCTGCGCGGTCTCGGCCTCTACGTCCGCAGCCCCGGCCTCATGCTGCTCGGTGTCGTGCCGGCGCTGATCACCGGCGCGATCTTCGTGGCCCTGTTCGCCACCCTGCTGTACTTCGTGGACGACCTGGCCGCGCTGGTCACCCCGTTCGCGGACGACTGGTCGGAAACCTGGCGCAGCCTCATCCGGGTGGCGGCCGGGCTGGCCGTCGTCGGGCTGGCCGGCCTGCTCGGGGTGCTCACCTTCACGGCGGTCACGCTGGCCGTCGGCGACCCGTTCTACGAGAAGATCTCCGAGCGGGTGGAGGACCGCCTCGGCGGTACGCCCGGCGCGGTCGAGGTGCCGTTCTGGGCCTCGCTGCGGCGCAGCATCCTCGACTCGTTGCGCCTGGTGGCCATCTCCGCGCTGGTCGGCGTACCCCTGTTCGCGGCCGGCTTCATCCCGGTGGTCGGGCAGACGGTGGTCCCGGTGGTCGGCGCCCTGGTGGGTGGTTGGTTCCTCGCCCTGGAGCTGGTCGGCGCACCGTTCTACCGGCGCGGCATGCGACTGCCGGAGCGGCGGTCGTTGCTCAGGGCGGACCGGCCGGCCACCCTGGGGTTCGGGGTGGCGGTCTTCGTCTGCTTCCTGATCCCGCTCGGCGCGGTGCTGGTCATGCCGGCCGCCGTGGCCGGGGCCACCCTGCTGGCCCGGCGGGCGCTCGGGCAGTCCGTCGTCGAGGAGGGGTGACATGGAGACGGTCCTGATCGAGGGGGACATCACCGCGCAGCAGGTCGACGCCATCGTCAACGCGGCCAACTCGTCGCTGCTCGGCGGCGGGGGCGTGGACGGCGCGATCCACCGCGCGGGTGGACCGGCCATCCTGGAGGAGTGCCGGGCACTGCGCGCCTCCCGCTACCCGGACGGCCTGCCCACCGGCCAGGCGGTCGCCACCACGGGCGGCCACCTGCCGGCCCGCTGGGTGGTGCACACCGTGGGGCCGGTCTTCTCCCCGCGCGAGGACCGGTCGGTGCTGCTGCGCGACTGCTACGCCAACAGCCTCCGGGTCGCCGACGGGCTGGGCGCGGCGCGCGTCGCCTTCCCGCTGATCTCCGCCGGCATCTACGGCTGGCCGGTCGAGGACGCGGTGGCGCAGGCGCTGGCCGCGCTGCATGCGGCCACCCCGGCGTACGTGACCGAGGCCCGGCTGGTGCTCTTCGGCGCCGACACCTACGCGACCGCTGTCCGGGTCGCCGCGGGGCGCTAGTCGAGGTCGCGCAGGCAGGACCACTGGCTGCCCACCGGCCGGTAGCCCAGCCGGGTGTTGATCGCCAGCATCGGCCCGTTCGCCTCGTCGTTCGAGGTGTACGCGGTGCGTACCCCGTTGGCCGCCGCCCGGTGCAGCGCCGCCTGCTTCGCCAGGCGGGCCAGCCCTCGGCCACGGTGCTCCGGGACGGTGCCGGTGAAGTCCGACCACATCCGGTCGCCGTCCCGCTTGACCAGGCTGACGGCGGCCAGCGTGCCGTCCATCTCGACCAGCGTGCTGGCGCCCTTGTCCAAGCCCACGTTCTCCCAGACCTCGTGGTGCCAGATCTCGTAGCCGAGCGCGTCCGTGGGGACGTCGCCCGGCTCGTCCACCGACGCCTCGGCGTCCACCCGGTGGATCCGGCGCGGGTCCACCTCGGCGGCCGGCAGCAGCCGCACGCCGGGCGGCGGCTCGGGCATGGGCGGGGCGGGCCGGAGGTCCAGCGCGGAGTAGCGCAGCTCGCGACTGGGCGCGAAGCCGTGCCGGCGGGCGAACGGGAGCGACTCGGGCTGGGACCAGGTGAGCAGCCGCTTCGCCCCGATGTGGCGCAGGTGGCCGAGCGCGGCGTCCAGGAGGGCCGTGCCGACTCCCCGGAGCCGGTGCGCCGGGTGGACGTGCAGGGTGGAGACCTCGCCGACGTTCGCCTCCGAGGTGTGGCTGTTCCGGTACGCCGACACCCAGCCGACCACCTGCCCGTCCACCTCCGCCACCCAGGCCTCCCAGTCCTCACCGGGCGGCGGCTGGGCGATCATGCGGCGGGTCGACTCGACGCCGCGCACCAGGTACGGGTGGACGACGGCGCGCAGCGCCACCACACCGGGTGCGTCCTCGGGGCGGGCAGGTCGGATCGGGTTCTCAGTCATCGGGCCGACCCTATGGCCGCCGCCCACCCGCCCGCGACGGGTTTACCGGGCGGCCGGTCACGCCGAGTCGCGGACGACCAGTTCGGTGGGGAGCAGCAGCGCCAGCTCGACCTGCTCGCCCGCGGCGATCCGGAGCAGTTGCCGGGTCATGGCCCGCCCCAGCTCCACTATCGGCTGCTTCACGGTGGTCAGCGGCGGTTCGGTGTACGCCGCCGTCTCGATGTCGTCGAACCCGATCATCGCCACGTCGTCCGGCACCCGCCGGCCGGCTTCCCGCAGGGTGCGCAGCGCGGCGTGCGCCATGAGGTCGGACGCCGCGAACACCGCGTCCAGCTCCGGGTCGGCGGCGAGCAGTTGCCGCATGGCCGCCGTGCCGGACTCCCGGGTGAAGTCGCCGTACGCCACCAGCTCCGGCAGGCCGGCGGCGGCGACCGTCTCGCGGTAGCCGATCAACCGCTCGATGCCGGCGACCATGTCCTGCGGCCCCGCGATGGTGGCGATCCGCCGCCGACCGTTCGCGATCAGGTGGCGGACCGCCTCGGCGACCCCGCCCACGTGGTCGACGTCGACGTACGGGACTTGGGCGCCGTCCAGCGGGCGGCCGCTGCACACCACGGGGATGCCGAGCTGGGCCAGTCGCCCGGGGAGCGGGTCCTCGCCGTGCAGGGAGGCGAACAGCACCCCGTCGACGTGCCGCCCGGTGGTGTAGCGCTCGACCCGCTCGTGCCCGGCCGGCGAGCCCGCCAGCATGAGCACGAGCTGCTTGTCGGCCGCCTCCAGTTCCTGGGCCGCGCCGCGGATGATCCCCGGGAACACCTGGTCGTCGGAGAAGACCCGGGTGGCCGCCTCGGGCAGGACCAGCGCGATCGAGTCGGTGCGCTGGGTGACCAGGCTGCGGGCGGCGAGGTTCGGGACGTACCCCAGTTCCTCGACGGCCCGGCGGACCGCCTGCTGGATCGGTTCGGCGACGGTGGTGGAGCCGTTGACCACCCGGGAGACCGTCGCCCGGGACACCCCGGCCCGTCTGGCCACCGCCTCCAGGGTCGGTCGCTGTGCCGTCGTCATCCCCGTCACCACCACCTCGTCACAGCCCGTTCCGGGAGATCACCTCCTGGTACCAACGGGCACTCTCCTTCGGTGTGCGCCGCTGGGTCAGGTAGTCGACGTGGACGATCCCGAACCGCTTCCGGTAGCCCTCGGCCCATTCGAAGTTGTCCAGCAACGACCATACGAGATAACCGCGCAGGTCGACGCCGCGGGAGACCGCGTCGTGCGCCGCGCGCAGGTGCCCGTCGAGGTAGGCGATCCGGTCGGTGTCGGTCACCCGGCCGGTCCCGTCGATGTCCCGGTCGGGGAAGGCCCCGCCGTTCTCCGTGATGAACAACGGTAGGCCCGGGTGGTCGGCGGCCACCCGCTCCAGCAGCCGGGTGAGGCCGGCCGGCTCGATCATCCATCCCGTGTCGGTGAGCGGCCCGACCGGCGGCAGGAACTCGACGCTGCCCGCGGTGCCCGGGTACGCGCTGTTCCCGGCGCCGCCCGTCCGGCCGGCCACGTAGGTGGGCGAGTAGTAGTTGATCCCCAGCAGGTCGAGCGGCGCGGCGATCAGCTTCTCGTCCCCGTCCCGGAGGAAGTCCGGTTCGACGATCCGGCTCAGGTGGGCCAGCACGTCGTCCGGGTAGCCGGCGCCGGTCAGCGGGCCCAGGAAGATCCGGTTCTGCAGGCCGTCGACCAGCCGCACGGCGGCGGCGTCCGCCGCGCTGCCGCCGTCGGCCGGCCGCACGTCGGCCAGGTTGAGGGTGATCCCGACGGCCTCCGCGCCGGCCGCCCGCAGCGCCCGGGCCGCCAGGCCGTGCCCGAGCAGCAGATGGTGTACGGCCCGGAACGTCGCTCCCGCGTCCCGCCGGCCCGGCGCGTGCACGCCGTTGCCGTAGCCGAGGTAGGCCGAGCACCACGGCTCGTTCAGCGTGGTCCAGGTGCGGACCCGGTCGCCGAGGCGCTGGTGCACGGCGAGGGCGTGGTCGGCGAAGTGCTCGGCGGTCTCCCGGACGGTCCAGCCGCCCCGGTCCTCCAGCGCCTGCGGCAGGTCCCAGTGGTAGAGCGTGACGAACGGGTCGATGCCCCGGGCCAGCAGGGCGTCCACCAGCCGGTCGTAGAAGTCCAGGCCGCGCGGGTCGACCGGGCCGGTGCCGTCGGGCCGGATCCGGGGCCAGGCGACCGAGAAGCGGTACGCCCGCAGCCCCAGGTCCGCCATCAGCGCGACGTCCTCGGCGTACCGGTGGTAGTGGTCGCAGGCCACGTCGCCGGTGTGCCCCTGGAACACCCGGCCCGGCGTACGGCTGAAGGTGTCCCAGATGGACTCGCCGCGGCCGTCCTCCCGGGCGGCGCCCTCGATCTGGTACGCGGC
Organism: Micromonospora sp. NPDC005305; assembly: GCF_040607315.1. NCBI lineage: Bacteria > Bacillati > Actinomycetota > Actinomycetes > Micromonosporales > Micromonosporaceae > Micromonospora > Micromonospora sp. NPDC005305. The sequence goes on along the minus strand of NZ_JBEXGL010000004.1, from coordinate 90,894 downwards.
GGTGGCCGCCCCCCAGACGAAGCCCTCGGGGAACCGGAGTTCCGTCACGCCTTCACCGCGCCTTCCATGATGCCGCCGATGATCTGCCGCCCGAACGCGACGAACACCAGCAGCAGGGGGAGGGTGGCGATGGCCGTCCCGGTGAACACCTGCGACATGTCCTGGTAGTAGCCGTCGGACAGGGCGCGCAGCGACAGCTGCACGGTCGGGTTCTCCGGGTCGTTGAGCACGGCGTACGGCCACAGGAAGTCGTTCCAGGTGGTCATGAAGGTGAGCAGGCCCAGCACGGCGGCGGCCGGGCGCAGCGCGGGCAGCACCACGTTCCAGTAGATCCGCGCGGTGTTGCAGCCGTCCATCCGCGCGGCCTCGATCAGCTCGGTGCTGACGGCCTGGCCGGCGTACTGGCGCATCATGAACACGCCGAACCCGGTGACCAGCGCGGGCACGATGACCGCCGGCAGCCGGTCGTTCCAGTTCAGCTTCGTCATCAACAGGTAGAGCGGGATCACGCCGAGCTGGGTGGGCACCATCATGGTGGCCACGATGACCAGCAGCAGCGCGTTGCGCCCGCGGAAGCGCAGCTTGGCGAAGGCGAACCCGGCCAGGGTGGAGAAGAAGACCACGGAGATGGTCACCGTGCCGGCCACGATCGCCGAGTTGACCAGCCCGGTGAGGAAGTACGCGTCGGTGTTGGTGAACAGCCGGGCGATGTTGGCGCCGAGGTTGCCGCCCGGGGTGAGCGGCGGCGGGACCTGGCCCATGGCGTCGCTGGTCCGGCTGGCCACCACGAACATCCAGTAGATCGGGAAGATCGACATCAGGGCCGTGACGGCCAGCGCCAGGTAGGTGAGCCGGCCGGCCGACCAGAGGCGGGTCATCGGGGGTCCTCCTTGCGCGCGCCGCCGCCGAGGCGGCGGAGGAGCAGGACGTTGACGGCCGCGACCACCGCGATGAGCGCGAAGAGCAGCCAGGCGATTGCGGAGCCGTAGCCGAAGTTGTAGTGCGGCGCGAAGGCGTTCTCGAACATGTACATGGTCACGGTCTGCGACTCGCGCTGCGGCCCGCCGCGGATCGCGTTGGTGCCCGAGTTGAACAGGCGGGGCTCGGTGAAGAGCTGGAGGCCGCCGATGGTGGAGATGATGACCGCGAAGATGATCGTCGGCTTGAGCAGTGGCACGGTGATCGACCAGAACTGCCGGGCGCGGCCGGCGCCGTCGATGGCCGCGGACTCGTAGAGGTCGCGCGGGATGGCCTGCATGGCGGCCAGGAAGATCAGCGCGTTGTAGCCGGTCCACCGCCAGTCGACCATGGCGGAGATGGCCACCCAGGAGGCGAGCCGGTTGGCCTTCCAGTCGATCGCGTCGACGCCGACGTGGTCGAGCAACCAGTTGATCATGCCGAAGTCGCGGCCGAAGAGCACCGCGAAGACGATCGCCACCGCGGCCGTCGAGGTGACGTTGGGGATGAGCACCGCCATCCGCCAGGTGGTCCGGGCCCGGAGCTGCCGGTTGAGCAGGTTGGCCAGCCAGAGCGCGAGCAGCAGCTGCGGGACCGTGGAGATGACGAAGATGCCCAGGGTGTTGACCACCGAGTGCCAGAAGTCCGGGTCGGCCAGCAACTCGCTGTAGTTGTCGAGCCCGACGAACGGGTGGTCGGCGCCGAGCAGGTCCCAGTCGTGCAGCGAGACCCAGAAGGTGTAGGCCAGCGGGTAGATCCCGAAGACCCCGAAGAGCAGGAAGAACGGGGCGATGTACAGGTAGGGCGAGTACCTCGTGTCGAACCGGCTGAGCCGGACGCTTCGGGAGGGGCGGGTGGTGCCGGGCGTCGGTGCGACCGGCGGGCGGGCGTCGAGCTGGACTGCCATGGCCCGGGACTCCTTTCCGCCGTGCGGGCGGCACCCGTCGACCGGGGACCGCCCGCACGCCTGGCTCGGGTTACTTGGCAGCGGCCTTCTCGGCGTTTCCGACCGCGTCGTTCCAGCCCTGCTCCGGGCTGCGCTTGCCCAGCTCCACCGAGCGGACGGCGTTCTCCACCTCGGTGCGGACGGCCTGGTTCTTCGGGCCCATGTAGACCGGCTTCAGGTTCTTGGCGCCCTCGGCGAAGATCCTGCCGACCGGTGCCGTCGAGAAGTACGCGTTCGTCGAGTCGACGATGGCCGGGTCCGCCAGCGCCTGCGGTGAGGAGGGCAGCGGGCCCTTGGCCTTGAACGCGCCGAGCTGGCCCTTGGCGCTGGTCAGGAACTTCGCCAGCTCGATCGCCGCGGCCTGGTGCTTGCCCTGCTTCGGCACCGCCAGGAAGGAGCCGCCCCAGTTGCCGCCGTTGCCGGGGACCTGGGCGATGTCCCACTTGCCCTTGGCGCCCGGCCCCGCGTTGCCCTCGATGACGCCGGTCATCCACGCCGGGCAGGCGATGGTCGCGAACTTCGACTGCTTGAACGCGGACACCCACTCCTCCGACCACGACCCGTACCGGCCGGACAGGCCGGAGTCGATGATGTCCATGGTGGTGTCGTACGCCTGCCGGACCGCCGGGTTGCTGTCGACGACCAGCTTGTCGCCGGTGTCGTAGTAGCTGTAGCCGGTGGTGTTGCCGGCGGTCTGGAGCAGGATGGTGTTGAACGTGTTGGTCGCCGCGTCGAGGAACGCGGCGCCGGTGTTCTTCGCCTTGAACTGCTCGCCGACCTTGATGTAGTCCGGCCAGGTGGGCCAGAGCTTCGAGACGGCCTCGCGGTCGGTGGGCAGGCCGGCCTTGGCGAACAGGTCCTTGCGGTAGCACATGGCCATGCCGCCGACGTCGGTGCCGAGGCCGATGAGCTGCTTGCCGTCGGCGGTGAGCCCCTGGTTCCACTTCCAGTCGAGGAAGTTGCCCTTCAGGTCGGCGGCGCCGTGGTCGAGCAGGTTGACGAAGTTCTGCGGGTTGGCTTTGTACTCGACGAGCAGGCCCTCCTCGATGGCGACGATGTCGCCCGCGCCCTTGCCCGCGGCGAGCCACTGGGTGAGCTTCGGCGAGTACTCGTCCAGGTTGCTGCCGGTGCCCCGCTCGACGATCTTCACGTCGGGGTGGCTGGCCATGTACTCCTTGTAGAGCTCCGCGTAGCCGAACTGGCCGAAGACATCGACGGTGAGCGTGACCGGGCCACCGGCGGCGGCCTCGTCGTCACCGCCTCCGCAGGCGGTGGCGCCCAGCAGCGCGGTGGTGGCGACCAGGGCCACCGCGGCCAGGCGGCGGCGCGTGAAGGTGACCATCTCTTATCTGACCCCTCTAGGTGTATCGGGTGGTGGCGGGCGGTTCCGGTACTCAGAGAGCGCTCTCACGACAGGGTGGTGGCTGCCCCGGACCGTGTCAAGAGAGCGCTCTCAGAGCGTCCGGAAAAAGGCGGAGAGTGGCGCTCCGGTGGGAAACGCCGCTCTCCGCCCGATGCCGCACGACCCCCCGGCGGGGTCAGCCCACCCGCAGCCCGTCGAGCAGGCGGCGGTCGCCCGCCACCCCGAGGGCGTCGAAACTGATCCGGCCCATCACCGCCAGCAGCAGGTCACTGGCGGTGCCGGTGATCTGCGCCCGGGCGTGGTGCTCGTCGTGGTCGAGGATCGTCGCGGTGTCCAGCAGGGCCATCCCCTCGCCGCGCAGCCGCAGGTACCACTCCTGGGCGGCGTCGGTCGCGGTCAGCTGGACCACCCCGTGCCACTGGCCGGGCTGGACCCGCCGGCCCGCCGGCAGCCAGGTGTCCAGCACCTCGCTCACCCCGTCGGCCGCGAGCTTCGCCTCGATCGGCTCACCCGCGCCGATCGCGAGCTGGGCGTCCCAGCGGTGCACCGCGGTCTCGTGCGCCGCCCGGCGCGGCCAGAAGGCCGCCTTCTTCGGCTGCGGGGCGAAGTTCCACGCCGGCGCCTCCGGGTCCAGCGTCTCGAAGAGCGCCAGCAGCCGCTCGTACTCCTGGCCGTACCACTGAGCCGGCGTGAGGCCGGCCGGCGGCTCCGGGTCGTGCCGCTCCGGACGGCTGGTCGTCCCGGCGGTCAACACCGTGCGGGCCCAGACGTACATCCTGGTGAGGTGATGGGCGAGGTCGGAGACCGTCCAGCCGGGACAGGACAGCACCGGAGTGTCGGGGGGCGCCTCCGCGACGGCGGCGGCGAAGGCGGGACCCTCCGTCCGCAACGCGCCGATCCAGAAGTCCTTCGTGCCGTGCAGTCTGCTCATCGCAATCCTCCCGGGGGTGACCGGGCCACCAGTGGGTGCCGCGGCTACCCCTCAGCCTAGGGTGAGAGGCGTGTCAGACGTCTACGCCGAACCGACGACCGGAGCCGCCCCGACCGACCCGGCCACCCTGGCGCGCTACACCACGCTGCGCCTCGGCGGCCCCGCCGGGCGGCTGGAGGTCGCCACCAGCGCCGACGAGATCGTCCGGAAGGTCCAGGAGGCGGAGGCCCGGGAGCAGGCCGTCCTGCTGCTGGCCGGCGGCAGCAACGTGGTGATCGGCGACCAGGGCTTCCCGGGCGCCGTCGTGCTCATCCGCTCCCGGGGCTTCCAGGTGGTCGCCGAGGACACCGACACGGTCACCGTACGCGTCGAGGCCGGCGAGCCCTGGGACGACCTGGTCGCCGCCACCGTCGAGCGCGGCTGGTCGGGGCTGGAGTGCCTCTCCGGCATCCCCGGCTCGGCCGGCGCCACCCCGATCCAGAACGTCGGCGCGTACGGCCAGGAGGTGGCCGAGACGATCACCGCCGTGGAGGCGTACGACCGCACCCGGCGCGTTGTGGTCCGCATCCCGGCGGCGGACTGCGGGTTCGCCTACCGGGGCAGCATCTTCAAGTACAGCGACCGCTGGGTGGTGCTCTCGGTCGACTTCCGGCTCACCCGCTCGCCGCTGTCCGGCCCGGTGCGCTACGCCGAGCTGGCCCGCGCGCTCGGCGTCGAGGTGGGCGACCGGGTGCCGCTGGCGGACGCCCGGGCCACCGTGCGGCGGCTGCGCGCCGGCAAGGGCATGGTGCTCGACCCGCAGGACCCGGACACCTGGTCGGTGGGCTCGTTCTTCACCAACCCCGTGCTGGAGCCGGAGGCGTACGAGCGGCTCCGGGAGCGCGCCGCCGACCTGGGCGAGCCGCCGTCCTGGCCGTGCCCGGGGGACATGGTCAAGGTGAGCGCGGCCTGGCTGATCGACAAGGCCGGCTTCGGCAGGGGCCACACCGGCCCCGAGGGCGTCGCCATCTCCACCAAGCACACCCTGGCCCTGACGAACCGCACCGGCGCGGCAAGCACGGCGTCCCTGATCGCCCTGGCCCGGGAAATCCGCGACGGCGTGCAGACCCGCCTCGGAGTAACCCTGCACCCCGAACCCGTCCTGATCAACTGCGCCATCTAGCCCGCGGGGGCGATCGCCGGCCAGGGGAGGGTCAGTTCGCCCAGGCGCCAGCGGCGGGGGCGGTCCAGGACGGGCCAACCGGCCGCCTTCACGGCGGCCACCGTCCTCGTCCAGCGGTCGCGGGGACCGAAGGGGGCGTAGCCGGCGGTGGCGTGCCAGGCGCTCTCCAGGGCCTGGAGCAGGTCGTGGATCGGTTCGCCGGGGATGTTGCGGTGGATGAGCGCCTTGGGCAGCCGCTCGGCGAGCTGGGCCGGGCTCTCCAGGGTGGTGAGCTTCGCGGCCAGGGTCAGCGTGCGCGGGCCGGTGGCGTCGAGCAGCACCCAGGCGCCGAGCCGCCCCAGCTCGTCGCAGGTGCCCTCGACCAGCAGCCCGCCCGGGGCGAGCCGACCGGTGACCGTACGCCAGGCGTCGGCCACCTCGCCCTCGTCGTACTGGCGCAGCACGTTGAACGCGCGCACCAGGGCGGGACGCAGCCCGGCCAGCTCGAAGCCGCCCCGGGCGAAGGTGAGCCCGGGCGGGTCGGCGGCCGGCTGGGCGGCGGCCACGCGTACCGGATCGATCTCCAGCCCGACCACCCGGACGTCGGCGCGGACGGCGGCGGCGAGCCGGGCCCGCAGCTCGACGGCGGTCACCGGGGTGGCGCCGTAGCCCAGGTCGACCACGAGGGGGTCGGCGGCGGCGCGCAGCGCGTCGCCGCAGGCCGCGGCGATCCAGTTGTCGACCCGCCGGAGCCGGTTCGGATTCGTCGTGCCCCGGGTGACGACCCCGAGCGGCCGGACCATCAGGAGGTCCGGTGCACCTTGTGCTGCGCGGCCTGCGCCAGCGGGCGGACCACGAGCTGGTCGATGTTGACGTGGTGCGGGCGGGTGGCGCACCAGGCGACGCAGTCGGCCACGTCCTCGGCGACCAGCGGTTCGGCCACCCCCGCGTAGACGGCGGCGGCCCGGTCGGCGTCGCCGCCGAAGCGGACCAGGCCGAACTCCTCGGTCTTCACCATGCCCGGGTCGATCTCGATCACCCGGACCGGCCGGCCGCACAGCTCCAGCCGCAGCGTGCCGGCCATCGCCGTCTGCGCGTGCTTGGCCGCCGTGTAACCGCCGCCGCCCTCGTAGACGACGTGCCCGGCGGTGGAGCTGACGATCACGACCGTGCCGGCGCCGGAGGACTCCAGCGCGGGCAGCAGCGCCTTGGTGACCCGGAGCGTGCCGAGCACGTTGACGTCGTACATCCACTGCCAGTCGCCGACGTCGGCGGACTCCACCGGGTCGAGGCCGCGCGCCCCACCGGCGTTGTTCACCAGCAGGGTGACCGGGCCGGGCGCGGCGGCGGCCGCGGCGGCGAGACCGGCGACCGACCCGTCGGAGGTCACGTCGCACTCCACCGCGGTGGCCGCGCCGCCGGCCGCCTCGATCTCGGCGACCAGGCCGGCCAGCCGGTCGGTACGCCGCGCGGCGGCGAGCACGTGGAAACCTTCGGCGGCCAGCCGGCGGGCGGTGGCCGCGCCGATCCCGCTGGACGCCCCGGTGACGATGGCGACTGAGGTCATCCGGTCATTCTCACCCGCCGCCCCGCTCGGCGCGGTGATGAGGTCCGTCACGCCGGGGACCCGCCGCGGCGCATTTCCGAAGCCCGATGGGGAAGATGACATCCGGCGCGGAGGTTGACCGAGAAGCGCCGGTCGTGCGGGACGGCATCAACCGTGACAGAGGGAGCGGACGTGGCGGATTTGCACACCGGTGTCGGTCGTCAGCGAGGTGCCCTGCCGTGGCCCCGGCCGCGCCGCATCGCCACCCTCTCCGTGCACACCTCGCCGCTGCACCAGCCCGGCACGGGCGACGCCGGCGGCATGAACGTCTACATCCTGGAGGTCGCCCGGCGGCTGGCCGAGGCCGACGTCGAGGTGGAGATCTTCACCCGGGCCACCTCCGGCGACCTGCCGCCGGTGGTCGAGATGGCGCCCGGGGTGAGCGTCCGGCACGTCATGGCCGGGCCCCTGGAGGGGCTCACCAAGGAGGAGTTGCCCGGCCAGCTCTGCGCCTTCACGGCCGGGGTCCTGCGCGCCGAGGCGGCCCGCCCGCCGGGCCACTACGACCTGATCCACTCGCACTACTGGCTCTCCGGTCAGGTGGGCTGGCTGGCCAAGGAGCGCTGGGGCGTGCCGCTGGTGCACACGGCGCACACCCTGGCCAAGGTCAAGAACGCCCAGCTCGCCGCCGGGGACCGGCCCGAGCCCAAGGCCCGCGTCATCGGCGAGGAGCAGGTGGTCGCCGAGTCCGACCGGCTGGTCGCCAACACCCGGGTCGAGGCCCGCGACCTCATCGACCGGTACGACGCCGAGCCGGCCCGGGTGGCCGTGGTGGAGCCCGGCGTGGACCTGGACCGCTTCCGCCCGGCCCCCGGCGACCGGGACGCGGCCATGCTGGCGGCCCGCCGCCGCCTCGGCCTGCCGACCGGCGGCTACGTGGTGGCCTTCGTCGGCCGGATCCAGCCGCTCAAGGCCCCCGACGTGCTGATCCGGGCGGTCGCCGCGCTGCGCGAGCGGGAACCCGCCCTCGCCGACGAGGTGACCGTGGTGATCTGCGGCGGCCCGAGCGGCACCGGGCTGGACCGGCCCACCGCCCTCATCGAGCTTGCCGGCTCGCTCGGCGTGGCCGACCGGGTGCGGTTCCTCCCGCCGCAGACCGGCGACGACCTGCCCGCCCTCTACCGCGCGGCCGACCTGGTCGCGGTGCCCTCGCACAACGAGTCGTTCGGGCTGGTCGCGCTGGAGGCCCAGGCCTGCGGCACGCCGGTGCTGGCCGCCGCCGTGGGCGGGCTGGTCACCGCCGTCCGGGACGGCGTCAGCGGCGTCCTCATCGACGGCCACGATCCGGTCGACTGGGCCCGTACGCTGGCCCGCCTGCTGCCCGATCGGCTGCGCCGGGCCACCCTGGCCCGGGGCGCCCAACGGCACGCCCGCGACTTCTCCTGGAATCGCACGGCTTCCAGCCTGCTCGCCGTCTACGGCGAGGCGATCGCCGAGCACCGGGTCCGGCTGGCCGGCCGGCTCGGCGACCCCGCCCTCACCTGTTCCTGGTGAGCGCCGCCGGCCCGGCGGCCTCCGGTGCTCGGCCGTAGAGTGGGTGCGATGAGCCGCAGGAGTGAGGTCGCCGCGCTGATCGAGGCCGTCTGCGCCGAGCGCGAGCTGGAGTGGGAGTCCACCGGCGAGACGTCGTACGCGGTCACCCTGCCGGGCACCCACAAGCTCAAGACGATCTGCAACCTCATCGTCGGCGAGCACGCGCTGCGGGTCGAGGCGTTCGTGATGCGCCAGCCCGACGAGCGCCGCGAGGAGCTGTGGGCCTGGCTGCTCCAGCGCAACGCCCGGATGTACGCGGTGTCCTTCTCCATCGACGCGGTCGGCGACGTCTACCTGACCGGGCGGGTCAACCTGTCCGGGGTCGACGAGGACGAGCTGGACCGCCTGCTCGGGGCGGTGCTGACCTACGCCGACGAGTCCTTCGACAGCATGCTGGAGATCGGCTTCGGCACCGCCATCCGCCGGGAGTGGGAGTGGCGGGTCAAGCGGGGCGAGTCGACGGCCAATCTGGCCGCGTTCGCCCACCTCTTCGAGCCCTCGGCCCCGGCCGGCTCGGCCGCCGGAGGTTCGGACCCGTCCTGACGGGTATGCCGCACCGCGCGGTGCGGCACTTGGGACCCACCGCGTGCCGAGGACGGACTGTCGAGGAGCGTGTCCCATGGCTCAGCGGAACAGCTCAAGTCGCGGCACGACTGCGACCAAACGCAAGCCCGGCAACCAGACTCCGAACACCCCGGGCATCAACGAATCCGAGATCTCCCGGATGAGGGTCGACGACATCCGGGGCCAGCTGCGCCGGCGCGGGGTCTCCGGGATCTCCGCCATGCGCAAGCCGGACCTGGTGAAGACCATGGTCCGGACGCTGCGGTCCGAACAGGGCGGGGCGGCCCGGAAGAGCACCGGCCCGGCGGGCCGGCCGTCCGCGACGAAGAAGACGGCCGCGGCCAAGAAGACGACCGCGGCGCGCCGGACCGCGCCGTCGCGGGCCAAGGCCGCACCGGCCGCGAAGGCCACCGGCGCCCGCGCGAAGGCGGCGCCCGCGAAGAAGGCGGCGGGCACCCGCGCCAAGGCGGCGCCCGCGAGGAAGGCGGCGGGCGCCCGCGCGAAGGCGGCCCCGGCGAGGAAGACGGCTGCCAAGGCGGCGCCCGCGAAGAAGGCGCCCGCCGCGGCCGGGCCGGCCCGGGCACGGGGTACGGCCGCAACGACCACCCGGATCCGGAGCGGGCGGTCGGCGTCCCGGTCGGTGAGTTCGTCCCAGCAGATCATGTCCCTGGACGATCGTCCCGAGCGTCCGGGGCGGAGCCTGGTGACGACCAACCACGAGGTCATCCAGCGTTGGGCCCGGGCCCGCAACGCCAAGCCGGCCACGATCGCCGGCACCGAGCGCGGCGACCGACCCGGCGTGCTGACGTTCAACATCCCCGGATACCGGGAGAGCAGCCGAATCCGTGAGGTGAGCTGGGACGACTGGTTCCGGACGTTCGACCTGCGCGGCCTGAACCTGATCTACCAGGAGCAGATGCGGGACGGCCGGCAGAGCAACTTCTTCCGGACCGAGAACCCGAATCGCGAGGACGGCTGAGGTTTAGGGGAATGGCCGACGGGGATTCGCTTGTTGGCCAGGGAAGAGACCGGAGCAGGGACAGCCGGGTTTCCGACACGGATGCTGTGACGGGTAAGACAGCGATCCGGGTTGAATCCGGAATCCGGGCGAACTAACTTTATTGCACCGCGCCACGCTTGGAATCGTTCGGGGGAGCGGCGGATCGATCAGATCCGCGCAAGCGAGGTGCGAGGATCGGATGGAGCACACCGTTGGGGGACGGTGCCATCCGTGGAACCGGCGGCGCGAGCGGGCGACGCTTACGGGGGTGAGGGTCGCCCGCCGCCGCCGGGCGTACGGTGCGAGCGCCCATCACGACGGGGGTCGTGGTGGGCGCTCGAGCCGTTTCCGGGGAGGGTCAGCGCCCCGCCGGCACCGTCTTCGACCGTTCCGCCGCCGCCCGCAGCGCGGCGACCCGGCGTTCCCGGGGCGGCCCCGCCAGCAGATGACCGGCCGCCGCGACCAGGCCCAGGGCGCCCACCACCAGCCAGTGTCGCTCATTCAGATGCTGGAGGCTGAGCCCGCCCAGCGCCGGCGCCACGAAGGACGCGGCCGGGAAGGTCAGGTAGAACACCGACTGGTAGCGGGCGCGCAGCTCGGGCGGCGCGAGATCCGCGTTGATCTGCGCGTTCGGCGGCGCGGCGAGCATCTGGCCGACCGTCCACACCACCGCCGCGCCCAGGTAGAGCGGCAGTCCGTCGGCGACGGTCAGCGCCCCGAAGCCGAGCGCCATGAGCCCGGTGGAGACCGCCAGGACGGTCGACTTCCGGAAGGGCTCGATGAGCCGGGGCACGAAGAGCTGCCCGACCACGATCAGCGCGCCGCCGAGCGCCACCACCAGCCCGTACGCCGAGGGGCTCAGGCCGTCGGCCCGCATCGCGAGCGGCATGATCGTTGAGGTCTGCATGGTGAGCACGGCCAGCAAAAAGGTCAGCCCGACGAAGGTCAGGAAGGTGCGGTCGGTCAGCGCGGTGTGCAGCCCGGGCCGCCGGCCCGCCACCGCGCGCACGGTGACCGCCGGGCGGCGGGTGAGGGTCTCCGGGACCTTCAGCGCGATGACCACGGCGGCCGCCAGCGTCGCCGCGGCGTCGACCAGGAACAGCGCCAGGAAGCTCGCCTCGGCGAGCACCCCGGCCAGCAGCGAGGCCACCGCCATCCCCAGGTTGAACGCCCAGAACTGGAGGTTGAACGCGCGGGAGCGGCGGGCCTCCGGCACCACGTCCACGATGGCGGCCACGAACGCCGGGCTGGGCATCGAGTGCACCACCCCGACGAGCGCGGCCAGCACGGCGATGACGGCCAGGTGCCGGCTGAACGCCAGCGCCACCATGAGTCCGGCCGCGCCCAGGTGGGCGGCGAGCAGGGTGGACCGCCGGCCCCACCGGTCGGCCAGCACCCCGCCGAGCAGCGTGCCGGCCGCGCCGCCGGCCCCGTACGCCCCGACCACCAGGCCGGCGAGCGACGCCGAGGCGCCCCGCGCGGCCGTCAGGTAGAGCGACAGGAACAGCATGGCGAAGGCGCCGGCCCGGTTGATGAGCAGCCCGGACCAGAGGTACCAGAAGGTGGCGGGGAGCCCGCCGGCCGTGTCGTCCCACCAGCGCCGCAGGCCGCGCACCCGTCCTCCTGGGAAAGTTTGTTAACCGATCCGCCCTGCTGACCGTAGTGGCCCGTCCCGGCGTTCGCCTGGTGGCGCTGGTCACGACCGCCGGATGGCGTACCTCAGGAGCCGGCGCGGACCGGTTCGGCGGGCGCGGTGGCCGCGGCCTCGGCCGCCTCCGGCACCGGGGTCCGGACCACGGTGACCGGCGTGACCAGGGCGCCCGCGCCGCGGAGCCGGGTCGCGCGCCGCTCCCGGGCCGGGCCGGAGATCAGGTGGGCCACCGCCATCACGGCGCCGACCACGGCGCAGCCCAGCCAGAGCGCGGTGTTGCCGGCGTGCTCCCGGAGCAGGCCGCCGAGGACCGGCGCGGTCGCGCCGGCGAGCTGCCAGGAGAGTGAGAAGGCCCCCTGGTAGCGGCCGCGCAGCGCGGCGGGCGACAGCTCGGCGATGAGGGTCGCGTTGGACGGCGAGTTGAGCATCTCGCCGACCGTCCAGATCAGCACGGTCAGGCCGTAGAGCCAGGCGGTGTCGGCCAACGCGGTGAGCCCGAACCCGGCGCCCATGACCAGCGCGGCGAGCGCCAGCACGTGCGAGCGGCTCCGCCCCCTGATGAGCTTGGGCACGAAGAGCTGGCCGACCACGATCAGCACGCCGTTGAGCGCGATCACCGAGCCGTAGGTCGCGGGGCTCAGCCCGGAGTCGCCCATGGCGATCGGCAGCATCGAGATGTGCTGGAGGAAGACCAGCGCGCCGAACAGGTTGAGGGCCACGAAGCCCAGGAAGACCCGGTCGCCGAGGATGGTCCGCAGGGCGCCCGCGGGGGCGGCCGCACCCTTGCTCACCGAGCCGGCGTGCGCCGACCGGGTCTCACCGACCCGGGTGAAGATGATCAGTGCGGTGACCAGCGTGGTCGCCGCGTCGACCAGGAAGAGCAGCAGGTAGCCGGACTGGGCGGCGACGCCGGCCAGCACCGCGGCGCAGGCGAAGCCCAGGTTGATCGCCCAGTAGTTCAGCGAGAAGGCGCGCAGCCGGTCCTTCTCCGGCACCACGTCGACCATCATGGCGCCGAACGCGGGACGGGCGGCCTCGGCGAAGGTGCCGAGCAGCAGCGCACCCAGCGCCACCGCCCAGAGCGGCCGGGCCAGGCCGAGCGCCACCATCATGGTGGCCGCGCCGAGATGCGCCGTGAGCAGGGTGGGCCGGCGTCCCCACCGGTCGGTCAGGGTGCCGCCGATCGTGGTGCCGACCGCGCCGCCGACGCCCCACAGCCCGATGACCAGGCCGGCCTGCGAGGCCGAGAAGTCGCGCTCCTGGGTGAGGTAGATGGCCAGGAAGACCAGGACGAACGAGCCGAGCCGGTTGATGAGGGTGCCGGTCCAGAGGTACCAGAAGGTCCTCGGCAGCCCGCCTGTCGTGTCCCGGAACCAGCCCCGCACCGTCCGCATCCCCGCGCCCCCGATTGGTAATGACCGAGCTATCCTCTGTGCCTTACAACCTAGTGCCGCCCCGGAACGCCGGTCATCAGCTTTTCCACGTGGCGGTCGTCACGACCCGTCCCCGCGTGTCCGCCGACGCGGTACGGCAGGATGATCCGCATGACTGCGAGCGAGGGGCCCACCGTCGGGACGCTGGTCCTGCTGCGGCACGGCGAGAGCGACTGGAACGCCAAGAACCTCTTCACCGGCTGGGTCGACGTCGACCTGACGGCCAAGGGCGAGACCGAGGCGCGGCGCGGCGGTGAGCTGCTCCGCGAGCACAACCTGCTGCCCGACGTGGTGCACACGAGCGTCATGCGCCGTGCGATCCGCACCGCCGAGCTGGCGCTGAACGCCGCGGACCGGCACTGGATCGCGGTGCGCCGGTCGTGGCGGCTCAACGAGCGCCACTACGGCGCCCTGCAGGGCAAGAACAAGAAGCAGACCCTGGACGAGTACGGCGAGGAGCAGTTCATGCTCTGGCGCCGGTCCTACGACACCCCGCCGCCGCCCATCGACGACGCCGACGAGTGGTCGCAGGTCGGCGACCCCCGCTACGCGCTGCTGCCCACCGAGCTGATGCCGCGCACGGAGTGCCTCAAGGACGTCGTCGACCGGATGCTGCCCTACTGGTACGACTCGATCGTGCCGGACATCCTGGCCGGCCGGACCGTGCTGGTGGCGGCGCACGGCAACTCGCTGCGCGCCCTGGTCAAGCACCTCGACGAGATCTCCGACGAGGCGATCGCCAAGCTGAACATCCCCACCGGCATCCCGCTGCGCTACGACCTGGACCCGAACCTGCGCCCGCAGGTCCTCGGCGGGACCTACCTGGACCCGGACGCGGCCAAGGAAGCCGCCGCCGCGGTCGCCAACCAGGGCCGCTGACCCGACGACGAAGGCCCCCGGGTGACCGGGGGCCTTCGTCGTGTCCGGCTCAGCCCGCCGAGGGCGTGGTCTCGCCGGTGATCAGGTAGACCACGTGCTCGCCGGCGTTCACCGCGTGGTCGGCGAAGCGCTCGTAGAAGCGGCCCAGCAGGGTCGCGTCGATCGCGGTCTCCACCCCGTACGGCCAGTCGTCGCCGAGCAGCACGCCGAAGAGGCTCTTGTGCAGGTCGTCCATGGTGTCGTCGTCGCGGTCCAGCTCGGCGGCCAGGTCGGCGTCGGGCTTCGCCAGCACCGAGGCGATCTTCTCGGCCATCCGGTCGGCGATGGCCGCCATGTCGGTGAAGACCGGGCGCAGCTCGGCGGGCACCGCCGGTGACGGGTGCCGGCGCAGCGCCGTCTTGGCGACGTGGTCGGCGAGGTCGCCCATCCGCTCGAGGTCGGCGGCCACGTGCAGGGCGGTGATCATGGCGCGCAGGTCGGAGGCGACCGGCGCCTGCCGGGCCAGCAGGTCGCAGACCCGCTCCTCCACGTGCCGGTACAGCTCGTCGATCTCGGCGTCCCGCGCGATCACCGTCTCGGACGCCGAGCGGTCCGCGGTGAGCAGGCCCCGGGTGGCCTGCCGCATGGCCGCCCGCACCCCCTCGGCCATGTCCACCAGCAGCTGGCTGACAATCTGCAGGTCGGCCCGGAACTCGTCGCGCATCGTCACTTCCTGGGGGGTCGGTGTTCGCCGCACCGACCGGATGGCCGGATACGGCGTGAGCAGGTGCGCGACCCACGGTAGGCCCGGGGAACCGGCGTCAAGATGAACGCGGGTGAACGACGCGGGACCCGCGAGTGAACATTCCCGAAAGTGAGAGTGATTCGTCCCGTTCTGCCCGATCGCCGGGTTAACAATGACCCTACGATCGCCGAGTGGAATGGGCGGTGGCGGTCGCGGTGGCCGTGGCGCTGGTGACCGGACTGGTCGCCGGCCTGCTGCTGTCCGGACCCGTTCAGGAATGGCGACGCCGGTCGGCGTCGCCGGGAGGCAGGACCTCCCGCCGCAGTTCAGGGAGGCTCGCGATTCCCGACGACCAGCAGGGCGGGCTCTCCGGGCTCGGCCGCAAGACCGTCGACGCCCTGCGCGCCGGCGTGGTGGTGCTCGACGCGGACGACATGCCGGTGCTGGTGAACCCCGCCGCTCGGGCGATGGGCCTGCTCCGCACCGGGGCGACACCCGGCTCCATCGCCGCGCACCCCCTGATCCGTACCCTCGCCGGGCAGGTCCGCCGCACGGGCGTGCGCCGTGAGATCGAGCTGGACCTGCCCCGCGGTCGCGACAGCGCGGGCGACAACCCGCTCGGCGTGCACCTGCGCGCCATGGGGCTGGGCGCCGGCTACATCTCGATCGAGGCGGCAGATGTCACCGAGTCGCACCGGCTGGCCCGGGTACGGCGCGACTTCGTGGCCAACGTGAGCCACGAGCTGAAGACCCCGATCGGCGCCCTCCAACTGCTCGCCGAGGCGCTGGTGGACGCCACCGAACCGGCGGGCGACGGGCCGGCCGAGCTGTCCGAGGACATGGTCGCCGCCCGGCGGTTCGCCGAGCGGATCCAGCACGAGTCGACCCGGCTCGGCCGGCTGGTGCAGGAGTTGCTGGAGCTGACCCGGCTCCAGGGCGCCGAGCCGCAGCCCGCCCCCGAGCCCGTCTCGCTGGACTGCGTGATCGCCGAGGTGATCGACCGGACCCGCACGGCGGCCAGCGCCCGGCACGTGGAGATCGTCGTGGACGGGCAGCGCGGGCTCACCGCGTACGGGAGCGACACCCAGCTCGCCACCGCCGTGGCGAACCTCGTGGAGAACGCCGTCAACTACTCGGGCGAGGACACCACCGTCCGGGTGACCGCCCGGGCCACCGAGGAGCACGTCGAGATCGCCGTCGCCGACCAGGGCATCGGCATCGCCCCGAACGAGGTCGACCGGATCTTCGAGCGGTTCTACCGGGCCGACCAGGCCCGCTCCCGGGCAACCGGGGGCACCGGCCTGGGTCTGGCCATCGTCAAACACATCGCCAGCAACCATGGCGGCCGGGTGGATGTGTCGAGCACTCTTGGTGGGGGGTCGACGTTCACCCTCCGGCTGCCCACCCGCCCCCCGGACGACCTGGAGGCGACACTCTCCTCCGCTGAGATCGAGGCCGGCCCGGCCGAGCTCCGGCAGGTCTGACCGACAGGAAAGGAAACACCCGTTGAGCCGCGTACTGGTGGTGGAGGACGAGGAATCGTTCTCCGACGCCCTGTCCTACATGCTCCGCAAGGAGGGCTTCGAGGTCTCCGTCGCCGCGACGGGTCCCTCCGCCCTCACCGAGTTCGACCGGACCGGTGCCGACATCGTGCTGCTCGACCTGATGCTGCCGGAGATGTCGGGCACCGAGGTCTGCCGCCAGCTCCGGCAGCGGTCCCACGTGCCGATCATCATGGTCACCGCCCGGGACAGTGAGATCGACAAGGTGGTCGGCCTGGAGATCGGGGCCGACGACTACGTCACCAAGCCGTACTCGCCGCGTGAGCTGGTCGCCCGGATCCGGGCCGTCCTGCGCCGGCAGACCGCCGACGCGACCGAGTCGGGTGGGCCGACCCTGGCGGCCGGGCCGGTCCGGATGGACATCGAGCGGCACGTGGTGACCGTCGACGGCGGCGCCGTGCAGCTCCCGCTCAAGGAGTTCGAGCTGCTGGAGCTGCTGCTCCGCAACGCCGGCCGGGTGCTCACCCGCGGGCAGCTCATCGACCGGGTCTGGGGCGCCGACTACGTGGGCGACACCAAGACGCTGGACGTGCACGTGAAGCGGCTGCGCTCCAAGGTCGAGCCGGAGCCGTCCGCCCCGCGCTACATCGTCACGGTCCGGGGCCTGGGCTACAAGTTCGAGCCGTGACGGGTTCGCGGGGTCCGGCAGTACGTGGTTGCCGCCGGCGCCGCGAACCGGAGTGAGTCGGCCGCCGCTCGCCAGGGCCGCGGCCTTCGCCCGCCGGCCGGGTTCCACGCCCGTAACCCCAAGGGGTACGCGAACCGCGGACCCCACCGGGCTTCGCCCGGCTACCGGCGGCCGATTCAGCCCGGGTGCCCCAGCCCCGGGCCGGCTCGGCTTGGGATCGAATGTCCGCTCTCGCGCCGGCCCCGCCCCGCTGAGTGGAACGCCATGTGTGTCTCCGGTGCCGGGATACCTCCATACCGTTCCACCGACCGTGTCGGCCTGGGCGGGATGTCCGTTTCGCCGTGTGACCGGCGGCATCCCGACGGTGGAATGGTGGGCGGGCGGGGGTCGTTGTATCCCGTGAACGGCCGAGGACCAGGCCCTGCTCGACGGGGTGGGCCGCCTGCCGGTGAGGTGGGTGTGCCGGGCCCGGAATGACGGTGGGCCGCCGGTCGTTGTACATGGTCCCGGCGCTGCGAAGTGGCTTCGCCCCGCGCGCCGGCTGATCCCCCCAAGACTTTCTTGAGCGCCTGACGGTGCTTGCGCACACCGATACACCGCCGACCCCCATCGGCTGTGTGCGCCAACCCCCGAATGGAGCCATCCGTAATGAACACGATGCTGCGTAAGAGTGTGCTGGGTATTGCTGGTCTGGCTTTCACCGGTGGTGTCTTCGCCGGTCCGATCGCCGCCCACGCTGCTGAGCCGGTGCATACCGCGCCGGTGGCGGTGAGTGTGCAGGGCGCCCAGTCGCACATCGATCTGAACGACGAGCAGACCGCGAACGCCAAGGCGATCATCGCGGCGACGAAGAAGGCCGGCCTGCCCGAGCGGGCCGCGGTCATCTCCATCGCCACGAGCCTGCAGGAGTCGAAGCTGGAGAACCTGGGCCACCTCGGCGATAAGAATGACCACGACTCGCTGGGCCTGTTCCAGCAGCGCCCGACCAGCGGTTGGGGCACGCCGGAGCAGATCACCAACCCCGAGTACTCCACCCTGGCGTTCCTGAAGGGCCTGAAGCAGGTCGACGGCTGGGAGAGCATGCCGCTGACCGAGGCCGCGCAGACCGTGCAGGTCTCGGCCTACCCGGACGCCTACGCCCAGTGGGAGCAGCAGGCCACCGACATCGTCGCCCAGCACTGGAACAGCTGACCAGACAACGACCGCTGGCCGGCACCCCGACAACCGGGGTGCCGGCCAGCGCGTCTCAGCCCAGCCCGAGCCGACCCAGCCCGTTGATCATGAAGTTATTGCCTGGGATAGCGCTTCCATCGGGCAATAACTTCATGATCAACGGGGCGAGCGGACGACCTTGATGATGAAGAGGGCGGTGCCGAGCCGGCCGTACAGAATCAGGCCAGCCAGGTGTAGCGGCGTTCGGGGCGGCCGGCCGCCCCGTACTTCAGGGTGACCTCGGCCCGCCCGGCGGCGGAGAAGTGCTCCAGGTAGCGGCGGGCGCTGACCCGGGAGATGCCGACCCGGTCGGCGCACTCGCTGGCCGAGAGCGTCCCGGAGTGCTCGCGCAGGGCGCGTTCCACCAGCTCGGCGGTCTCCGGGCTGAGGCCCCGGGGCAGGCTCGCGATGGCGGCCGGAGAGCCGCTGCGGGACAGCACCCGGTCGACGTCGGCCTGGTCGGCGACGACCGCCGCGCGCAGCGCGGTACGGCGGACGGCGTACTGCTCCAGCCGGGTGCGCAGCTCGTCGAAGCCGAACGGCTTGAGCAGGTAGTTGACCGCGCCGTAGCGGACCGCCCGGCGGACCGCCTCCGCCTCCCTGGCGGCGCTGATCACGAGCACGTCGCAGTCGTGCCGGGCGGCCCGGAGCCGGGTCACCACGTCGAGGCCGAACATGTCCGGCAGGTAGAGATCGAGCAGAACCAGGTCGGGGCGGAGCCGGTCGACCGCGGCGACCGCCTCCTCGCCGGTGCTGGCCGTGCCCACCACCTGGAAGCCGGCGATCCGCTCCACGAAGCCGCGGTGGATCCGGGCCACCATGAAGTCGTCGTCGACGACGAGTACGTCGATCATCGCGCTCCCTCCGGCACGCTGCTCAGCCCGACATCCGGGCGGTGAACATCGCGCCCTCGTCGGTGTTGGTCACCGCGACCTCGCCCCCGCGACGGTGGCAGACCAGCCGGGTGAGCGCCAGGCCGATGCCGCGCTCGCCGCCCTCGGCCGCCTTGGTGGTGAAACCGTGGGTGAAGACCTCCTGTGCCAGCTCCGGTGCCACCCCTGGCCCGGAGTCGCGGACCACGATCTCGACCGAGGCGGCGTCCTGGCGCAGCTCGACCTCGACCCAGGCGGGGCGGTCGGACAGGTCGCCACCCACCGCCTCGACGGCGTTGTCCAGCAGGTTGCCGAGCACGGTGGCCACGTCCGCGGCCAGCTCCGGCGGCAGCCGGTCCAGCCCGGTCCGTTCGGAGACCCGCAACTCCACCCGGCGCTCGGCGGCCAGCGCCGATTTGGCCATGAGCAGCGCCGCCACCGCCGTGTCGTGGATCCGGCTGGTCACCGTGAGGTCGAGCGAGGCACGGTGCCGGCTCAGCGCGTCGACGTACCGGACCACCTCGTCGTGCTCGCCGATCTGGATCAGCCCGGAGATGGTGTGCAACTGGTTGGCGAATTCGTGGGTCTGCGCCCGGAGCAGCTCCGTGGTGCTGCGGAACCCACCGATCTCCTGCTCCAGCCGGGCCAGCTCGGTCCGGTCCCGCAAGGTGGTGACGGAGCCGAGCCGGCGACCGTCCTTGCGGACCGTCATCCGGTTCATCACGAGCACCCGCCCGCCCCGGACCACCACCTGGTCCCGGGCCTCGGGCCCGCTGCCCGCCCCGGCCAGCACGTCCCGCAGCCGCCCGTTGATCCGTAGCTCGGCGAGGCTGCGGCCGAGGCAGTGTTCGGGCAGGTCGAGCAGGCGCCGACCGACCGCGTTGACGAGAGTGATCCGGTGCTGCGGGTCCAGCGCGATCACCCCTTCGGCGATGCCGTGCAGCAACGCCTCCCGGTGCTCGGCCAGGCCGGCGATCTCCCGGGGCTCCAGCCCGAGGGTCTGCCGCTTGATCCGGCGGGCCAGCAGCCACGACCCGACCACCCCCAGGCCGCAGGCGATGCCCAGGTAGGTGAGCAGGTAGGACGAGGCTCCCACCAGCCGTTCCGACCAGGTCGGCGACTTCTCGCCGATCACCACCACGCCCAGAAGGCGCCCCAGGTTCTCCTCGCGGGCGCCGAGCACCGGCACCTGGGCGACCAGTTCCCGGGATCCGTCGATCTCCAGCTCGCCGAACCAGCTCCGGCCCTCACCCACCAGGCGGTCGCCCAGCAGCGAGCCGACCAGGGTCGGGTTGGTGGAGCTGACCACCCGGCCCCGCGCGTCGGCCACGGTCACCGAGGTCACCCCTGACCGGGTCGCCATGTTCTGCACCAGCGGCGCGATCGTCTCGGCCGGCGCCGGCTGGTTGAGCCGGTCGCGCAGCAGTCTGTCGGCGGCGAGCTGCTCGCCGAGCGCCGCCACCCGATCCCCCTCCACCCGCTTGAAGGTGGCCTCGGACTGGGCCAGTGACACGGCGGCCACCGCCACCAGCACCACGACGATGATCGCGAGCTGGAGAATCAGCAACTGCCCGGCGAGCGTACGGCGCCGGGACGTGACCGCGACCACAAAGACCTCAACTTCCGCTGGTGACACAACGCAGACGGGAGACCCGCCCGAAGGCCATCATCTTGCCGCCGGACTCATTCGAAACGGAAGAGAAACATGATGGCAACTAGGAGAAACCTGCTGGTCATGGGCGTGGCCGCCGCGACGGCGCTCGCCCTGGGAGCCTGTGGTGCCACGGCCGACAAGGACGAGGCCGGCTCCGGAAGCGACGGCAAGCCGGTCAGCGGACTGCGGATCATGGTCCCGAACACCCCGGGTGGCGGATACGACACCACCGCCCGGACCGCCGCGAAGGTCATGGAGGACGCCAAGATCGCTACCGGCGTGCAGGTGTTCAACCTGCCCGGCGCGGGCGGCACGGTCGGCCTCCAGCGGACCGTGAACGAGAAGGGCAACGGCAAGCTGGCCATGCAGATGGGCCTGGGCGTGGTCGGTGCCTCGTACACCTCCAAGTCGTCGGCGACGCTGACCCAGACCACCCCGCTGGCCAAGCTGATCGAGGAGGCCGGCGCCATCGTGGTGCCGAAGAACTCCCCGTACAAGACCATCAACGACCTGGTCGCGGCGTGGAAGGCCAACCCGAAGGGCATCGCGGTCGGCGGCGGGTCCTCGCCCGGCGGCCCCGACCACCTGCTGCCCATGCAGCTCGCCAAGACCGTCGGTATCGACCCCCGCCAGGTCAACTTCGTCTCGTACGACGGCGGCGGCGAACTGCTGCCCGCCGTCCTCGGTGGCAAGGTGGCCTTCGCCGCCAGCGGGTTCGGCGAGTTCCTCGACCAGGTCGAGGCCGGCCAGATCCGGGTCCTCGCGGTCACCAGCGAGGCGCCGATCGAGGCGCTCAAGGACGTGCCGACCCTGAAGTCCGCCGGCATCGACCTCGTCTTCACGAACTGGCGGGGCATCGTCGCGCCGCCCGGCATCAGCGACGCCGACAAGAAGGTCTGGATCGACGTGCTGACCGAGATGCACGAGTCGGAGGAGTGGAAGGCCGAGCTCAAGAAGCGCGGCTGGACCGACGCGTTCGTCACCGGCGACGAGTTCGGCAGCTTCCTCACCGAGCAGGACAAGGCCGTGGCCGACGTGCTCAAGCAGCTCGGGTTGGCATGAGCGACCTGACGACGCGACCGGACCGGGACGGCGACCTGCCGTCCCGGCCCCCGGCCGTACCGGACATCCCGGCGCAGCCGGGCCCGGAGGCCGCCGCGGACGGAGCGGAGCCGGCACCGCGGCCCGACCGGGCGCAGTACGGCGTCTGTGCGTTTCTCGCCCTGGTCGGCGCGCTGGTCATCTTCGACGCCACGACCCGGATCGGGAGCGCGATCAACACGGCCGACCCGATCGGCCCCAAGCCGGTGCCGATCCTGCTCGGCGTGCTGCTGCTCGTCATCGCGGCGATCTACGCGGTGGACGTGGCCCGGGGCGGCGCCGGCGAGCCGGAGGCCGGCGAGGACGTCGATCTGAGCCTTCCCATCGACTGGCGCACCGTGCTGCTGCTGATCGGCGCGTTCCTGGTCAACGCCGTGCTCATCGACCGGCTCGGCTGGGTGATCAGCGGGACGATCCTCTTCTGGGGTTCGGCCTATGCCCTCGGCAACCGGCACTACGTGCGCAACCTGCTGATCGCCGTCGCGCTGTCGTTGATCACGTTCTACACCTTCGCCATCGGGCTCGGCGTCGACCTGCCCGCCGGCGTTTTGCAAGGGATCCTGTAGATGGACAACTTCGCCAATCTGCTCGACGGGTTCGCCAACGTGCTGACCCCGATGAACCTGCTGTTCGCGCTGATCGGGGTGACCATCGGCACCGCCGTCGGCGTGCTGCCCGGCATCGGCCCGGCCATGACCGTGGCGCTGCTCCTGCCGGTCACCTACGGGATGGAGCCGGCCCAGGCCTTCATCATGTTCGCCGGCATCTTCTACGGCGGCATGTACGGCGGCTCGACCACCTCGATCCTGCTGAACACCCCGGGCGAGTCCTCGTCGGTGGTGACCGCGATCGAGGGCAACAAGATGGCGAAGGCAGGTCGGGCCGCACAGGCGCTGGCCACCGCCGCGATCGGCTCGTTCGTCGCCGGCACCATCGCCACCGTGCTGCTGGTGGTGGTCACGCCGCCGGTGGTGCAGTTCGCGATCAGCCTCGGCGCACCCGACTACTTCGCGCTGATGCTGCTGGCGTTCGTGTCCGTCACCGCGGTGCTCGGCGCGTCCCGGGTACGCGGCTTCGCCTCGCTGCTGCTCGGCCTCGTGATCGGCGTGATCGGCATCGACCAGTCCGGCCAGCAGCGGCTCACCTTCGGGCTGCCGCAGCTCGCCGACGGCATCGACGTGGTTGTGGTGGCGGTCGGCATCTTCGCCGTGGGCGAGGCGCTCTGGATCGCCGCGCACCTGCGCCGCAAGTCCGGCGAGGTGATCCCGGTCGGCCAGCCGTGGATGGGCAGGCAGGACTGGAAGCGGTCCTGGAAGCCGTGGCTGCGCGGCACGGCGTTCGGGTTCCCGTTCGGCGCGGTGCCGGCGGGCGGGGCGGAGATCCCCACCTTCCTGTCGTACGTGACCGAGAAGAAGCTGACGAAGCACCCGGAGGAGTTCGGCCGGGGGGCGATCGAGGGCGTCGCCGGGCCGGAGGCCGCGAACAACGCCTCGGCCGCCGGCACGCTCGTGCCGATGCTGGCGATCGGCCTGCCGACCAACGCCACCGCCGCGGTGATGCTGGCCGCCTTCGAGGGGTACGGCATCCAGCCCGGCCCGCTGCTCTTCACGCGGGAGTCCAGCCTGGTCTGGACGCTGATCGCCAGCCTCTTCGTGGGCAACCTGCTGCTGCTGGTGCTCAACCTGCCGCTCGCCCCGGCCTGGGCGCGGCTGCTGCGGATCCCGCGCCCCTATCTCTACGCCGGGATCCTCTTCTTCGCCTCGATGGGCGCGTACGCGGTCAACGCGCAGCCGTTCGACCTGTACCTGCTGCTCGCCCTCGGCCTGCTCGGCTTCGGCATGCGCCGCTTCGGGCTGCCGATCCTGCCGCTGATCGTCGGCACCATCCTCGGCCCGCGGGCCGAGCTGCAGGGCCGGCGCGCGTTGCAGCTCTCCGGCGGTGAGCTGCACGGGCTGATCGGTGGCTGGGTGTCCTGGCTGATCTACGCCACGGTCGCCGTGGTGCTCCTCTGGCCGCTGATCGGCCGGTTCGTCGTCCGTCCGCTGCGCGGGAGGTCGGTGACGGCATGACGGTGCTGGTGGGGTACGTCCCCTCGCCGCTGGGCGAGGCGGCCCTGCGGGCCGCGATCGAGCAGGCCCGGTTCCGCGACGAGCCGGTTATCGCCGAGCGGGAGGACGTGTCGCTGGTCGTGATCGGCATCCGGCACCGCTCCCCGGTCGGCAAGTTGATCATGGGTTCGACCGCGCAGGAGATCCTGCTCCGGGTGCCCTGCCCGGTGCTCGCCGTGAAGGCCGACTGAGTGGCGCCCGGGGGCTCGGGGGTCCCTGGGCGCGCCCAGACCGGCCTTCTGCTCACGCACACCGTCGCGGTGCAGGCGGTCACCTTCATGCTCCGGCCGGCGTCCGCGTACCGGGCGTTGGAGCTGGACGTGCCGGGGGCGTGGCTGGGCCTGCTCGGGGCCAGCTTCGCCGTCGTACCCCTGGTGCTGGCCGTGCCCTCCGGGCACGCCGTGGACCGGCTCGGCGAGCGCCGCGTCGCGCTCGCCGGGTCGGCCCTGCTGGTCGCCGCCGGCCTCGGCTTCGTGCTGCTCGCCGGCTCGGTGGCCGGCCTGGTCCTGGCCAGCATGGCGCTCGGCACCGCGCACCTCTGCGCGGTGGTCGCCCAGCAGGCGCTGGTCGCCAACCGCACCCCGGCCGACCGGTACGACGCCGCGTTCGGCTACTACACCTTCGCGGCCTCGCTGGGGCAGGCGCTCGGCCCTGGCCTGATCGTGCTCTTCGGCGGGGACCGCACGATTCCCGACACCCGGGCCATCTTCCTCGGCGCCACGGTGGTGGCGCTGCCGCTGCTGGTCGTCGCGCTGTTCCTGCGCCCGTCCGGGCACCACCGGCAGGCCGCCGACGGTCCCGGCGCCGGTGGGCTGCGCGACCTGCTCCGCGAGCCCGGCCTGGCCCGTGCCCTCACGGTGAGCTGCGTCGTCCTGGCGGCGGTCGACATCACCCTGGTCTACCTGCCCGCGCTCGGCGCGGAACGCGGCATCGCCGCCGGTGCGATCGGCATCCTGCTCGGGGTCCGGGCGGTCGCCTCGATGGCGTCCCGGCTCCTGCTCGGCCGGCTGGTGGCGGCCCTCGGCCGGCGGGTCGTGCTGGTCGGCACCCTGGTGCTCTCCGCCGTCGGGCTGGCCCTGCTGCTGCCACCGCTGCCGTTCGCGGTCCTGGTGGTCGTGGTCGCGGTGGCCGGGCTCGGGCTGGGCGCGGGCCAGCCGCTGACCATGTCGTTCCTGGCCGAGGTGGCCCCGCCCGGGCTGCGCGGCCGGGCGATGTCGCTGCGGCTCACCGGCAACCGGCTCGGTCAGGTTCTCATCCCCAGCGCGGCCGGCGCGCTCGCCGCCGGCACCGGCGCGGCCGGCGTCCTCGGCTGCACCGCGGCCGGCCTGGCCGGCGCGGCCGTCGCCGCCACCCGCCTGCACCGGTCACCGCCCGCGGACCCGAACCCCTGAATGAGAGAGAAGGTACGACCATGGAGACCCCCACGACCGCCGACCTCTACGACCGGCACGGCGACGCCCTCGGCTCGTGCGACACCCAACTACGCCAGTTCGGCGGTGTCCGGGCCTTCGCCGGCCGGGCCGTCACGGTGCGCTGCTTCCAGGACAACGCCCTGGTCAAGTCGATCGTGGCCGAACCCGGGGAGGGACGGGTGCTGGTGGTGGACGGCGGCGGCTCGCTGCACACCGCCCTCATGGGTGACCTCATCGCCGGCACCGCCGCGGAGAACGGCTGGGCCGGCGTGGTGATCAACGGCGCGGTCCGCGACGTCGTCGCCCTCGGTGCCCTGCCGATCGGCATCAAGGCGCTCGGCACGAACCCGCGCAAGAGCGCCAAGACCGGTGCCGGCGAGCGGGACGTGCCGGTGTCGTTCGGCAACTGCGTCTTCCCGCCCGGAGCCGAGGTGCACAGTGACGACGACGGCGTCGTCGTGCTGCCGGTCGCCGGGCGGGACTAGCCCTCGGTGGCCGGGTGCGGGGCGACCTGGCCCTGGCGGAGTCGGGCCGCGCAGAGTTCGGCCAGCTTCGCGTACGCGGGGGCGCCGATCAGGGCGGTCAGCTCCGGACCGTAGGAGATGTACATCGGCTCGGCGCCGACGTGCGCGTCGGTGGAGGAGGTGCACCACCAGTCCAGGTCGTGACCGCCCGCGCCCCAGCCGCGCCGGTCGAACTCGGCGAGCGTGGAGATCAGCACCTTGGTGTTGTCCGGCCGCTTGTGCCAGTCCTGGTCGCGGCGGATCGGCAACTGCCAGCAGACGTCCGGCTTGTATTCCAGCGGGTGCACCCCGTCGCGCAGCGCCTGGGCGTGCAGGGCGCAGCCGCCCCCGCCGGGGAAGTCGGCGTCGTTGAGGAAGACGCAGGGCGCGTCGACGGCGCGGGTGGCCGTCCGCCGGGCCGGGTTCTTCCCGTCGATCGTGTCGTTCTCGGTCCAGTTCTTGAAGCCCCGGCGGAAGTGCTGCCAGGTCTCCGGGGTGAGCCGCTTGACCGCCGCCCGGACCCGCTTCTCGTCGTCGCCGTCGGTGAAGAACGCGCCGTGCGAGCAGCAGCCGTCCGCGGCCCGGCCCGCGACGATGCCGTGGCAGCCCCGGCCGAAGATGCACGTCCAGCGGGAGAGCAGCCACGTCAGGTCGGCCCGCACCAGGTGCTTGGCGTCGGCCGGGTCGACGAACTCGATCCACTCCCGGGGGAAGTCCAGCCCGACCTCCCGGCTGCGCGGGTCGTCGGGGTCGTCCACCAGCACGTGAAGTTCGATCTGCCCAGTCACCCGGACCAGCGTACGCGGGGTGACCCCACCCGGCTGGCGAGCCGGCGAAACGTGTTGGCCCTAGGGTCGTCACCATGCGACTGGGTGTCCTCGACGTCGGTTCCAACACGGTGCACCTGCTGGTGGTCGACGCCCATCACGGCGCCCACCCGTGGCCGGCGCACTCCGAGAAGGTGGTGCTCCGGCTGGCCGAGCAGATCGGCCCGGACGGCGCGCTGACCGATGTGGGCGCGGACGGGCTGGTCAAGGCCGTCAGCATGGCCCGGGCGGCCGCGGACGGGCTGGAGGCCGACGACCTGCTGGCCTTCGCGACCAGCGCGGTCCGTGACGCCACCAACGCCGGCGAGGTGCTGGCCCGGGTCCGGGACGAGTCCGGCGTACGCCTGGAGGTGCTCTCCGGCGCGGACGAGGCGCGGATGACCTTCCTGGCGGTGCGGCGCTGGTTCGGGTGGTCCGCCGGCCGGCTGCTCGTGATGGACATCGGGGGCGGCTCGCTGGAGCTGGCTGCCGGCATCGACGAGGGCCCGGACGTGGCGGTCTCGCTGCCGCTGGGTGCGGGGCGGCTGAGCCGCGAGCGGCTGAAGGTCGACGCGGCCGGCATCGTTCCCCCGCCGGCCGAGGCCGTCGAGGAGTTGCGGGAGTACGTCGACGCCCAGCTCGACCCGGTGGTCGAGCAGCTCACCGAGGTCGGCTGGGAGCGTCCGGTGGCCACCTCGAAGACGTTCCGGACGCTGGCCCGGCTGGCCGGCGCGGCGCCCTCCGGGGCGGGGCTCTGGGCGCGGCGCAGCCTGACCCGCACCGGGCTGCGGCAGGTGCTCGGGTTCATCCGGCACATCCCGCCGGCCCAGTTGCCCGAGCTGGAGGGGGTCAGCGCGCAGCGGGCCCACCAGCTCCTCGCCGGGGCGGTGGTGGCCGAGGCGGTGATGCGCCGGCTCGACGTGGACAGCCTGGACATCTGCCCCTGGGCGCTGCGCGAGGGGGTCATCCTGCGCCGGCTGGATCAGCTGGCGCCGATGTGATCCTGGCCTGCCGTTCTACGTATTTTGCGGATGCTCGTCCCGATGCGCGGTGGCGGGTGCGGCTACCCTGAGGGGCGTGACTTCCCGCGTTCCGGTGCTCCTGTCCACGTCCTCGGTCTTCCCTGAGCGGACCGCGGCGGCGTTCCAGCTGGCCTCGACGCTCGGTTACGACGGCATCGAGGTGATGGTCTGGACCGACCCGGTCAGCCAGGACCCGGGCGCGCTGCGCGGCCTCGCCGACCACTACGGCGTCCCGGTCCTCTCGGTGCACGCGCCCTGCCTGCTGGTCACCCAGCGGGTGTGGAGCCCCGACCCGTGGGAGCGGCTGCGCAGGGCCGCCGAGCTGGCCGAGACGCTGGAGGCGCCCACCGTCGTGGTGCACCCGCCGTTCACCTGGCAGCGTGACTACGCCCGCAACTTCGCCGACGGCCTCGACCGGATCGCCGGCCGCTTCGACGGGCTGCGTTTCGCCGTGGAGAACATGTACCCGGTGCGGATGGCCGGCCGGCAGTTCGTCCCGTACGTGCCGGGCTGGGACCCGACCGACACCGGCTACGCCGCGTACACGCTGGACCTGTCGCACTGCGCGGCCTCGCACACCGACGCCCTGGCCATGGCCGACCGGATGGGGTCCGCCCTGGCCCACGTGCACCTGGGTGACGGCACCGGCGAGGGGCGCGACGAGCACCTGGTGCCCGGGCGCGGCGGCCAGCCCTGCGCGGAGCTGCTCCGCTCGCTGGCCGGGCGGGGCTTCGCCGGCTCGGTGGCGGTCGAGGTGACCACCCGGGGCGCGAAGAGCCGCGCGGTCCGCGAGGCGGACCTGCGCGAGTCCCTCGAGTTCGCCCGGGCCCACCTGACCGCCCCCTCCCCGGTCGACGCCTGACGCCGGGGACGTGCCGGTCAGCTGACCGGGGTGAGCGGTTCGGGCTGGGTCGGGACGGTCACCTGGTCGCCCACGGCGGCGCGCTTGCGGGCCCGGTGCGCGGCCACGTGCGAGCGGGTGGCGCAGCGCTCCGAGCAGAACCGCCGGCAGCAGTTCGACGAGGTGTCCAGGTAGACGTTGCCGCAGCGCTCGTCGGCGCAGACCCCGAACCGGGCGCTGCCGTACTCGCAGAGCCAGACCGACAGGCCCCAGACCGCGCCGGCCAGGTATTCGGAGCTGACCGAGGCGCCCCGGCTGGTCACGTGCATGTGCCAGTCGGAGGAGTCGTGGCCGGAGATGCGCGGCTGGACGGGGAACGCCTCCAGCAGCGTGTTCAGCTCCGTCACCGCCTCGGCGTCCCGGCCCGAGGTGCCGTACTCGAAGACGTCGCGCAGGCGCTTCTGCGCCCGCCGGAAGATCGCCAGGTCCCGGTCGGCGACCTCGTCGCGCATCCACGCGTTGTCGTCCGGGAAGATGGCCCGCAGGTCGTCGAGGTCGTCCAGGCGGGCGTTGACGAGATCAACACCGGTCCGGGCGTACGCGTCGAAGTTCACGACCCCAACGGTAGACGACTCACGGGGTACGCGGCGCGTCGATGTAGTGGGGCAGGAACCGCGCGTAACCGTCCGTGATGAGGCTCTCGCTCTCCCGGAGGCCCGCGCCGGCCGATTCGCCGTCCACGATCCAGCTGCCCAGCACCATCCGGCTGCCCCCGAATTCGGGCAGCGCCCGGAACTCCTGGTAGCAGAAGCCCTCGTCGCCGTAGATCCCCGGATTGGTGATCTCGGTGCCGCCGGTGACGATGCGCACCGAGCCGCCCTCCCGGCCGAACAGCGGCTTGGCCACGTACCCGGTCATCCCGCGCGGCGAGTCGAGGTAGGCGGGGAGCAGGTAGTCGTGGCCCGGGTAGAGCTCCCAGAGCACCGCCAGCAGCGCCTTGTTCGACAGCAGCAGCTTCCAGGCGGGCTCGATCCAGGTGGTGGGGGTGCCCGGCTCCAGCGCCGGCGGCCCGTACGGCTCGGCCAGCATCCACTCCCAGGGGTAGAGCTTGAAGCAGGTGGTGACGGGCCGGTCGGCGGCGTCGACGAAGCGCCGGCCGTCCCAGCCGACCCGCTGGATCGGCAGGAGCGTGACGTCGAGCCCCGCCTGGCGGGCGGTCTCGGCCAGGTAGCCGGCGGTGATCTGGTCCTCGCCGGACTCCTCCTCCGCGGACCAGACCACGTGCACCCGCGGGTCGTGCAGGCCGGCGCCGATCTTCGCCCAGGCGCCGACCAGCCGCTCGTGCAGGCTGTTCCACTGGTCGGCGTCCGGCCGGGTGTGCTCCAGCCAGTACCACTGCACAATGCTCGCCTCGACCAGCGCGGTCGGGGTGTCGGCGTTGTACTCCAGCAGCTTCGGCGGCCAGCTGCCGTCGTACCAGAGGTCGAAGCGGCCGTAGAGGGTCGGCGGCCCCTCCCGCAGCGACCGGGCGACCGCCTCGGCGGCCCACTCCGGGATGCCGAACTCGGCGTACCGGTTGCGGGCCACCACGTGCTCGGCCGCGGCCACCGACATCCGGTGCAGCTCCTCGGTGGCCTCCTCCAGCCGGAGCACCTCGTCCAGCTCGAAGGCGTACGCGGCGGTCTCGTCCCAGTACGACATGACGCCGCCGTCGGGCAGCTCGGTGTCGACGTACACCAGGCCCTGGGCCCGGACCGTGGCGTCCCAGTCCGGGCGCGGCGTGCTGGCCTCGCGCCGCACGTCAGCCCCCGCAGGAGGCGAGGTGGGTGCCGAAGCCGCCGCGCTCGGGCAGGGGCGCGGCGACCGGCGCCGGGGTGTCCCGGGCGGCGGTGGCCGGCGCGGGGACCCGCAGGGCCAGGGCGACCGTGTCGCCGCCCCCGCCCGCCGGACCGAGGGCGCAGTCGTCATCGTCGTCGTCGTATCCGTTGTTGCAGCCGGACAGGGCGAGGGCCAGGGCGGTCAGGGCGCCGAGCTGCACGGTGGCCGACCGGAGCCGGCGTCGGGGGCGTCGTTCCACGTGATGGTTGTAGCGGATCCCCGCCAGCGGGGCCGCCCCGCGGTGCCCGCCGGAACGCTGCGTGACGTTGCCCGCCGCCCCCCGGCGCGGGCCCACCGCCGGGCGTTACGCTCGGCTCATGCTCCGTTCCGTCATCCTCGCCGCCTCCCGGTCATCCCAGGTCGAGCGGCTCGTCGCGACGGCCCCGTTCACCCGGGACGTCGTCCGCCGGTTCGTCGCCGGCGCCGGCACCGACGACGCGCTGCGCGCGACCCGCGTACTCGTCGCCGATGGCCAAGCGGTCACCCTCGACTTCCTCGGTGAGGACACCGTCACCCCGGAGCAGGCGAACGCCACCCGGGACGAATACCTCAGGCTGCTGCGACTGCTGGGCGCCGCCGGGCTCACCCCGGCCGCCGAGGTGAGCGTGAAGCTCTCCGCGCTCGGGCAGATGTTCGACGAGCAGCTCGCGTACGACAACGCGCGGGCGATCTGCGCGGCGGCCGACGCGGCCGGCAGCACGGTCACCCTGGACATGGAGGACCACACCACCACCGATTCGACCCTGGACATCCTGGCGAAGCTCCGCAAGGACTACCCGTCGACGGGCGCGGTGCTCCAGGCGTACCTGCGGCGGACCGAGTCGGACTGCCGCGAGCTGTCGGGCGCCGGTTCCCGGGTGCGGCTCTGCAAGGGCGCGTACAAGGAGCCCGAGTCGGTGGCTTACCAGTCCGCCCGTGAGGTCGACAAGTCGTACGTGCGCTGCCTGAACGTGCTGATGTCCGGGGACGGCTACCCGATGCTGGCCACCCACGACCCGCGCCTGATCGCCATCGGCGAGGACCGGGCCCGCTGGTTCGACCGCGGCCCGGAGCGGTTCGAGTTCCAGATGCTCTTCGGCATCCGCCCGGAGGAGCAGAAGCGCCTCGTGGGTGACGGCTACACCGTGCGCACCTACGTCCCCTACGGTGACCAGTGGTACGGCTACCTCATGCGCCGCCTGGCCGAGCGCCCGGCGAACATGATGTTCTTCGGCCGCGCCCTGATGTCGAAGAAGTGAGCTGAACGGAACGGGCCGGTGGGACGTCGTCCTGCCGGCCCGTTCCGCGTTCCGGGGCCTTGACGCCGAAAGCTAATGGCATTAGCTTTATGGCTATGACGGTTAGCCAGGTGGCGCGGGACGGCGGAACCATCGCGTACGAGGTGCACGGGGAGGGGCCGCTCGTGGTCCTCTCGCACGGCATGGGGGAGAACCGGGCGTCCTTCCGGCACCTGGTGCCCCGGCTGGTGTCGGCCGGCTACCGGACCGCCTCGGTCGACGTGCGCGGGCACGGTGACTCCAGCCCGCGCTGGCCCAGCTACGCCCCCGCGGAGGTGGGCGGCGACCTGCTCGCCGTGGTCCGGGCGCTCGGCGGCGGCCCGGCCACCCTCGTCGGCAGCTCGTCCAGCGCCGCCGCCGTGGTCTTCGCCGCCGCCGACGCCCCCGCGCTGGTCACCGGCATCGTGCAGGTCAGCCCGTTCGTCGCCCCGCCCAAGCCGAACCCGCTGCTGCGGGCCACCCAGGCGGTCGTGCTGCGCAGCCCACGGCTGTTCGGGATGTTCCACCGCACCCTGTTCCCGTGTGGGCGCCCGGCCGACGACGCCGCGTACCGGACGGAGCTGGTCGCCAAGCTGCGCGGCCGGATGGCCGCCGTGCGCGGCGTGGTGGCGCCGGTCGACCCGCACTGGACCGCGCGGGCCCGGGAGGTGCGGCAGCCGGTGCTGGTGCTCATGGGCACGAAGGACCCGGACTTCCCGGACCCCGGGGCCGAGGCGCGGGCCGCCCGCCGGCACTTCGCCACCGCCGAGGCGCGCATGATCGCCGACTCCGGTCACTACCCGCACGCCGACCAGCCCGACGCCACCGCCGCCGACCTGCTGGAGTTCCTGGCGGTGACCACCCGTGCCTAGGGCCGGCCTGACCCCGCAGACCGTGGTCCGCGAGGCGGCCGTGCTCGCCGACGAGGTCGGCCACGACCGGCTCACCCTGGCCGCGCTCGCCGCCCGGCTCGGTGTGGCGCTGCCCAGCCTCTACAAGCACGTCCGGGGCGTCGACGCGCTGCACCAGAAGCTGGCCGTGCTGGCCACCGCGGAGGTCGCCGCCGAGCTGACCAGCGCCGCCGCGGGCCGGGCCGGCGGCGACGCGCTGCGCGCCGCCGCCAGCGCCCTCCGGGAGTACGCCCGCCGGCACCCCGGCCGCTACCCGGCCACCCAGCGGGCGCCGGACCCCGACGACCCCGAGCATCTCGCCGCCGCGGAACGGGCCGTGGGCGCCATCTACGCGATCCTGCGCGGGTACGACGTCAGCGGCGACGCGGCGGTCGACGCCACCCGGATGTTCCGGGCCGCCGTGCACGGCTTCATCACCCTCGAGGCGGCCGGCGGGTTCGGGCTGCCCCGCGACATCGACCGGTCCTTCGACGAGATGGTGGCCGCGCTGGACACCGCGTACCGCAACTGGAGGTCCCGGTGAAGGCCGCCCTGCTCACGCTCATCTTCCTGCTGGAGCTGGCCCTGCTCGCGGCGGCCGGCTGGTGGGGGTTCACCCTCGACGCCGGCTGGCCGGTGCGGCTGCTCGCCGGGCTCGGCGCGCCGCTGGTGATCGCCGTGGTCTGGGGGCTGTTCTGCTCGCCCCGGGCCGGCGTGACGCTGCCCGCGCCGGCCAAGCTGGGCGTGCAGGCCGCCTGCTTCGTCACCGGCGGGGTGCTGCTCGCCCTGGCCGGCCGGCCGGTGCCCGGCGCGATCCTGGTGGCCCTCTGGGCCCTCGACAAGACCCTGCTCACCGTCTCCGGCGAAAAGGTCTGACCCGAGCCGACCCGGCGGCCGGGCGGCGCCTCTGGTCGCCCGCCTGTCGAGCTGACGTCGCAAACGACTCACGCCCAACCCGCCGAACGTCCACGTGCACCCAGGCGCGCGTCCGCCGCCTCACCCATCCTGGATCTTGGACGATCATGGCCCCCATAGGGGCCGCTTCCTACCAAGATCTCGCCGGGGGCGGTGACCAGTCGCGCGCGGCGGCGGGGAGGTCGCTGCCGGCCGCCGGGTCGCCTCGCGGTTGAGTCGTCCGTGACATCAGCTCGACAGGCGCCGCGACAGCGAGTTGGCTCCGGGGACGCGCGGGGAGTCTTCCCGGAACGCCCGATTGGTCGTACCCTTCGCCGGTGACCGACGGTGACCAGCAGCCCGCCGGCGCGGCGTCGAGCGGCGACGAGCCGCCGGCCACCGCGCCACGGGACGGCGACGGTCCACCCGGCCACCCGGCCCCCGCCGTCGACAACGCCCCGGTCGGAACGGCCGGGCCGAACGGCACCCGGCCAGCCGACGGCGACGACCGAGCCGACCGCGACGACCGAGCCGAGGGCGACGACCGAACCGGGGGCAGTCAACGAGCCGAGGGCCCGCAGCTTCCGGCCACCCGGCGGCGGCGGTGGCGGCTCTGGGCCGCCGTCGGGCTCGTACTCGTGCTGGTGGCGTGCGGTGTTCCCGGCGTACTCCTGCTCGGGCTGGTGCCCGGCGCGGCCGGACGGCCGGCGGCGGAGCGGGACGACCGGGGCGCGCCGGCCGAGCGGCGTCTCCGCGAGCGGATGGCGGCCCAGCTCGACCGGCAGGCCGCCGCGCTGCTCGACGGTGACCGCGCCGGTTTCCTCGCCGTCGCCGAGCCCGCCGCCCGACCGGCGCTCACCCGGCGGTACGCCGCGCTGCGCGCGCTCCGGGTCACCGCGTGGCGGCCGGCGGCCGACGGGGTGCCGGCGGCGGTCGAGCGGCGGCCGGGGGAGTGGCGGCTGGCGGTGACCGTCGGCTACTGCTTCGTGGTGCCGGGCTGCACGCCGAGCAGCGTCCAGCTGGGCACCCGGTGGCGGGTGACGGGCGACGCGGAACCCCGGCTGACCGCGGTCGAGGAGTCCCGGGCGGCCCCGGCCGGCGCGCGGCCCTGGGAGGTCAGCGACCTGGCCGTGGCGGCCGGGAAGCGGGCCGTGGTCGCCACCACCCCGGCGCTGCGGGCCAAGCTGCCCGGCCTGCTGGCCCAGGCCGAGGCGGCCGCGAAGGTCGCCGACCTGTACGCGGTGGCCGGCGCGCCGCCCGACCGCTATCTCGTCTACTACGCGGGTCGGGCCGAGTGGCAGCGCTGGTACGGCGGCGGGCGGCCGAAGTGGACCGCCGGCTACGCGGTCGGCGTCGGCGGCGGGCACCACGACGTCGTGCTGAACGCGCAGAGCCTCACCCCGACGGGCGTCGACGACCTGCTCCGGCACGAGCTGACCCATGCTGCGTCGCTGCCGGACCGGGGCTACGCGGACCGGTCGAGCTGGTGGCTCGTGGAGGGCCTGGCCGAGTACGCGGGCGCGGACGGCCAGCCGGTGGACCGCTACGAGGGCCTGGCGGAGGTGCGCAAGCTCGTCCGCGGCGGGTGGAACGGCCGGCTCGACGCGCTCGCCCCGGCCGACAACGCGGCCGACGACCGGGTGGGCGGCGCCTACGGCACCGGCTACCTGGCGGTGCGCCACCTGGTCGACCGGTACGGGGAGCAGCGGGTGCTGGCCTTCTTCCGGGCCGTGGTGCACGACCGGCGGTCGGTGGCCGAGGCCGCCGACGAGGTGTTCGGCGACCCCTGGCCGGGGCTGCACGACGACTGCGTCGCCTACGTCCGCGCGGCCGTCGGCTGAGACGTCGACGCTGGTCGACGGGTCGTAGCATGGGCCGGGTGGCCCGCACCCCCTCGCCGCGGCTGCCCGCGGCCCGCCGCCCGCGCCTCCTCGTCGCCCTGCTCGCCGTCGTCGCACTGACCGGCACCACCGCCGCCTCGTGCGGCGACGACCCGCCCGCGGTCACCGTGGCCGAGGTGGGCCGCTCCCCGGTGGCCGAGGTGATCGACGCGCCGGCCACGGTGACCGCCCGGGCCGCCGCCACCCTCACCGCCCCGGCCGACGGCACCCTGGCCAGCCTGCGCGTCCAGCCCGGACAGCGGGTCGCCCGCGGGCAGGTGCTCGCCGTGCTCGACTCGCCGTCCGCGCGGGCCCGGTTGACGCAGGCCCGCGTGGCGCTGCGCGCCGCGAAGCGGGCCGGACAGGGAGTCGGCGCCGGCGACCTCGGTGGGAGCCGGCGGAACACCGACCGGGCCGCCGATGAGGCGTTCGCCGCCGCCCGCAAGGCGGCCGGGAAGGTCGGGGATCCCCAGTTGCGGTCCGCGCTGCTGCTCCAGGTCGAGTCGGCGCAGCAGCAGTACGCGTCGGCCGCCCGCGCCGCCGACCGGGCGGTCAACGCCGTGCAGCGCGGCGTCGCCGGGCTGAACAGCGCCGTCGGCGCGCTGTCGACCGCGCAGCGCCTCCAGGCCCAGCAGGCGTACGACCTGGCGAAGGCGACGGTCGACGCGCTGACCCTGCGCGCCCCGGTCGCCGGGGTGGTCCAGCCGGGCGGGACCCGGGCGGCCACCCCCACCGACCTCAGCGGGCTGCTCGGCGCGGCCGGAGGCGGAGTGCCAGGTCTCGACCCGTCGGCCCTCGGCGCGGCCGGGCAGGGCGGCCCGCCCGCCGGGGTGGACGACGCGGTGCCGGCCGGTGGCCGGGTGACCGCCGGCACGCCGGTGCTGACCGTGGTGGACACCGGGCAGCTGGGCCTGCTCGCCGAGGTGGACGAGACCGACGTGCTGCTGGTCCGGGCCGGGCTGGCCGCCTCGGTCGAGCTGGACGCGGTGACCGGCGCGACGTACGACGCCACGGTCCGCTCGGTGGACGTGCTGCCGACCAGTTCGGCCCGGGGCGGGGTCACCTACCGGGTGCGCCTCGGCCTCGGCGCCGGACGGCTCGGCGAGGGGGAGGCCGCCCCGGCGCCCCGCCCCGGCATGAACGCCGTGGTCCACCTCCGCGTCCGCGAGGCGGCCGACGCGGTGGCCGTGCCCGCCTCGGCGGTCTTCTCCGCCGACGGGCGGGACTCGATCTGGCTGCTGCGGGACGGGAAGGCCGACCGGGTGCCGGTGACCGTGGGCGTGCAGGGGCAGGACCTGGTGCAGATCGTCAGCGGGGTGCGCGCCGGCGACCGGATCGTGGTGCGCGGCGCCGACCAGGTCCACGACGGCCAGGAACTCCGGTGACCGTCGCCGCGATCGAGGCGGTCGACGTGTCCCGCACGTACGAGCTGGACGGGGTGTCGGTGGCCGCGCTGCGCGGGGTGTCGCTCACCATCGGGCAGGGCGAGTACGTGGCCGTGATCGGGCCGTCCGGCTCGGGCAAGTCGACGCTCATGCACCTGCTCGGCGGGCTGGACCGGCCGACCGGCGGCCGGCTGGTGATCGGTGGGCGGGACGTGGCCACGCTGACCGCGCCGGAGCTGGCGACACTGCGCAACGAGACCATCGGCTTCGTGTTCCAGGCGTTCCACCTGCTGCCCCGGACGTCCGCCGTGGACAACGTGGCGCTGCCCCTGGTCTACCGGGGCGTCGGGGCGCGGCAGCGGCGGGAACGCGCGGCCGCGATGCTCGGCCGGGTCGGGCTGGGGCACCGGCTGGGCCACCGCCCCAACCAGCTCTCCGGCGGCGAGCAGCAGCGGGTGGCCATCGCCCGCGCCCTGGTCACCGACCCGGCGGTGCTGCTCGCCGACGAGCCCACCGGCAACCTGGACAGCGCCACCGGCGAGGCGGTGCTGGAGCTGCTGGAGCGGCTCAACGCCGAGTCCGGTGTGGCCCTCGTGATGGTGACCCACGACCCGGAGGTGGCGGCCCGGGCCCGCCGGCGGGTCGCCGTCCGGGACGGGCTGATCCGCTCCGACACCGTTCATGATCGACCGCTGTCGGGCGGCGACGGTCGACCTGAGACACTGGACGCCGCTCCCAGCGCGGAGCCCCGGTCCGCGTCCGGAAGCGGCCCGGGGCACCCGTCCGGTGGCTCCGGTGGCGCCACCGGAGCCACCGGACGCCTTCCGCGTGCTGGTGGGACCGGTGGCCGGAGCGGGCCCGGGGGTGCCGGGTGAGGGTGGCCGAGGCCTGGCGGGTGGCGCTGGACGCGCTGCGGGCCAACCGCATGCGCAGCGCGCTCACCATGCTCGGCGTGATCATCGGGGTCGCCTCGGTGGTGCTCCTGGTGGCCATCGGCACGGGCACCAAGCAGAAGGTCGAACAGCAGGTGGAGGGGCTCGGCTCGAACTTGCTCCTCGTGGTGCCCGGCAAGCTCGACGTCGGCACCGCGCCGGTGGTCTCGCCGCTGGACCTCAAGGACGTGGACGCCGTCTCCCGGGTGGTCGGCGACCCCGGGCGCGTGGCCGTCACCATCGCCTCCGGCGCGACCGCCCGGGCCGGCACCCGGTCCGACTTCACCACCGTCCAGGGTGTGTTGGAGACCACGCCGGCGGTCTTCACCCGCTCGCTGGCCCGCGGCCGCTACCTGACCGGCGCGGACGTGGACACCAGCCGCCGGGTGGCGGTGCTCGGCGCGTCCGTGGCCCGCGCGCTCTTCCCCGACCGGGACCCGCTCGGCCAGCAGGTCACCCTGGCCGGGGTCCGGTTCCGGGTGATCGGCGTCTTCACCCCGCTGGGCCAGAGTCTCGGCGTGGACCGGGACGACGAGGTGCACATCCCGGTGACCGCCGCGCAGCGGCTCTGGGGCACCCAGCGGATCGACGGCATCGCCGTCAAGGCGCCCGACCGGGAGCGGATCGACCAGCTCGGCGATCGGATCGTCGCCGAGCTGTCCCGCCGGCACCCGGACACCGAGTTCAGCGCGGTCACCCAGCAGCAGATCCTCGGCGTGCTCGGCGACATCCTCGGCGTGCTCACCGGGGTGCTGGCCGCCATCGCCGGCATCTCGCTGCTGGTCGGCGGCGTCGGCGTCTCCAACATCATGCTGGTCTCGGTGCGCGAGCGGACCCGCGAGATCGGCCTGCGCAAGGCGGTCGGCGCGCGGCCCCGGGACATCGGCGTGCAGTTCCTGCTGGAGGCCGTGCTGCTCACGTCGATCGGCGGGCTGACCGGAATGGCGCTCGGGGTCGGCACCGCGCTGCTGGTGGACGCGGTCTCACCGATCCCGGCGGCCATCACCTGGTGGTCGCTGGCGCTCGCCTTCGGGGTGTCGGCGGCCGTCGGCATCGTCTTCGGGGTGGTGCCCGCCCAGCGCGCCGGCCGGCTCGATCCGGTCGTGGCCCTGCGCGCGGAGTGAACGGGACGCTCCACCCGTCCGGGCGAAAAACACCAGCTCAACCGGCGGAGAAAGGCGACCCGTCCATGATCAAAGGAAGGAAGGGATCGCGCCGGTCACAGCCGTCCCGCTACCGTACTGGTAACACGCGCGTCGCTCGTCGTGGCGGGAGCAACCTGTCCGGCGGCACGCGCCGGGCATGGGAATGGGTCGGTGAGCCATGGCCGGGTCGCAGTCCGACGCTCGACTGTCGGATGTCAGGTTCCTGACCGTCGCCGAGGTGGCGACGGTCATGCGGGTGTCGAAGATGACGGTCTACCGTCTCGTGCACAGCGGTGAGCTGACCGCCGTGCGGGTCGGCCGGTCGTTCCGGGTGCCCGAGCACGCCGTGCACGAATACCTCCGGGGCGCCTTCCAGGAGACCGCCTGACACGTCGCCGGCCAGGCCGGCGAGTGCGACGTAACGGGCATCGACGGGGCCGCGTTGGTCCTGCTGACGCACTCCGGCTACCCTGGACCCCGACCGTGACCGCATCCTGGTGTGCCCTGCCCACCACGCTGGTCCGGTCCGTTGTCCGCAAGCGGTCACCGACACCACCCCCTTGGTGTCTGCCGGTCCGCCCCGCACGTTGCATCGAAAGGCTGTCGTATGGGCTCGGTGGTCAAGAAGCGCCGCAAGCGCATGGCTAAGAAGAAGCACCGCAAGCTGCTGCGCAAGACCCGCGTCCAGCGTCGCCGTCTCGGCAAGTGACCCGGGCCGGGCTTCGGCCCGGCACCCGGCACCACTTGCCATCTGTCGACCCCCGGAGGCTCAGGTGATCAGGCCGCGGACATCCCGGCTCGATCCCGCCTGCCGGGCAAGGCGCACGGCATGACCCCCGGTGGCACCCCAGGTGCTCCGGGGGTCGTTGTCGTGACCGGGGTCGGCCGCTACCTCGGCGCGCACGTCGCCGCCCGGCTCGCCGCCGACCCGCGCATCGACCGCGTCATCGGGGTCGACCCGGCCAGCCCCAATCCCGAGCTGGCCGACCTGCTGTCCGGCGTCGAGCGGGTCCGCCTCGACCTCGACTCGCTCGGCGGCCTCCTGGTCGACCTCGACGTCGACGCCGTGGTGCACCTGGCGCTGGTCACCGCCCCAGACCCCCAGCAGGGCGGCCGGGCGGCCATGAAGGAACAGAACGTCATCGGCACCATGCAGCTCCTCGCCGCCTGCCAGCGGGCGCCGCGGCTGCGCAAGCTCGTGGTCCGCTCGTCGACCGCCGCGTACGGGGTGTCGTTCCGGGACCCGGCCGTCTTCACCGAGGAGACCGAGCCGCGTGAGGTGCCGCGCGGCGGTTTCGGCCGCGACATCCTCGACATCGAGGGGTACGTCCGCGGGTTCCGCCGCCGCCGGCCCGACGTCACCGCGACCGTGCTGCGCTTCGCGCCGTTCATCGGCTCGACGGCCGACACGACGCTCACCCGATACTTCGCCCAGCCGGTGGTGCCCACCGTCTTCGGCCGGGACCCGCGGCTGCAGTTCGTCCACTTCGACGACGCCCTGGAGGTGCTGCACCGGTCGGTCGCCGAGGACCACGCCGGCACC
The DNA here is from genome assembly GCF_040607315.1 of Micromonospora sp. NPDC005305. Lineage (NCBI taxonomy): Bacteria > Bacillati > Actinomycetota > Actinomycetes > Micromonosporales > Micromonosporaceae > Micromonospora > Micromonospora sp. NPDC005305. The sequence goes on along the minus strand of NZ_JBEXGL010000004.1, from coordinate 50,642 downwards.
TACAACGTCGCCGGGCCGGGGGTGCTCTCGCTGTCCCAGGCCATCCGCCGGGCCGGACGGGTCGCCATGCCGGTGCTGGAGCCGGGTCTCGCCGGGGTGGCCGCGATCGCCCGCAGCATGGGCTTCGGCCGCTACGGGCTGGACCAGGTCGACCTCTTCGTGCACGGTCGGGTGGTGGACACCACGAGACTGGAGCGCGAGTACGGCTTCACACCCCGCTCGACCGCGGCCGCCTTCGACGACTTCATCCGCGCCCACCACGGCGGGGTGGTGGTGACCCGCGACCAGCTCGCCACGGCCGAGCAGTTGGTGCTGGAGGGCATCCGGCAGGTCCGGGCGGCCGTGCGGGAGCGCCCGTGAGCGCGGGCGAGGAGCGGGGCGACGCGCGCTACGACGTACCGCTGACCGTGCCCGGGCCGGACGCGGAGCCGGCGCGGCGCAACGGGCACCGGCGGGCCGCGCCGGCCGCCGCCGAGCCGACGATGAAGGCCGCGCGGGCGGCCTCCGACGAGCCGGACACCTCCACGGACGAGCCCGCGCCGGCCCCCAGGACGGGCGACGCCGTCCCGAACAAGCCCGTCGCGAAGAAGGCCATGGCCAAGAAGGCCGTCGCCAGGAAGGCCGTCGCCGGGAAGCCGGCGGACGGGCCGGCGGAACACGGGGCGGGGGACCTGACCCCGCCCGGACCGGCGGTGGCGGACCGGCCGGGGGACCACTGGGACCGGAAGGTCGCCAAGGGGCTCGCCTTCCTGCGACGGCGGCTGGCCGGCGACTACGAGGTGGACGAGTTCGGCTTCGACCCCGACCTGACCGACGCCGTGTTCCACCCGCTGGTCCGGCTGCTCTACCGCGACTGGTTCCGCACCGAGGTGAGCGGCGTCGAGCACGTGCCCACCGAGGGGGCCGGCCTGGTGGTCGGCAACCACTCCGGCACGGTGGCGCTGGACGCGCTGGTGCTCGCCACCGCGCTGCACGACCGGCACCCGGCGCGCCGCTACCTGCGGCTGCTCGGCGCCGACCTGGTCTTCCGGATGCCGGTGGTCTCCGAGATCGCCCGCAAGACCGGTGGCACGGTGGCCTGCAACCCGGACGCGGAGCGGCTGCTCGGCAACGGCGAGCTGGTCGGCGTCTTCCCGGAGGGCTTCAAGGGCGTCGGCAAGCTCTACGCCGACCGCTACAAGCTCCAGCGCTTCGGGCGGGGCGGTTTCGTCTCGGCGGCGCTGCGCACCGGCACGCCGATCGTGCCGGTGGCGATCGTCGGCGGCGAGGAGATCTATCCGATGCTCGCCGACCTCAAGCCGCTGGCCCGGCTGCTGAAGCTGCCCTACTTCCCGGTGACGCCGACCTTCCCCTGGCTGGGGCCGCTGGGCATGGTGCCGCTGCCGAGCAAGTGGCTGATCGAGTTCTGCCCGCCGATCCCCACCGCGCACCTGCGCGACTCGGCCGACGACCCACTGGTCGTGTTCAACCTCGCCGACCAGGTGCGGGAGACCATCCAGCAGACCCTGCACCGGCTGCTCGAACGCCGGCCGGACCCGTTCGGTCCCTGAGCCGCGGGCAGCGCGTCAGTCGACGCGCTGGCGGCGGCGGTGCAGGGCCAGCCCGGCGGTGACCGCGCCGGCGAGCACCCCCGCGGCGGCCGTGGACGGCACCGCGATCTTCACGGCCCGCCGCCCGGTGCGGAAGTCCCGGACGTCCCAGCCCCGCTCGCGGGCCCGCCGGAGCAGCGCCGGATCCGGGTTGACCGCCACCGGGCGCCCCACGGTGGAGAGCATCGGCAGGTCGTTGGCGGAGTCGCTGTAGGCCGCGCAGCGGCCCAGCTCCAGCCCCTCCACCGCGGCCAGCTGGGTGATCGCCTCGGCCTTGGCCGGCCCGTGCATCAGCTCACCGACCAGCCGGCCGGTGTAGGCGCCGTCGACCACCTCGGCCACCGTGCCGATCGCCCCGGTCAGGCCGAGCCGGGTGGCGATGACCCGGCCGATCTCCACCGGGGCGGCGCTGACCAGCCAGACCCGCTCGCCCGCGTCGAGGTGGCGCTGGGCCAGCTTGCGGGTGCCGGCCCAGATGCGCGGGGCCATCAGCTCGTCGAAGATCTCCTCGGCGAGGCGTTCGACGTCGTCCACCCGCCAGCCCTGGATGAAGGCGAGCGCCGCCTCCTTGGCCTGTGACATGTCCCCGGCGTGCTCGGTGGCGAACAGCCGGAACTTGGCCTGCTGCCAGGCGAACCGGGCCAGGTCCCCGGTGGTGAAGTACTTGCGAGCGGCCAGGCCGCGGGCGAACCAGTAGATCGACGCACCCTGCATCATCGTGTTGTCCACGTCGAAGAACGCGGCGGCCGTCGGGTCGGGCGTGGCGGTGGTCGGGGGCGCCTCGGGTGTCTCCGCCCAGCCGGCGGTGTGGCCGTGGACGTCGGTGCTGACCGTCACCTTCCGGCTCCGGGTCACGACGACCTCCCCTCGACGACCGCGTACGCCACTTCCGAGCCTATCCGGCGGGATGTGACGGACGGGTGTCCGGCGGGAGAAGTGTGGCGTGGACGGCTGTCCGGGCCGCGGTCAGCGGTCGCCGGGGCAGGCGGCCGGGGCGGGCCCGAGCGCGTCGCTGGCCGCCGGGGCCGGCAGCCCGCAGGCGATCGCCTCGCGGAGCGCGTCGGCGCGCTGGCCGGCCGCGTCGAGCAGGGCGAGCGAGCGGCGGGTGCGGTCCCGGTCGGCGTGGTCGGACCGGTCGAGCAGCCCGCTGACCACCCGGCGCTGGCCGCCGAGGAACGTGTCGACGGCGTCCAGCGCGGCCGGGTCGGAGCGCTGCGCGGCCACCGTGGTCAGCAGGCGTACGCCCTGGCGGGTGTCGGCGTCCATGTCGTCGAGCACGGCGCTGAAGCCCAGCCGGTCGTCGCGGACCGTGGCGGCCTCGTCGAGCCGGGTGCGGGCGAAGTCGAGGAAGAGCTGCCCCCGGCTGATGTCGGAGCTGGCCAGGGCGAGCTGGGCGCGCTCGGTCGAGCGCTTCATGCCGTAGAGGGCGTCGCCGGGCAGGGCGTTCTCGCTGGCGGCGGAGATGCCGGAGAGGGCGATCGCGCCGGCGGCCACGCCGACCAGGATCGCGCCCCGGGCCCGGGCCCGTCGCCCGGTCATGGCCGGCAGCAGCGAGCCGCGGACGCCGGTGGCGGTCTTCGCCGCGGCGCCGACGCCCTCGCGCTCGACGGTGGCGACGAGCATCGCCCGCAGCCCGGTGCGGAATTCGGCATCCACCTCGACGTCGGGCCGGTCGGCGGTGAGTCGCCGGCTCACCGCGACGAGCGCGGTGAGTTCGTCGTCGGCCCGGGAACGGACGTGGTGCCGCCGGCCGCCGTTGGCCTCGTCGAGGAGCTGCGCGAAGCGCTCGGCACGCCGACGGGAGAAGAGGTCGCTGTCCACCGCAGGCACCCCCTCTCGCTGGTCACGGCCGCGTTGGCCGTCGTCGTCACCAGCGACCGGTGGCAGCGTGAGGCCGAGGGTCGACCGGGACGGCCGACCTGACCCGCCGGACCGGGTGGCCCGGGGGACGCCGGGACAACCACTGGTCGCACCCGGAGAAACGGTTCGCGACGGTCGCCGGTTACGGCCCGGTCGGTGGCGAAATCACCAAGAGTGATCGCGGTCACGAGCTGCGGAGGGTACGTTCGCCCGCGCCCGGGTGGGTCGCCGGGCGGGTGAGGCGGGTCGGGTCAGGGCTGGAAGCCGTCGGGCAGCAGCCGGGCCAGGGCTCGGACCGCCCGGTACTGGAGGGCCTTGATGGCGCCCTCGTTCTTGCCCATGGCGCGGGCCGTCTCGGCCACGGAGAAGCCCTGGAGGAAGCGGAGCACGATGCACTCCTGCTGCTCCGGGTTGAGCTGCTTCACGGCGGTGAGCAGGGCGACGTTGGTGATGTGCTCGACCACCGCGGCCTCCGGGCTGCCCTCGGGCCCCCGGTCCTCCCGGTCGGCGTCGAGCACGTCGCCGGTGGTCACCTCCAGCCGGTAGCGGCCGGACTTGAAGTGGTCGGCGACGAGGTTGCGGGCGATGGTGACCAGCCAGGCGCCCAGATCGCGGCCCTGCCAGGTGAAGCTGCCGATGCGCTTGAGCGCCCGGAGGAACGTGTCCGAGGTCAGGTCCTCGGCGAGCTGGCGGTTGCCGACCCGGAAGTAGACGAACCGGAACACCGTGTCGACGTAGCGGTCGTAGATCAGGCCGAACGCCTCGGCCTCGCCGGCCTGCGCCCGCTCGACCAGCGCCCAGACCTCGGTGGCCGGGTCGGACGGGTCGGGGCGGCTCGGGAAGCCGGTGGCCGGGACGACGGCGGCCGGAACGGCCGGCAGCACGGCCGTGTCGCCGGCGGCCACCGCGGGCAGCACGGCGGTCTCGGCGGCCGAGGGCTCGCTGTTCGCCGCGGCCTCGCCCCGCCGGCCCTGGGCCGGCATGGTCGGCCGGGACGGGGCGCCGAGCCGGCCCGCGGCGGGTTTCGCGTTGCCGCCGGGCACCGCCGGGCGCGCCGGCGCCTCGTTGTGGTGTGTGCGGTTGCGGACGCGCCGCCCCTCACCGCGGACCGCGAGGCCGCGTGTTCCGTCGGCGGCGGCCCGTGGAGCGGGCTCCAGGCGCTCGTTCATGGGTGTTCGCTGGGCGGGGCCGGTCACCCCGGCCGGCCGGTCCGCGTAACCGAAGGTGGTCACCGCGCCTCCCCGATCCAGGCGGGGCAGGGCCGCACCGGGCGCCGCGGCGTCGCGGCGGGACCGGGTACGCCCCGGCCGGGCGCGGCGGTTCCGGGACGGGCCGACGGGCGGCACGTCCGCTTGAGGTGCTGGTCCAATGCGCTCACAGGCACGGGGGCCTCCTCGGGCTGAGGGGTGTCGACTCACGGCAAATGGGGTGAGCCGACCCGAGTGATGATAGGGCCAACGTCACCCGCGCGTGGCAAGTCCGTTACACAGAGCGGAAGTATTTCCGGTCCCGTCGCACAATTGGCGGACGCCTTGTCCGTCGTGTGTGGTTGACTTTCGCGCCGTCACCTGGTCCGGAGTGGAAAGTCCTGGTCGGAGCCAACTTTCTTGCGTCCTCGGCGTGTCGTGGCGGCGGCCCGGCCGGGCCGGTTCCGGCTGCCCGGGGGACCGCGTCCGCCGACCGGTGGAGGGCCCGGTCCCACATTCGGGAATCCCGCATGCCGGGGTGGACAGTCCCGTGCAGGAGACGCCGGTCCGGCGTGTCCGGCGAACGGGCGCGCCGCAACGGGGCGCGGCCCGGCGTTCGGGCATGGCCGGGGGGACGCCGCTGTGCCAGACTCAGCCACCGTGCAGGACCCAGCCGACAGCTCCGCGCCGAACCTCGCCGACCGGCTCCGCCGGGCGGCCGCCGCCCACGGTGACCGTCCCGCGCTGCACTGGCGCGACCGGACGCTGACCTGGTCGGCCCTGGACACCTCGGTCACCGCGACCGCCCGCGCGCTGGCCGCGGAGGCGCCGCCGTCCGCCCCGGGCGGCCGACCCGCCCGGGTGGCGATCGCCTTCGGCAACACCCCGGACTTCGTGGTCACCTACCTGGCCGTGCTCCGGGCCGGCCTCGTGGCGGTGCCGGTCAACCCGGGCTTCACCGCCCGGGAGCTGCGGCACGTGCTCACCGACTCCGGGGCCGCCGTGCTGGTCGCCGCGGCCGAGGTGGCCGGCCGGGTGTCCGCCGGCGACCTGCCCGCGCTCCGCGCGGTCCACACCACCCCGCCGGTCACCGACGGTGACGGGGCGGCCGGGTTCCCGGCCCGGGGCGGCGACGACCTCGCCGTCCTGCTCTACACCTCCGGCACCGAGGGCCGCCCCAAGGGCGCCATGCTGTCGCACCGGGCCCTGGCCGCCAACCACGCCCAGGTCGACCGGATCGACCCGCCGGTCGTGGGGCCCGACGACGCCGTGCTGCTCGCCCTGCCGCTGTTCCACGCGTACGGGCTGAACTCCGGGCTCGGGGCCGTCGTGCACCACGGTGCGACCGGGGTGCTGGTCGACGAGCCGGGCCCGACCGGGGCGCTCGACGAGATCGCCCGGCACCGGGTCAGCGTGCTGGTGGGCGTACCGTCGATGTTCCTGGCCTGGGCCGACGCGGCGGGTGACCGGCCCGCGGCGCTGGACTCGGTGCGGGTCGCCGTGTGCGGGGCGGCGCCGCTGCCGCCGGCCGTCGGGGGCCGCTTCACCGAGGTGACCGGGCACCCGGTGCACGTCGGGTACGGGCTCACCGAGACCGCCCCGGTGCTCACCTCCACCCTGGTCGGCGGCGAGCCGAAGCCGGGCTCCATCGGCCGCCCGCTGCCCGGCGTCGGGCTGCGCCTGATCGGGGCCGACGGCGCCGAGCTGTGGCGCGACGGGGTTCCCACGGTCGAGGAGGACGACGACGAGCTGGACCTCTCCGACGACCCGACCGGCACCGACCCGGGGCAGATCGTGGTGCGCGGCGCCAACCTGTTCGACGGCTACTGGCCCGACGGGCGGGGCGGCCCGGACCCGGCCGGCTGGTGGCCCACCGGCGACGTGGCGTACGCCGACGGCGACGGCGACCTGTTCCTCGTCGACCGGCTCGGCGAGCTGATCCTCGTCAACGGCTTCAACGTCTACCCGCACGAGGTGGAGCAGGTGCTCCAGGCGCATCCCGGTGTGGCCGAGTCGGCCGTCCTGGGGGTGCCGCACCCGCGGACCGGCGAGACTGTCGGGGCGTACGTGGTGCGGGCGGCCGGCTCGACGGTGACGGCGGAGGAGCTGCTCCGGCACTGCGCGCGTAACCTGGCCCGGTTCAAGTGCCCGACCGCCGTCGAGTTCGTCGACGACCTGCCCCACTCGGCGATCGGCAAGGTACGCAAGACCGAGCTCCGCCCGGCGGCGCACCGGGTGCCCGCGCCCGCGCCGCCGACCGAGATCCGCACGGAGGTTCCCGATGTCCAGTGACGCCCGGCTCACCCTCATCACCCGGCCCGGCTGCCACCTCTGCGAGGACGCGAAGGCGGCGCTCGACCGGGTGGTGGCGGTGACCGGGGACCGCTGGGAGGAGAAGGACGTGACGGGCGACCTCGAACTGGAGCGCGACTACGGCGAACGGCTGCCGGTGGTGCTGCTCGACGGCAAGGAGCACGGCTACTGGCGGGTCGAGGAGGAGCGGCTGCTGCGGGACCTGACCACCCCGCAGCTCTGACCTGCCCCTTACAGTGCAGCGATGACCGCTGCGCGCCGCCACCTGGTGTGGGACTGGAACGGAACCCTCCTCGACGACCTCGACCTGGTGGTGCGGGCCACCAACGTCGCCTTCGCCAGCGCCGGGGGCCCGGCGGTCACCGCCGACGAGCACCGCGTCCGGTTCCGCCGCCCGATCGCCGACTACTACGCGGAGATGCTCGGCCAGGCCATCGACGACGAGGCGTTCGGCCGGCTCGACCGGGTCTTCCACGAGGCGTACCGGGCCGGGTTGACGAGCTGCGCGCTGGCCGCCGACGCGACCGCCGCGATCGCCGCCTGGCCGGGCAGCCAGTCGCTGCTGTCCATGTGGTTCCACGACGAGCTGGTCCCCACCGTGCACACGTACGGGCTGACCCCGCACTTCACCCGGGTGGACGGGCTGCGGGCCGCGATCGGCGGCGGCCCGAAGGCGGAATGGCTGGAGAAGCACCTCGCCGAGCTGGGCCTCGACGGCCGGCACGTCGTGCTCATCGGCGACTCCCTCGACGACGCCGACGCCGCGCTCTCCGTGGGCGCCCGCTGCGTCCTCTACACCGGCGGCCTGTCCGACCCGGCCCGCCTGCGCACCTCCGGCCACCCGGTGGCCGACACGCTCACCGAGGCGGTCACCCTCGCCCGGGCGTGCTGACCGGCGCCGCCCGCCTCAGGCGCGGAGGTGGGTGAGGACCGCGAGAACCCGGCGGTGGTGGTTGGTGGCGTCCGGAGGCAGGTCCAGCTTGGTGAAGATGTTGCGGACGTGCTTCTCGACGGCGCCGTCGCTGACCACGAGCGCGCGGGCGATGGCGGTGTTCGAGCGGCCCTCGGCCATCAGGGCCAGCACCTCCCGTTCGCGGGGGGTCAGCTCGGCCAGCGGGTCGTTGCGGCGGCGCCGCACCAGGAGCTGGCTGATCACCTCCGGGTCCAGCACCGTGCCGCCGGCGGCCACCCGGGCCAGCGCGTCCAGGAACTCGTCGATCGCGGCCACCCGGTCCTTGAGCAGGTAGCCGATCCCGCCCCCGCCGGCCCCGCCGCCCGTGGTCGCCAGCAGGTCGTCGGCGTACGACACCTCGACGTACTGGGAGAGCACCAGCACCGCCGTACGCGGCACCCGCCGGCGCGCCTCCACGGCGGCCCGCAGCCCCTCGTCGGTGTGCGACGGCGGCATCCGCACGTCCACCACCGAGACGTCCGGCCGGTGCGCCACCACCGCCTCGACCAGGGCATCCCCGTCACCGACGGCGGCCACCACCTCGTGCCCCGACTCGGTCAGCAGCCGCACCAGCCCCTCCCGGAGCAGTACGGCGTCGTCCGCGATCACCACCCGCATGGGTCCGGTGTCTACCACGTCCAGGACCCACAGTGCGGCCCTCATCCGGTCCGGAGCGCCGCCGGACGGCGCGGAGGCCGAATCACGGGCGTCCGCTGTCACCGGGGAAGTTCCGCGTGGATCCGGGTCGGTCCGCCGCTCGGGCTGGCCACCTCCAGGGTCCCGCCGGCGGCCCGGACCCGGTCGGCGATGCCGCTCAGCCCGTGCCCCTTGGCCAGGTGGGCGCCGCCGATCCCGTCGTCGGCCACGGTGATCTCCAGCCGGCCGACCTTCCGGATCACCTCGACCCGGCAGCCGTCCGCCCGGCTGTGCTTCGCGACGTTCGTCAGCGCCTCGGCCACCACGAAGTAGGCGGTGCTCTCCAGCGCCGGGTCGAGCCGCCCGCCGGCGGTGCCCAGCTCGTCGTCGACCACCAGTTCGGTGGGGACCAGGGCGCGGGCGGCCAGCGCGGCCAGGGCGCTGGGCAGGCCCCGGTCGACCAGGATCGGCGGGGCGATGCCCCGGGACAGGGCGCGCAGCTCGTCGAGGGTGTCCCGGGTCTGGGTGACCGCCTCGTCGAGGGTCCGCCGGGCCGCCTCCGGGTCGGCGGCGAGCTGCTGGCGGGCCCGGCTGAGGTCCATGGCGAGGCGGACCAGGCGCTGCTGCGGGCCGTCGTGGATGTCCCGCTCCAGCCGGCGCAGGGCGGACGCCTCGGCGGACACGGCGGCCCGCTTCTGCTCCTCCAGCGTGGTGATCCGCTGCCGCATCTCGGCCACCCCGGTCAGCAGCGAGTAGGCCAGGCCGCCCTGGATCTTGGCGCAGGCCCGGGCCACCAGGGGCAGGGTGAACAGGGCGAACACCCCGATCGCGGTGTTCAGGGCGATCCGTGCCCCGGCTCCGTCGCCCATCCCGAGGAGCTGGCTGAGGTCCTGGTCGCCGGGGCCGCGCGGGATGGCCCAGTCGTACGCGCCGTAGAGCGTGCCGGTCAGGGCCAGCGCCCACCAGACCACCACCACCACGAAGGTGGGCAGGGTCACCACCAGCCGCACGAAGGCGTGCAGCAGGTCGAGCCAGGACTGCGGGTCGCGCATCGGGGTCAGGACCCGCCGCCAGTAGCCGGAACCCCGCTGGGGCGCCAGGTAGATCGGGCGGACCCGGGGCTTGCGGAGCACGGCGGGCAGGCGCAGCCGCTCCAGGTCGGCCAGCCCCCGGGCCACGTACAGGGTGCCGGCGAGGACCGGCAGGCCGAGCGTGGTGACCAGCAGCCCGGCGGTGAGCGAGACCCCCGCCACGGCGAGCACGAAGCCGACCAGCGCCAGCGGGAGGCTGAAGAGCACGTAGCCGGAGTCGCTCAGGAGTTGGCGGACGAGGCCCCGGACGGGTGTGGTGGGGGTGGGCGCGACGCCCAGCGGTACGGCGGTCATGTTTCGAGGCTATGGGCCCGGGGCGGCCCGACCCATCCCGTGCGCGGGCCTCTCCGGGGTGGGGTTCTCCCTACCTCCGCGGCCGGTGCCGAGGTCGCCGGACGTGAGACGCGCCTCTCCCCGACGATGACACAGCGCTACCGGGCGCGCGCGATTGGTCAGAGAAGTCGGGATTGAGCAATAATCGCCACGCGGTGCCGAGGGAGCTCCGTCTATCGATCTTGTGGGAATGGAGTGGCAGGTGGAGGCGCATCGCGAGCTAGCAAGATCGCGATTTGTGCACCTCTTCACAAGCGCCTACTCTGTAGTTCCGACGCGCCCTGCTAGCACAGCCGGCAACATCGGTCGCCAGCGGGCGTCCCGGAACGACCGGTCACCGTCGCTGGTCGAGGATCGCACCGCACGGAGTCTCATGAGTCAGCACCGTCACCCAGGCGCGCCCGGCCGCGCCGGTGCCGTACCGGCGCTCCCGGACCTGCCCGAGGCCACCGTCGCGCGGCTTCCGGAATACCTCCGCGCGCTGCACGCGCTCGCCGACACCGGCCACGAGACGGTCTCCAGCGAGGGGCTGGCCAACGCCGCCGGGGTCAACTCGGCGAAGCTCCGCAAGGACCTCTCGCACCTCGGCTCGTACGGCACCCGGGGCGTCGGCTACGACGTCACGCTGCTGATCGAGCAGATCGAGTCGGTGCTCGGCCTCACCCAGTGCCGCTCGGTCGCGCTGGTCGGCGTGGGTAACCTCGGTCACGCCCTGGCCGGCTACGACGGCTTCGCCAGCCGCGGCTTCCGGATCGCCGCGCTCTTCGACGCCGACGCCTCCCGGGTCGGTGAGGAGATCAACGGGCTGGTCGTCCGGCACGTCGACGAACTGGCGCGGGTCGCCGTCGAGGAGTCGATCTCGATCGGCGTGATCGCCACCCCCGCGCCGGCCGCGCAGGCGGTCGCCGATCAGCTCGTCGCGGTCGGCGTGACGAGCATCCTCAACTTCGCACCCTGCGTACTCTCGGTTCCGGAGGGAGTCGACGTGCGCAAGGTCGACCTCGCGATCGAGCTGCAGATCCTGTCCTTCCACGAACACCGCAAGGCGTCGCTGACCGCGCTCCCCGGCGGGCTCGCGGCCACCGACACCCAGGAGGCGATCGGCACGTGAAACTGCTCGTCGTCGGCGCGTCCTACCGCACCGCCCCGGTCGCCACGCTGGAGCAGCTGGCGGTCCCGCCCGCGGACCTCACCCGCACCCTGGACCGCCTGATCGCCCAGCCGTACGTCGCCGAGGCCGTCCTGGTCTCCACCTGCAACCGCGTCGAGGTGTACGCGGCCGTCACCGGCTTCCACGGCGGCCTCGGTGACATCTGCGCGGTCCTGGCCGAGCAGGCCGGCGCCACGCCGGCGGCGCTCGCCACCCACCTCTACGTGCACTACGACGCCGCCGCCGTCGACCACGTCTTCCGGGTGGCCACCGGGCTGGACTCGATGGTGGTCGGGGAGGCGCAGATCCTCGGCCAGCTCCGCGACGCCTACCACTCGGCCAGCGGCGCCGACTCCGCCGGCCGGCTGCTGCACGAGCTCATGCAGCAGGCGCTGCGCGTGGGCAAGCGGGCGCACGCCGAGACCAACATCGACCGGGCCGGGCAGAGCGTGGTCACCGCCGCCCTCGACCTGGCCGCCGGCCTGCTCGACGGCGACCTGACCGGCCGGCCCGCCATGGTGGTCGGTGCGGGGGCGATGGGCTCGCTGGGCGTGGCCACCCTCTCCCGGCTGGGCGCCGGCCCGCTCACCGTCACCAACCGGGGCGCCGAGCGGGCCGTCCGGCTGGCCGAGTCCTACGGCGCGACCGCCGTGCCGATGACCGGGCTGGTCGAGGCCCTCCCCACAGTGGACATCGTGGTGGCCGCCACCGCGGCCACCGAGCCGGTCCTCACCCGCGACGTGGTGACCCGGGCGCAGGCCCGCCGGGACGCCGCCCGCGGCCCGCTGGTCCTGCTCGACCTGGCCGTCCCGCGCGACGTCGAGGAGGGCGTCGCCGCGCTGCCCGGCGTCGAGGTGATCGACATCGACCGGATGGCGGGGATCCTCGCCGACGGCCCGGCCGCCGCCGACGCCGCCGAGGTGGCCCGCATCGTGGCCGGTGAGGTCGAGGCGTTCCTGAGCTGGCTGCGCGGCGCCGACGTGGCCCCCACCGTGGCGGCCCTGCGCGGGCGCGCCGACGACGTGGTCACCGCCGAGCTGCGCCGGCTGGCCCAGCGCCGCCCGGACCTCACCGACGACCAGCGCGCCGAGGTCGCCCGCACCGTGCACCGGGTGGTGCAGCGGCTGCTGCACCAGCCCACCGTCCGGGTCCGCCAGCTCGCGGCCGAGCCGGGCGGCGACCAGTACGCCGCCCTGCTGCGCGAGCTGTTCGACCTTCAGGTGCCCCAGACCTCCCCGGTCGACACCGTTCCCGACGTGGTGGAGGCGGAGATCGTCATGCCGGCCGACACCACCCCGCCCACCGGAGGTGCGCGATGACCGCCCCCCTGCGCCTCGGCACCCGGGGCAGCGCCCTGGCGATGGCCCAGTCCGGCCACGTCGCCGAGGCGCTCACCGCGGCCACCGGCCGCCCGGTCGAACTGGTCGAGGTGGTGACCGCCGGGGACCGCTCCACGGCCCCGGTGCACCGGCTCGGCGTCGGCGTCTTCGTCTCCGCGCTGCGGGACGCGCTGACCGCCCGGGAGATCGACTTCGCCGTCCACTCGTACAAGGACCTGCCCACCGCGGCGGCGCCCGGCCTGCACATCGCCGCCGTGCCGCCCCGGCAGGACCCGCGGGACGCGTTGATCGCCCGGGACGGCCGCACCCTCGCCGAGCTGCCGCCCGGCGCGCGGGTCGGCACCGGCGCGCTGCGCCGCATGGCCCAGTTGCACGCCCTGGGCCTGCAACTGGAGGTCACCCCGATCCGGGGCAACGTCGACACCCGGCTCGGCCGGGTGCTCGGCCCGGACGCCGACCTCGACGCCGTCGTGCTGGCCCGGGCCGGGCTCACCCGGCTCGGCCGCGCCGACGTGATCACCGAGACGCTCGACCCGATGCTCATGCTGCCCGCGCCCGCCCAGGGCGCGCTGGCCGTGGAGTGCCGGATCGACGATCAGGACCTGGTCGAGCTGCTCGGCGTGCTCGACCACGCACCGTCCCGTGCCGCGGTCGTCGCGGAGCGGGCACTGCTGGCCACCCTGGAGGCCGGGTGCAGCGCACCCGTCGCCGCCTACGGCGAACTCGCCGAGGGTGACGCCGGTGAGGAGATCTACCTGCGCGGGGCGGTGATCAGCCCGGACGGCACCCGTGACCTCCGGCTGTCCCGCACCGGAACGCCCGCCGACGCGGCGGAGATCGGTAAGGCACTCGCCGCCGAACTCCTCGAACTCGGCGCCGACTCGATCCTCGGCCAAGAAGGACACACCGGCCCGGGGACCCAGCAATTTGGGAGCACAGAATGACCCGCACCCGTAAGCCCGTAGGCCGGATCGCGTTCGTCGGGGCCGGTCCCGGCGACCCGGGCCTGCTGACCCGCCGGGCGCTGGACGCCCTGGTCGACGCCGACCAGGTGGTGTACGACCGGGGAGTCCCCGAGTCGCTGCTGGAGCACGTCCGCGCCCAGGCCAGGCCCGATGCCGAGTTCAGCCCCGCCGAGGGTGTGCCGGGGGACGTGGCGAAGGTGCTGATCTCGGCGGCCCGGTCCGGCCAGAACGCCGTGCACCTGGTCGCCGGTGACCCGTTCGGCCACGACTCGGTGGTCAAGGAGGTGCAGGCGGTGGCGCGCACCGCCGCGCACTTCGAGGTGGTGCCGGGCGTCGGTCAGGCCGAGGGTGTGGCCACCTACGCCGGTGTGCCGCTGGCCGGCGTGCGCACCGCCGCCGACGTCGAGGACGTCACCACGCTGGACTTCGACGCGCTGGCCGCCGCCGTGGCCCGGGGCTCCCTGGCCGTCGCTGTGGACGCCGGTGACCTGGCCGCCATCCGGGACGGCCTGCTGGCCGCCGGGGTGGAGGGCACCACCGCCGTCGCGGTGACCGGCGACGGCACCGGCGAGACGCAGTACACCACCACGTCGACCGTCGACTCCTTCGTCGCGGCGGCGCTCGGCTTCACCGGCCGGGTCGTGCTCACCGTCGGCGCGGGCGTCACCGAGCGGGACAAGCTGAGCTGGTGGGAGAACCGGCCGCTGTACGGCTGGAAGGTGCTCGTCCCCCGCACCAAGGAGCAGGCCGGCGCCATGAGCGCGCGGCTGCGCGCGTACGGGGCGATCCCGTGCGAGGTGCCGACCATCGCGGTCGAGCCGCCGCGCACCCCGGCCCAGATGGAGCGGGCCGTCAAGGGCCTGGTCGACGGCCGGTACGCCTGGGTGATCTTCACCTCGGTGAACGCGGTCCGGGCGGTCTGGGAGAAGTTCGCCGAGCACGGCCTGGATGCCCGCCACTTCGGCGGCGTCAAGATCGCCTGCATCGGTGAGGCCACCGCCGAGGCGGTCCGCGCCTTCGGCATCCAGCCGGAGCTGATCCCCTCCGGGGAGCAGTCCTCCGAGGGCCTGCTGGCCGAGTTCTCGCCGCACGACGAGATCCTCGACCCGGTCGGCCGGGTGCTGCTGCCGCGCGCCGACATCGCCACCGAGACCCTGGCCGCCGGGCTCACCGAGCGGGGGTGGGAGGTCGACGACGTGACCGCGTACCGGACCGTGCGGGCCGCGCCGCCGCCCGCCGAGATCCGCGACGCTATCAAGTCGGGCGGGTTCGACGCGGTGCTCTTCACCTCGTCCTCGACCGTCCGGAACCTGGTCGGCATCGCCGGGAAGCCGCACGCGCGTACCGTTGTTGCCGTTATCGGGCCCAAGACGGCGGAGACCGCGACGGAGTTCGGCCTGCGGGTCGACGTGCAGCCGCCGCACGCCTCGGTGCCCGACCTGGTGGAGGCGCTCGCCGCCTACGCCGTCGAGCTGCGCGAGAAGCTCGCCGCCATGCCGGCCAAGCAGCGCCGCGGCTCGAAGGTGCAGGGCCCGACCGCCCTGCGGTTCCGCTGACAGGAGGCCCCTCATGTTGTACCCCGAGATCCGGCCCCGCAGGTTGCGCCGCAACGCGGCCGTGCGGCGGCTGGTCTCCGAGACCCGCGTCGACCCGGCCGAGCTGGTCGTGCCGATGTTCGTCAAGGAGGGGCTGACCGAGCCGCGTGCCGTGGCGTCGCTCCCGGGGGTGCTCCAGCACTCCCGGGACTCGCTGCGCAAGGCCGCCGTCGAGGCGGTCCAGGCCGGGGTCGGCGGGATCATGCTCTTCGGGGTGCCGGCGACACGGGACGAGACCGGGTCGGGCGGCATCGATCCGGACGGCATCCTCAACGTGGCCATCCGGGACGTGATCGCCGAGGTCGGTGACGCCACCGTGGTGATGAGCGACCTCTGCCTGGACGAGTTCACCTCGCACGGGCACTGCGGCCTGCTCACCCCCGACGGCGCCGTGGACAACGACGCCACCCTCACCGAGTACGCCCGGATGGCGGTCGCCCAGGCCGACGCCGGGGTCCACGTGGTCGGGCCGTCCGGGATGATGGACGGCCAGGTTGGCGTGGTCCGCCGGGCCCTGGACGCCGCCGGGCACCAGGACGTGTCGGTGCTCGCGTACGCCGTCAAGTACGCCTCCGCCTTCTACGGCCCGTTCCGGGACGCCGTCGAGTCGGCGCTCGACGGGGACCGGCGCACCTACCAGCAGGACCCGGCGAACCTGCGGGAGTCGCTGCGCGAGGTCGAGCTGGACGTCGCCGAGGGCGCCGACATGGTGATGGTCAAGCCGGCCCTGCCCTACCTCGACGTGGTGGCGGCCGTCCGGGCCGCGGTCGACGTCCCGGTCGCCGCCTACCAGGTCTCAGGCGAGTACGCGATGGTCGAGGCGGCCGCCGCGAACGGCTGGATCGACCGCGAGCGGACGATCCTGGAGACGCTCACCTCGATCCGCCGGGCCGGCGCGCAGATCATCCTCACCTACTGGGCGATCGAGGCGGCCCAGCTGCTCCGCCAGCGCTACTGAACGCTGACGGTCACCACCCGGGCCAGCTCCGCCACGCGGTAGACCTTCCGGGGCGGGTCCGGTAGCTGCGCCCACACCACACGCACGGTGGTGTCGTCGACCCAGGCGGCGCCCCAGGTCCCGCCGCCCGTCAGGCCGTAGGTCGGGCTGGCCGTTCCGAGTGGCTGGTCGGCCCGGCGCTGACCGGTAGCCGTGTCCAGGATCGCCAGCCGGTAATCGAGGTTCCGGCCGTTCGGGCGGCGGTAGGGGACCGCGACGAGGCTGCCGTCCGGGGAGAGCCGGACCGACGGGGCACACTCGCCGGCCACCGTCAGCCGCGACATCCGGCTCCCACCGGCCAGCCGGCGTACGTCGAGCTGGCAGCGGGTCATGTCGGCTGGCCCGGTCACCGACACCACGCGGCCGGCCGCCACGTCGGCCTCGCGGAACGGCAGCTCGCCGTCGACCTTCCTCGGCACCCGGATCAGGGTCTTCTCTCGGCCGGTGGCCAGCTCGTGGGACACCAGGCCCACCCCGTCCCGGACCAGGTAGGCGTACCGTGCGTCGGCGCCGGCCAGTCCGAGGGCCTGGCCCCTGACCCGGACCTCCCGGCTGACCTCGGCGCGTCCGTCGGCGGTGAGCACCACGAGCTTGATGGAGAGGCCGGCCACGCCCGGGCCGTCCGTCCGCCGTACGCCGGGCATGAGGTCGGTGAGCTTGAGGCCGACCAGCCGTCCGTCGGGCAGTGCCACGGTCTCCTCCCAGCCGGCGGGCACCCGGTGCCGTACCACCGAGCCGTCGCCGCGCAGCTCGTCCGCGACGCCGGGGAGAAGGCCGATCTCCGGGGTGGCCCGGTGCGGTCCCACGGTGCCGCCATCGCCGCTGAGCAGCAGCCGCTGCGCCGGCCTGGAGGCCGGCGGCGGCGAGCCGGAGACGGTGGGCGACGGCGCGCCGGGAACGGCCGGCGACGGGGACGGCGCGGCCAGGGGTGCGGCCGGCCGGTGCTCGCCCACGAGCAGCGGCACGGCGCCGCCGGTGAGCGCGACCAGGACCACCAGGCCCGCCACGGCCGTCGCGGTCCGCCGGCGCCGGCGGACCCGGGCCCGCTGGCGCAGCGCCGCCAGATCCGCGGGGTACGGCGCGGTCTCGCGAGCGGCGCGGTGGACCAGCTCGGCCAGGTCCTCGGGTACGACGTCCACGGTCACTCCTCCTCGGCCAGCGCGGCCCGCAGCTCGGCCAGCCCACGGGAGAGGCGGCTGCGGACGGTGCCCTCGGTCAGGTCCAGCACGGCGGCGGTCTCGGCGGTGGAGAGGTCCAGCAGCACGCGGCAGACGACCACGGTGCGCCGGCCGACGGGCAGCCGCTCCAGGGCCGACCGGGCGGCAAGCCCGGCCGGGTCCGGCGCCGCCGTCGCCGGGTGCCAGTCCTCGGCCGGCGGCCGTTCCCGGCGCACCTTCCGCCACCACGAGGTGGCCCAGTTCAGCCCGACCCGGAAGACCCAGCCGCCCGGGTTGTCCAGCCGGCGCACCCGGTCCCACCGGGCGTACGCCCGAACCATCGCCTCGTCGGTCGCCTCCCGGGCCACCGCGGTGTCCCCGACGGCCAGCGCGAGCGCGCGGTGGATCCGGTCCACGTGGTCCCGGTAGAACTGCTCGAACGGCAGGTGCCGGGACGTGTCACGGTCGCGCGGCAGCACGTCCGGCGGACCGGGCGGGGCCGAGAGGTGGCTTCCCATGTCCGGTACACGCTCCGGAGGCGGATTTCGTTCCCGGGTTGTCGCACGGAGGGATCGGCCGGTGCCCGTATCCTGGCCGGTTCGCTCGGCGCCGCCGCGCGCCATTGTCACTGTGCGTACCGAGCCTGCGCGACCCCGACCGCCTCGCGCGGCCACGCGAATGAGCATGCGTACCGGCAGGGGACGGGACAGACCGCCGGCGAGGCGCGACCTGTCCACAGGCGCCTCGGCTGTCCACAGCCGGGCCGGTCGGGGTTGCCGCGTTCAGGCGCGTGGAAAGAGCCTGGGTCCATGAGCGCCCCGGCCACCCCTGACGAACCGGCGGTCACGACCGATGAACCTGTCGAGCCGCCCACGATGCTCACCGAGCCCTTCAAAATCCCGTGGCCCGCGTCGGGAATCGTCCGCGCGGTCCGCCGCCGGGCCGACGTGAGCCAGCGGGAACTCGCCCGGGTCGCCCGCGTGCATTCCACGACCATCGGGCGGATCGAGGCCGGCACCCTGACCCCGAGCATCGCCATGCTGCGCCGGATCATCGGCGTGGCCGGGTTCCGGCTCGCCGTGGTCGACGAGTTCGGCCGGGTGCTCAGCCCGATGCGGGACCGCGACGACCTCCGCCGGCGGAGCCAGTGGGAGGTGCGGGTGGCCAAGTACCGGGGCATGCCCCCGCCGCCCGACCGGCAGCGGTGCGGCTACCGCAACGGCCCGCCGCCCGGCTGGTGAGCCGGGCGACGGGCCGCTTCGCGATACCGCCGTCAGTCGTCGTTGCGGATGGTGCCGACGCCGGTCACGTCGGCGAGCCGGAGCCCCGGCACGCCCGCCACGTACAGCTTGAGCTGCTCGTCCGCCTCGCGCTTCCGGTCACCGCGGACGGTCACCGGGAAGGTCAGCGACCTCTGGCCGGCGGCCAGGGTCTTGCAGCCCACGTACGGGTCGTAGTCCGACCCGGCCTGCGCCGTGGTGCCGTAGGTGGTGGCGCAGATCAGGGCCGCCGCCGAGAGCGGGCGGGAGACGGTCACCGTGAAGGTCATGGTGCTGGCGCCCTTGTCGCCCTCCACCACCGCCGCGTCGGAGACGCGCAGCGACGCGCGGGAGCGGAACCGGGCCACCTGGGGGTCGTGGTCGCTGGCCCCCCGGTCACCCAGGCCCTCGGCGTCGGTGGGGTAGTCGGCGTTGATGTGGGCCGTGCGGACCTGGACGAGGTCCTCGTGCAGCGGGCCGTTGACGAAGAGGTTGTCCAGCGTCTGGGCCTGCCCGTCGAAGGTGTACGAGTACGCCGACGCGGGCACGTCCGCCACCAGGTCGTCCCAGAGGTTGTGCAGGCCGGCCTGGTACAGCGGGGCGAGCTGGTCCGACGGGGTCGGGTTCGCCCCCGTGGCGATCGGGTCGTCGGGGCGGGGGAAGACGTTGAGGTCACCGCCGTAGATCACCCGCGCGTTCGGGTCGGCCGCCTCGACGGCCTGCACCAGCGCCGCACCGTACGCGGCCTGCTCCCGCCGCTGCCCGACCCGGCTGTCCGGGCCGGACGAGAAGTGGTTGGTGGCCGCCCAGAGCGTGAAGTGCTCCGCCGAGCCGGGCGCCGCCGCCACGGTGAACCTGGCCAGCTGGACGGCCCGGGTGTAGACGTTGCTGCCGTCCACGCCGGTCGTGCGGTCGACGTCGGCCGGCAGCACGGCGTTGAACCCCTTCGGGTTCTGCACGTCGGCGTTCGACGGCAGGGCCGCCGAGCGGTACTGGACGGTCGGCGCCGAGCCCAGCAGCGGGTCGGTGGCGCTCGCCTGGGCGAGCGTCAGCCGGTCGGTGCGGTAGAGGAACGCCGAGGCGATGCCCCGGGCGTCCGCGCCCGTGCGGTCGTACGCCGCCGCGTAGGCGGGGCCGCCGTTGGCCGCGATGGCCAGCGCCAACTCCTGGATGGTGTCCGGCGCGCCGTCGGCGTTGTTCGTGTCGCCGCAGACCAGCTTGCCGTCGGCCACCGCGCAGATGTCCTGGTCCTCGGCCTCCTGCACGAGCACCAGGTCCGGGCTGTGCAGGGCGCCGGTGATCTGCCGCGCCTGCACGCCCAACTTCTCGGTGTAGGCCGCCTCGCTGGCCGGCACGTAGTCGAACGGCGGGTTGACCCCGGTGCAGCCCGGGTTGCCGGCGAAGTCGCAGCCGTCGAACGGGTCGTCCCGGTAGTCGTACAGGTTCTCCACGTTGTAGGTGGCCACCGCGACCTCGCTGCCCCGGTCGGCCGGCCGCGGCGGGTTGTTCTCCGCCGGGTCCGCGCCGCCGGTCAGCGTGAGCTGTTCGGGCTGCACGCTGTACTTGCTGAACGCGTACGAGACGGCACCGTAGGCGTCCTCGGTCAGCGTGTCGTAGGTGCGCGCCTCGGGCAGCAGCGCGGTCGACTCCCCGGCGGTCGCCTTCACGCCGCCGGCGCCCAGCAGGATCCGCTGGTTGTTGCCGTTGTCGAAGAGCGTGCCCGGGATGTCGTCCAGCGGGTGCGCATCCCGGAACACCCGGCGGGCGTACGGGTCGGACCGCTTCATGATGGGGTCCTCGCGGTCCAGCACGTAGATCTCCGAGTCCAGGGTGGACGCGAAGATGTGCCGCGGGGCGGAGACCCCGCTGCCGGAACGGACCCGCATCCGCTCGCCCTCGTGCCGCTCCCAGAACAGGCCGGCGGCGGCCGCGCCGGCCGGCGGCCGGGCGTCCGTGACCCGTACGGCGGTGTCCACGTCCAGCCCCGAGTCGAGCTTGCGCACGAGGGAGGCGCTGGAGAGCTGGGTCTGGTTGAAATACTCGGAGACCCGCCCGCGCAGCACCACCTCGTCGCCGACGGTCGGGGCGTAGCCGCCGATCAGCGTGGTGAACGAGCCCATGAAGACAAAGATGCCGTCCGAGGTGAGCGCGTCGCCGTCCTCGGTGCCGGTGCGGCTCTGCAGGTAGAAGCCCCACTGGTCGGCCCCGGCGGAGGTGCGGGTCAGCGACTTCTGGGTGATGACGCCGCGGACGTCGTAGAGCAGGGAGCTGGTGCCGTTGCCGCTGGCCGGAGCGAGCGGCGACCGGTCGGCGCGGCCGTCCTCGTCGTCACCGGTGCGGCCCTGCACCTCGCCCACCGACAGCACGGCGGTGGCCTGCACGGTCAGCGTGCAGGTCGCGGTGCCGCCCTCGGCGTCCGTCGAGGTCACGGTGACCGAGTAGGCGCCGGCCGGGAGGCCGGTGGCGGTCAGCGTGGCCGTGGCCGTGCCGCCGGCCGCGGCGGCCGGCGTGAACGCGGTACGGCTGATCGAGCCGCTCGCCGGCGCCGGGTCGACCGCGGTGACCGCGAGGTCGGTGACGGTGTCGTCGGCGTCGGTGGCGGTGACCTGGCGGGTCGCCGTGGCGCCCGCCTCCACGGTCAGCGTGCCGCCGCAGGTCAGCGTGGGCGCCCGGTCGACCGGGCCGCCGTCGTCGATGCGGTGGCTGCCCAGCCCGTCGACGGTGTCGGTGGCGAAGCCCTCCCACTGCACGGCCGGGTCGAACGCGTTGGACGGGTCGATGTCGCCGGTGCTCACCGTGGGGAGCCGGCGCAGCGTGTTGTCGGCGGTGCTGGTGAGCCCGGTGCCCCACTCGCTGCCCGGGTCGACGCCGACCTGGCCGATCGAGTCGACCACCGTGGTGCCCTTGCGCAGCACGATCGCGTCGTCGCCGTTGTAGAGCGAGCCGCCGTAGGTCTGGTCGGCCTGGGCGAGGATCGCCGGTGCGGCCGTCGAGGCGGCGAAGACGAAGACGTCGCCGGTGGCGACCGTGCCGGTCAGCGGCACGTTGGTCGACGTGGGGGCGCCGTTGAAGAAGAGCTGGAGCTGGTAGCCGGCGGCGGCCAGGTCGATCGGCGCGCCGGTGCCGTTGTAGAGCTCGACGGCCTTGTTGTTGGACGAGCCCTCGACGTACTCGGAGATGAACAGGTCGGTGGGCGCGGCGCTGGCCGCGGGGGGTGCGATCCCGATGGCCGTGACGGAGACGGCGGCGGTGGTCGCGAGCGCGGCTAAGGTGCGGCGCGGGCGCATGGAGCCTCCACGATGGGTGGACAGGAACTAACGCACGTTAAGGGCCGTTCCGGTCCGCCGTCCATCCCCCGGGCAGCCGTTTGATGAATATCCGTCAGCGCTGGCTGTCGAGCCGGTGCACCAGCTCGGCCACGTCCACGCTGTATTCGCACCAGTCCCGGTCGGGGCGGTAGCCCAGCTCCGCGTTGACCTTCAGCATCGCCTCGTTGGCCTGCGCGTTCCAGGTCTGCACCTCGGCCAGCTCCGGCTCGGCGGAACGCAGCTCCAGCAGCATCCGGGCCTTGATGGCGCGGTCGATGCCGTAGCCCCGGTGGTCGCGGACCACGATCGTGTCGTACTGGTCGGCCCGGGTGGGGTGCTGCGCCGGCACCACCACCTCGGTGAGCCCGGCCACCTCGCCGGTCTGCTCGTGCAGGGCCAGCACGATGTAGGGCTTCATGCCCCGCCGGTGCAGCGTGTCGAGGCTGTCCCGCAGCCGCTGGGGGTCGTAGGAGCTGGGCCGCAGCTCGCCGTCGTCCACGTCGCGCACCTCGGCCTTGGCCCGCGCGTACGCCTCGATGAGGTCGTCCGGCGGCCCGCCCGGGCAGAACTCGACGTGGTAGCCGGCGCCCACCTCGGTGGCCATCTCGGCCAGCACCGGCCACTCCACCGCGCCCAGGTCGAGCACGCTGCGGGTCTCGACGTATTCCCTGGTGAAGCCGAGCGCCTCGTAGAAGGCCACCGCCGGGGTGTCGCCGACCACCTCCACGCCGATCGACTGGAAGCCCTCGTCCCAGACCCGGCGGGCGGCCACCCGCACCAGCTCACGGCCGAGCCCGCTGCGCCGCAGCGCCGGGTGCACCAGCACCTCCAGCACGCCGATGCCGCCGAGCAGCAGCACATGCACGTGGCCCAGGATCGCCCCGGGCGTGCCGTCGGGCGCCGGATCGGCCTGGTAGACCCAGGAGATCCGTCGCTCACCGGGCATCACCTCGGAGAGGTATTCCCGCATGGAACTCTCCCGCCAGGGCGGATCCTGCGGCAGGTCGGTCGCCAGCACCGCGTTCAGCGTGTCCAGGAGCGACGCGATCTCGGCGGACGACGCGGTCCGAGGGTCCCACTCGCGCACCATCACCCGTCTAGCTTGCCGTCAACAGCAGCCCGGGGGAAGGGTCTGGTCCGCGAATGTATGCAACCGGTCACGTCACGTACCGCTCAGCCGTCCGTACTCGTCGGCCTTGTTGAAGACATCCTGGGCGTAGCGGCGCACATCGTTGTAGGAGAGGATCGCGCCCCACCAGTCGCCCGGGATGGTCATGTTCCGGCCGCCCTTGCACAGGTAACGGCCGGCGGCCAGGGCCGCGTCGTCGATGTCGTGCGGGTTCTTGACGCCGTCGTTGTCGGCGTCCGCGCCGATCTCCTGCCAGGTGCTGGGGATGAACTGCATGGGGCCGAGCGCCTTGTCGTAGACCGGGTCGTGGTCGAGCTGCCCCCGGTCGGTGTCGAGGATCCGGGAGCGGCCGCCCTGCCCGTCGAGCGGGGCGCCGACGATCTCCGGTGCGGCGACCCCGTCCGGCCGGAGGGTGGCCTTGTTGGCCGCCCCGTGGCGGGACTCGACGTAGCCGATCGCGGCCAGCGTGGTCCAGCTCAACTGGCAGCTGCGGTTGGTCTGGGCGAGCACCAGCTCGGCGTAGCCGTACGCCTGCACGGCGACCGGTGGGATGCGGGTGGTCGCGCTGACCTGCTGCGCCCAGCCGGCCAGCGCGTCGGCCGGGCGGCCGGGGAGCGGCGGGCCCACCGGACCGGTCGGTGTGCCGCCGGGGACGGCCGTGCCGGTCGGGCCGACGGTGCCCGGCAGCCCGGTCGCGCCGGGACCGACCGGCACGCCCGTCGCCCCGGGCACCACGCCGGCCTGGGGCACGCCCTGGACCGGCGCGTTCGTGGTGGCGTCGACGGCCACCGGCTGCGGCTTGCGGACCGCCGTGGGCACCAGCACCGCGCCGGCCGTGGCGGTCGCCGCGACCAGGGCGAGCAGGAAGAGGCCGGGCAGAGTCGTGCGCCCGCTGGGACGGCGCGACCAGGCGCGGGTGGCCCGGGCCGCGCCGGCGGCGAGCTGCCGGGGCGGCGGCATCCGGACGGCGTGCGCGAACGGCACCCGCCGCCGCCGGCCAGCCGCCGGCTCACCCGCCGGACCGGCCTCCGGGTCGTCCGGCTTCGCCTTCGCGCCGTCCGGCTTCGTCTCCGCGTCGACCGGCTTCGCCTTCGGGCCGTCCGGTCCCGGCTTCGGGTCGCCCGCCGCCTTGCCGACCGGCTTCGCCTCCGGGTCGCCAGGCTCTGCCTTGTCGACCACCGTCGAGTCGACCGGACCCGGCTTCGGGTCGGTCGGCTCGGTCCCGGGGGCGACCGCCGGGCCGGGTGCGGCGTCGCGGCGGGGGCGGGGGACGGGGCCGCCGCCGCCGTCGGGCGGCGCGGCCGGTCGCAGGGGCCGAACCGTCGATCGCTGCTCGCCGTCCACCACCCGTCGAGTATCACCCATGACTGCCGAGGCGTCAGGTCCGGCCGTACCCTGGTGGCATGCCCCGCTACGAGTTCCGCTGCCGCGCCTGCGGCGACACCTTCGAGGTCAACCGCCCGATGGCCGACGCCGGTCAGCCGGCCTCCTGCCCGCAGGGACACGCCGACACGGTGAAGCTGCTTTCCGCGGTGGCGGTCACCGGCCGGGGTGGATCCGGACCGGTCGGCGGGGCCTCCGCCCCGGCCGGCGGTGGCTGCTGCGGCGGCGCCTGCGGCTGCTGACCGACCGTCCGCCCTCGGCCCGCCGGTCGATCCGGCCTGCCGCCCGTGTGATCCTTTGGCACCTTGGGTCGGAATCGCCCCGGCCGTTCTCACGATGCGTGACCGCGTGACCATAGGGCAGCATGAAGCCGACGTCACGGGGCGGAGGTTCCACGCATGTCGCCACGGATCCACCTCCCGAGCGGCTGGGTGACCTTCGTCTTCACCGACATCGAGGGCTCCACGCGACTGGCCCAGCTGCTCGGTCCGGGCTACCGCCCGGTTCTGCGGGAACACCGCCGGTTGCTGCGCCACACGCTGGCCGGCACCGACGGCGCCGAGCTGCTGACCGAGGGCGACTCGTTCTTCCTCGCCTTCCCGGACGCGGGGGCGGCGGTGCACGCCTGCCTCACCGGGCAACGCGCGCTGGGCGACCACGACTGGCCCACTCCGGAGGCCGCGCCCCGGGTCCGGATGGGGCTGCACACCGGCTACGCCGAACCCCGCGACGGCGAGTACGCCAGCCCCGAGGTGCACCGGGCCGCCCGGGTGGCTGCCGCCGCCCACGGTGGACAGGTGCTCTGCTCGGCGGCGACGGCCCGGCACGCCGACCCGCTGCCCGACGGGGCGTCCCTGTTGGACCTCGGGCTGCACCGGCTGCGCGGCTTCGACGACCGGGAGCGGCTGTTCCAGCTCGTCGCGCCCGGCCTGGAGCGGAGCTTCCCGCGGCCGCGTACCGCCGACGCGGTGGCGCACAACCTGCCCACCCAGGTCACCTCGTTCGTGGGCCGGCAGGCCGAGCGGGCCGAGCTGCGGCGGCTGGTCGAGGCGTACCGGCTGGTGACCGTGCTGGGGGCGGGCGGGGCCGGCAAGACCCGGCTGGCCGTGGAGCTGGCCTCCGGGGTGGTCGAGGCGTACCCGGACGGGGTGTGGTTCGTCGACGTGGCCGCGGTGACCGACCCGGGGCTGGTCGCGTTCGAGATCGCGGCCGTGCTCGGGCTCCGCCCGGAGCCCGGCCGCCCCATGGTGGACACCCTGGTCGAGTACGCGGCGGCCCGGCGGATGCTGGTCGTGCTGGACACCTGCGACGCCCAGCCGGCCGCCTCGGCCGAGGCGATCTCCCGGCTGCTGGCCGGTGGCCGGGGCGTGCGGGTGCTGGCCACCAGCCGGGAGTCGTTCGGCGTACCCGGTGAGGTGGTGTGGCGGATCCCGCCGCTGTCGGTGGACCCGGGCCCGGACGGCGGGGCGAGCGACGCCGTGGCCCTGCTGCTGGACCGCACGGCGGCGGCCCGGGGCGGCCGGGCGCCGGAGCCCGCCGAGCAGGCCGACCTGCGCCGGGTGGTCCGGCGCCTGGACGGGCTGCCGCTCGCCATCGAGCTGGCCGCCGCGCGGCTGCGGGTGCTGTCGGCCGGGCAGCTCGCCGAGCGCCTCGACGACATGCTGGGCACGCTGGACGCCGGGCGGGACGAGCCGGAGCCGCCCGTGGTGGAGCCCGGCTGGACCGGCAACCAGCAGGACACCGTCGACCTGGTGGCCGCCGCGAAGGGGGCCACCCCGGCCACCCCGGCCAGCCGCGCGGTGCAGCGCTCGGCGAACGAGCGGCACCTGACCATGCAGGCCACGGTCACCTGGTCGTACCGGACGTTGGGGGCGCGCTCGGCCCGGCTGCTGCGGTGGCTGGCCGTCTTCGCCGGCCCGGTGGACCTGCCGACCGTGCAGTGGCTGCTCGACGACGACCCGCTGGACCCGCTGTCGGTGCTCGTGGACAAGTCGATGGTGCTGGCCGAGCCGCGCGCCTCGGGCAGCACCTACCGGATGCTGGACCCGATCCGGGCGTACGCGGCCCGGCGGCTGTTCGAGGCCGGCGAGGAGCAGGCCGCCCGGGACCGGCACGTCGCCTGGTCCCGGCACGCCCTGGAACGCGCCCACCTCGGCCCGGACGGCCGCCCGGTCACCCTCTCCCTGTACGCGCTCGACCCGCTCGCCGGTGAGCTGCGGGCCGCGCTGCGCTGGTGCGCCACCGGTGGCAGCGCCCGTTCGGGCCTGCGGCTGGCCGGCGGGCTGGACCAGTGGTGGCGGGAGCGGGGGCTGGCCCGGGAGGGGCGGCTCTGGCTGTTCCGGCTCTACGGCCGGATCGCCGAGACGGGGGAGTCGATCCCGGAGGCGGAGCTGGCGGCGGCGTACCACATGCACTCGTTGCACGCCGGGGCGGACGGCGAGTTCGCCGAGGAGCTGCGTTACTCGCAGCGGGCCGAGGCGGCCGCCCGGCAGGCCGGTGATCTGGGGTTGCTCGCCCGGGTGCTGGCGGGACGGGCCGCGCCGCTGGTCGACATGGGACAGTTCGTCGAGGCGGAACGGATCTGCCGGGAGGTCATCGACTGGGCGTACGCCCAGGACGTGGTCTCCGACGCGCTGCTCGCCGTCTACAACCTCGCCGAGCTGCTGTGGCGCCGGGGGGCGCTGGAGGAGGCGGCCGAGGTGCTCGGCGCGGCCCGCCCGGTGGAGGCGGCCCGCCCGGTCGAGCGGGGCCGCCGCTCGGTGGACATGCTGCTCGGCCTGGTCGCGCTGGCCCGGGGTGACCTGGTCGCCGCGCACGAGCACCTGCTCGTGGCGCTCCGCTCGCGGATGAACCACGGCTACCTGGGCCGGGCCTGCGACACCTTGAACGCGGTCGCGGTGCGCTGCGCGTTGGGCGGTGAGCCGGTGACGGCGGCCCGGCTGTTCGGTGCGGCCCAGGCCACCCGGGCGAGCCTGCGTGCCACCCCGGGGATCTACGGCCCCTACTGGCTGGCCCGGCAGGTGGACCTGCGGCGGGTGCTCGGTGACGCCGCGTTCGACGCCGCCTGGGCCAGCGGCGCCGCCCTCCGCCTGGAGGAGGCGGCCACCCTGGCCCTCGACCTGGAACATCCCGACCTGACCACCCCCGACTCGCCTCGCTTCACGGCCCCCGCGCCGCGCCGCTCCACGGCGAGTTGACCAGGAGGTTCGCGTCGCGATCCGGGCCTCCGGCGACGCGAACCTCCGGATCGACGAGGGGTCAGTGCCGGGCGGCCGCGCGTTCGGCGTCGGCCTTCATCCGCGCGGCGCGGTCGAGGTCGGCCTGTTGGACGGCGGCGACCGAGCCGAAGACGCTCACCGCCTGGTAGTAGGTCCAGGCCAGGCTGTAGCAGGCCGGTCGCACCACGGTGTTGTAGGTGGCGCAGACCCGCTTCAGGTCGGCGTAGAAGGCGCTGTCGAGCCGGGACTTGTTGGCCGGGAACACCCCCATCGCCTTGTGGTTGCGGTAGCCGAAGTCGTGCCGGTAGCAGGAGAGGCTGAAGCTGAAGCCGAGCGGGTTGTCCGGGCTCGATGAGCAGTAGTCGGTCGACCAGTCGAAGGCGTACTCGGTCCAGGGCGCCCGGTTCACTCGGGCAGAGTTCCAGGCGGCGTAGCTGCTGGCGCTGGTCTGCGTCCAGCTGGAGAGCACGGCGAGCTTCTGCTCGCGGCTCACCGCGGCGGCGGCGGGGGTGGCCACGCCGACGGCGGTGAGCAGGGCGATCGTGCCGGCGGCGAGCAGGGTGGTGAGACGTCGGGACACGGTTACCT
This sequence comes from Micromonospora sp. NPDC005305, assembly GCF_040607315.1. Lineage (NCBI taxonomy): Bacteria > Bacillati > Actinomycetota > Actinomycetes > Micromonosporales > Micromonosporaceae > Micromonospora > Micromonospora sp. NPDC005305. The sequence goes on along the minus strand of NZ_JBEXGL010000004.1, from coordinate 22,592 downwards.
CCCCGGGGATGTGGGGCCAGATGTCGACGATTGTCGATCGATGGCGGAACCGCGCGCGATGCCGCGGGCGACGTGTTGGTGACATGCGTCGAAACAGACGAATGCCTCGCGTCGGGGGTCGCCGGTCGTATACTCGTCTACGAGTAATCGGTGGCGAGGAGGCGGCGGTGCCGAAGCGACGCCCGGTCGGGAACCTGATGGCCCTCGCCGTGCTCGCGGCGCTGGTCGAGCGCGCCCGCCACCCCTACGAGATCGCCGCCGTGCTGCGCGCCCGCGGCAAGGACCAGGACATGCCGATCAAGTGGGGCTCGCTCTACACGGTGGTGGCGAACCTGGAGCGGCACGGCCTCATCGCGGCGGTGGAGAGCGGCCGGCAGGGGCGGCGCCCGGAGCGCACCGTCTACCGGATCACCGAGGCCGGGCGCGCCGAACTCGTCGACTGGACCCGCGAGCTGGTCGCCGTCCCGGAGCGGGAGCAGCCCCGGTTCGAGGCCGGCCTGTCGGTGCTCGGCGTCCTCGGGCCCGACGAGGCCCTGGAGCTGCTGCGGGAGCGCCTCGACCGGCTGGAGGGCCAGCTCGCCGCGCAGCGGGCGGCGCTGGCCGGGCACGCCCGCGAGGTGCCCCGGATCTTCCTCATCGAGGCCGAGTACGACCTGGCCGTCCGGGAGGCCGAGGCGACCTGGGTGCGCGGCCTGCTCGACGAGCTGACCACCGGCGCGCTGCCGGGTCTGGCCGAGTGGCGGGCCTGGCACGAGACCGGCGCGGTGCCGCCCGAGTGGGCCGACCTGGCGGAGAGAGGGACCGAGCCGCACAGAGACCTGGCGGACCTGGCAGAGAGAGGGACCGAGCCGCACAGAGACCTGGCGGAGAGGGGGACCGAGCCGCACTGAGAGCGGACCCCGGCGGGGGTGCGGTAACACCACCGCCGGGGCCCTGACTGCGAACCGAGACCGCGGGAACGGCAACCCGGCCGCAAGGTGGCAACCGCAACGATAACCGGGCTTCCGTCCCCGGGTCGGTTCGTGCCCGCACGACCCGAGACCGGAGGAAGAGATGAGTACGAAGGACCTGCGCGCGCCCAAGCGCAAGCTGCTGCCCGAGATGGAGGGCAGGACCGCCCGCTGGTACGCGCGAAACCGCGGCTCCGCCGCGCAACTGGCCGAGTACCGGCGGCAGGCCGCCCGGCTGGCCGAGGGGCTGCCCGCCGGGGCGGCGGTGCTGGAGGTGGCGCCCGGCCCCGGCTACCTGGCGATCGAGCTGGCCCGGCTGGGGCCGTACCGGATCACCGGGCTGGACGTCAGCCACACGTTCGTGGAGCTGGCGGGGGAGTCGGCCCGGCGCGCTGGGGTCGAGGTGGCCTTCCGCCAGGGCGACGTGCACGAGCTGCCGTTCCCGGCGGACTCGTTCGACCTGGTGGTCTGCCAGGCCGCGTTCAAGAACTTCGTCCGCCCGGTGCGGGCGCTGGACGAGCTGCACCGGGTGCTCCGGCCGGGTGGCCGGGCGGTGATCCACGACCTGCGCGCCGACGCCACACCGGCGGACATCGAGCGGGAGGTGGCCCGGATGGGGCTGGGCGGGCTGGACGCCTTCTGGACCCGCTCGGCCCTGCGGATGCTGCGGCGGCGGGCGGTCACGGCCGGCGCCTTCGCCCGGCTTGCCGCCGAGAGCGCCTTCGGCGGCGCTGAGGTGGACCGGGACGGGCTGATCGGGTTGGAGGTGCGGCTGCGCAAGGCCGCCTGAAGACGCCGGGACGCCCGGGGAGCGAGCCCCGGGCGTCCCTTGTCGTGGCGGGTCAGCGCACGAAGCGCGGCGGGCTCGCCGGGCTCTCGTTCCAGACCCGGTCCAGCGCGGTCACGTAGTAGGTGTAGCGCGCGCCGGACGCCGCCGTGGTGTCCACCCAGGACTGCACCTCGCCGTCCGCGCGGACGGTGGCGACCAGGTGGGACGCGTCGGCGAAGTCGCAGCGGCCGGCCAGGCCGACACCGTCGAACCGGTAGATGGCATAACCGGTGGCCTTACCGAACGGGCCCTTGCCGTCGGCCGGCTGCCGCCAGCTCAGGCGCACCCCGTCGGCCCGCCGCTCGGCGCCGGTCACGACCGGGAAGAGCAGCGGCTTGGACGGGAGCTGCGACATGGTCGGCACCAGCGCGGGCCGGGAGTAGTGCTCGGCCGCGTAGATGTCGGTGGCGCCGAGCCGGTTCGCCCGCACCTGGACGGCGGAGAAGTGCACGTTGCCGAGCACCTCCGGGTACGACCGGTTGAGCGTCAGGTGGTTCGACAGCTCCTGCGGGTTCATCCAGAACGAGCCGTACGCCGGCTCACCGCTCTTGTAGTCGGCCTGTCCGATGTAGAGCTGGACGTTGGTGCCCCGCACGGTCTCGGCCCACCACGGCACGAGCCGGGCGTAGTCGGCCGCCGGGTACTGGCCGATGTACCAGTAGAGCTGCGGCACGATGTAGTCGATCCACTCCTCCTTGACCCACTTGCGCGTGTCGGCGGAGATGATGTCGTACGACTGCGAGCCGGTGGTGTCCGAGCCGTTCGGGTCGGCCGACTTGTTGCGCCAGATGCCGAAGGGGCTCACGCCGAACTTCACCCAGGACTTGGCCGACTTGATCTTGGCGTTCATCTCCTGGATCAGCAGGTTGATGTTGTCCCGCCGCCAGTCGGCCTTGTCGGTGAAGCCCCGGTTGTACTGGGCGAAGGTGGCGTCGTCCGGGTACTGGTACGTGCCACTCGGGTACGGGTAGAAGTAGTCGTCGAAGTGCACGCCGTCGATGTCGTACCGCTTGACGGCGTCCATCATCGCGGTCTGCACGAACTCGCGGACCTCAGGAATGCCGGGGTTGTAGTAGAGCCGGCTGCCGGCGACCCCGGCCGGCGGGTAGGCGAACACCCAGTCCGGGTGCTGGCGCACCGGGTGGTTGGGGGCGAGCTTCGAGATGTCGGCGCCCGCGCCGCCGGGGGCCGGCATGGAGACCCGGTACGGGTTCATCCAGGCGTGGAACTCCAGGTTCCGCTTGTGCGACTCCTCGACGAGGAAGGCCAGCGGGTCCCAGCCCGGGTCCTGGCCGCGGACTCCGGTCAGGTACTCGGACCAGGGCTCGACCGGCGAGGGCCAGAACGCGTCGGCGGTCGGGCGGACCTGGACCACGACGGCGTTGTGGTGCAGCTTCTGGGCCAGGTCGAGCCAGGCCAGGTATTCGGCCTTCTGCTTGGCGACCTGGTCCGGCGCGGTCCAGGAGGCCTTACTGGGCCAGTCGATGTTCGTCACCGAGGCGATCCACATGGCCCGGAACTGCCGCTTCGGGACGGCCGGGTCGGTGACGCAGGTGGTGGCGGTGGATTCGGTCGCCGTGTTGCTCTCCGCGGCGCTCGCGGGGGTGCCGGCGACGAGCGCGCCGAGCAGCGCCAGGGCCAGCCCGGCGGCTCCGAGCCGAGTTGCCTTCATGCGGTGCGGTCCCTTCGTTGGGGCTCACGGGGGCGTGTCGGGTGGCGGCGGACGGGCGGCGCATCCGGCAAGATTCGCCGCACTGTATCTGTCCCCGGTAGAAAACTTTCATCAATCCGGATGCGGCGCAAGACCTCCGGACGGATCGATGCGCAGGTGGGGCCGAACGTCCGAGGGTGAGCCCGGCCACAGCGCGATCCGTGACCTGTCCGACACCTCCCGCACCCGGATTAGCGGGCGGAGGGCCTGGGTAGCTTGCCCGGTCACGGACCGCCACCGTGGTGGTCGCACGGTGGGAGGTGATCAATGTCCGTCCTGCGGACCAAACCGATCCGGGACGTGCTCGCCCAGGGCGAGGCCGACGGCGAGGACGGCCGCCCTGGACTGCGCCGTCGTCTCGGCGCGATCGACCTCATGGGCTTCGGGATCGGCATCGTCATCGGCACCGGCATCTTCACGCTGACCGGAATCGAGGCGAAGAACCACGCCGGCCCCGGCGTGGTGATCTCGTTCGCGATCGCCGGCGTGGTCGCGCTGCTCGCCGCCCTCTGTTACGCCGAGCTGGCGTCCAGCGTGCCGACCGCCGGCAGCGCCTACACCTACGCGTACGCGACCATGGGCGAGATCGTCGCCTGGATCATCGGCTGGGACCTGCTGCTGGAGTTCGCGCTCGGCTCGGCGGTGGTGGCCCGCGGCTGGTCCGGCTACCTCGCCGAACTCCTGAACCTGCCCAGCGCCTGGTTCGCCGAGGAGGGCAGCGTGGTCAACCTCGGCGCGATCGCCATCGTGCTGATCCTCGGCGCGATCGGCATCGTCGGCATCCGCGAGTCCGCCCGGGTGACCAACCTGCTGGTCCTGGTCAAGGTCGCCATCTGCGTGTTCATCGTGGTCGCCGGGGCGTTCTTCGTGAAGGCCGCCAACCTCAGCCCGTTCGTCCCGACCACCGAGCCGGCCGGGGGCGGCGAGGACGGCATCCGGCAGCCGGTCACCCAGGCCGTCTTCGGGCTGGAACCGTCGATCTTCGGCTTCGCCGGGGTGCTGACCGCCGCCGCCGTGGTGTTCTTCGCGTACACCGGTTTCGAGGCCGTGGCGAATCTCGGCGAGGAGACCCGCAAGCCGCGCCGCGACCTGCCGCTGGGCCTGCTCGGCACGCTGGGCATCTCCACCGTGCTGTACATCGGCGTCTCGCTCGTGCTGGTCGGCATGGTGCGCTACACCGACATCGACGAGGGCGCCCCGATCGCCTCGGCCTTCGAGGCGGTCGGCGCCGGCTGGGCCGCCATCCTGGTCTCCATCGCCGCCGTCGCCGGCCTGACCAGCGTGATCCTGGTCGACCTGGTGGCCATGGGCCGGATCGGCTTCGCCATCGGTCGGGACGGGCTCATCCCGCCGTCCATCGCCAAGATCCACCCGCGCTGGGGCACCCCGTACCGGATCTCGGCGATCATGACGGTCGGCGTGGCCCTGCTCGCCGGCTTCCTGCCGCTCTCCGCGCTGGCCGACCTGGTCAGCATCGGCGCGCTCTGCGCGTTCGTGCTGGTCTCGATCGCGGTGCCGATCCTGCGCCGGCGGCGCCCGGAGCTGGAGCGGCCGTTCAAGGTGCCGTTCTCGCCGGTGCTGCCGATCGTGTCCGCGCTGGCCTGCCTCTACCTGATGTTGAACCTGTCGGTGGAGACCTGGCTCCGGTTCCTCGCCTGGATGCTGCTCGGCGGGCTCATCTACTTCGGCTACGGCCACCGGAAGAACCGCCTGGCCCGCCGCGAGGCGGCCACGGACGAACCGGCGCCCGCCACCCGCTGACCCCGCGCAAGGAGGGGCCCCTTTAACAGACGTCTGTTAAGAAGGGGCCCCTCCTTCAGCTCAGGGGCGGGGCTGGGGTTCCGCCGTCGGGCCCTTCACCACGGGCCGGCCGTCGGTCCAGACCACCTCGTCGAGCCAGACCTGGCGGCCCGGGTCGGTGCTGCCCTCCTGGCCGGGCGGCCAGGCGTGGTACAGCAGCCAGGTGCGGCCGTCCTTCTCGATCATCGACGCGTGCCCCGGGCCGGAGGCGACCGCGTTCGACGTCAGGATCGGGTTCTCCGCGGCCTTCACGCACGGCCCGGTGGGGCTCTCGCAGACCGCGTAGCCCTCGGCGTAGGTGTCCTTGTCGTAGGCGTTCGCGGCGAAGAAGAGCAGCAGCTTCCCGTCGTGCCGGTGGAAGAACGGCCCCTCGATCAGCGTGCCCTCCCAGGGCTCGGTCTGCTTGAGCAGCTTCGTCGGCGTGCCCACCAGCCGCAGCCCGTCCGGCGAGAGGCGCTGCGACCAGAGCCAGGTGTCCACCCCGACGGCGTTGCCGTCGTTCTTCCAGAGCAGCCAGAGGCTCCCGTCCGTGTCCCGGTACGGGCTGGCGTCGATCGAGCCGCCCAGCTCGGCCTGGCAGACCAGCGGCCCGTCCGCGTCGTCCCGGTACGGCCCGAGCGGGGTGGCCGCCACCGCCCGGCCGAGGCACTGCCGGCCGGAGGCCCGGTCGGCCACCGTGTAATAGAGGGCGAACCGGTCCGGGGCGAGCTGGATGACCTCCGGCGCCCAGGTCTTCCCGGCGTCGGCCCAGGCCGGCAGGTCCGGCAGGGCGTCACCGGCCTCGGTCCACGCGACCAGGTCGGGCGAGGTGAGCACCGGGACGTTCCGGCCACCGGAGTTGGTGTGGAACAGGTACCAGGTGTCGCTGACCCGGATCGCCTGCGGGTCGGGGGCGTCGCTCCGGATGACCGGGTTGGTGTACACGTGCGCGTCCTCCGGCGTACTCGACGGGGTTTCTCCGCTGCCGCAACCGGCGACGAGCAGCGCGGCGGCCAGGGCCGCCGCGCCGCGTCGCCGAATCCGCCGGTCGGTCATCCCTTCAGACCGCTGCGCGACACGCCCTGGATGATGTGCCGCTGGGCGAGCACGAAGAGGATCAGCACCGGCACGCTGGCCAGCACCGCCCCCGCCATGATCACCGGGTAGTCGGTCACGTAGGCGCCCTGGAGCAGGCCCAGGCCGGCCGGCAGGGTCAGCCGCTCCGGGCTGAACAGCACGTAGACCGGCCACAGGAAGTCGTTCCAGTTGGTCAGGAACGACAACACCGCCAGGGTGGCCAGCGCCGGCTTCGACAGCGGCAGGAGCACCTGGGAGAAGACCTGCCAGTGGTTCGCCCCGTCCAGCACCGCCGCCTCCTCCAGCTCGGCCGGGATGGAGAGGAAGAACTGGCGCAGGAAGAAGACCCCGAACGCGCTCGCCGCGCCCGGCACGACGATCACCGTCAGGGTGTCGATCCAGCCCAGCCGGTCGGCGATCACGAAGTTCGGAATGATCAACGAGGTGGGCGGCAGGAACAGCGTCCCGACGATCAGCGCGAAGCTCACCTTCCGCCCCCGGAACCGCAGCCGGGCCAGGGCGTACGCGGCCATCGACGCGGTGACCAGCACCAGCAGCGTGTGCAGGCTGGCCGCGAGCATGCTGTTGAGGAACCAGCGCAGCACCGGGTTGGCGGTGTTGCCGAGGATCTGGTCGAAGCCGTACGTGGAGAACGGGTGCGGCAGCCAGCTCGGCGGGTCCTGCTGCGCGTCCTCGTACGTCTTCAGCGAGGTGAGGAGCATCCAGACCAGCGGGGTCACGAACACCGCGGTGATCAGGAGCAGCGCGCCGTAGCGGGCCACCCGACGCACGTTCGTCATGGTCGTCCCCTCAGTCTTCCCGGTAGCGGAACAGCCGGAAGTTGACGATGCTGACCACCGCCAGCAGCAGCGCGAAGAGCACGCTCATCGCGGACGCCTGGCCGACGTCGTAGTTGCGCAGCCCCTCGTCGACGATCCGCCAGACCACGGTCCGGGTCTGCTCGCCGGGCGCCCCCTGGGTGATCAGGAAGGACTGCCCGAAGACGTTCGCCGACGCGAGGATCGTCGTGGTGAGCACGAAGAGCAGCACCGGGCGCAGCCCGGGAAGAGTGACGTGGCGGAACCGGTCCCAGGCCGTCGCGCCGTCGACCCGCGCCGCCTCGTACAGCTCGGCCGGGATGTCCTGGAGCCCGGCCAGGTAGATCACCGCGTTGAAGCCGCAGGTCCACCAGACCGTCACGCCGACCAGGGAGACCCAGGCCCACGGCACGTCCGTCACCCACGGGGTGTCCGCGGGCAGCCCGACCGCGCCGAGCAGCCGGTTGATCAGGCCGAGGTTCGCGTCCAGCAGGAAGCGCCAGAGCAGGCCGATCACCGCGACGCCGAGCACGTACGGGGCGAAGAACGCGGCCCGGAAGAACGTCCGGCCGGGGAACTTCTCGTTCAGCAGGAGGGCCAGGCCCAGCGGGACGACCACGAGCAGCGGCACCGACAGCACGGTGAAGATCGCGGTCGCCCGGACGCTGGACCACCAGTCCGCGTAGTCGGCCGAGTCGCTGGAGAACAGGTCGCGGTAGTTCTCCAGCCCGATGAACGGCCGGTTCGGCAGCTGGAGGTCCCACTGGTGCAGGCTGATCCAGATCCCGAACAGGATCGGCGCCAGCCCGAAGACCAGGAAGAGAACCAGATACGGCGCGAGGAAGAGGTAAGGCGTCGCCCGGTGCCCCCGTTCCGTCGCGCCCCGACGGCGGTTGCGGCCCGCCGGGGGCGGCGCGTCACCACGCGCCGCCCCGACCTCGATCACGTCCGCCACGGCGGATCAGCTCCCGTACTTCTTGCGGTTGTCCTCGAGCTGCTTGTTCGCCTTGGCCACACCGTCGTCCAGCGCCTGCTTCGGCGACTTCTTGCCGAGCGCCGCCTCGTTGAACGCGTTGTAGAAGGTGGTCATGACCTCACCGAGGCCCGGCGAGGCCGGCGGGAAGGCGGCGTACTCCAGCTCCGGCGCGAGCGCGCTGATCTCCGGCAGGGCCTTGAACTCGGCACCCTCCCGGACCTCCTTGCGGGCCGGGATCTGGCCACCCTTGGCCCAGTCGAGCGAGTGCTGGCTGAGCCAGTTGATGAAGACCTTCGCGCCGGAGACCTTGTTGTTGTCGGCGCTGCGCTGCTTGACGATCGTGAAGTTGTGCGAGTTCGCCCAGGTGGCCTTCTGGCTGCCGATCTGCGGCAACGGGGCGACGCCCCACTGCACCTGTGCGCTCTTCTTCAGGTCGTTGATCTGCCAGATTCCGTTGAAGTTGAAGGCGTTCTTGCCGCTCTTGAGCGCCAGGTAGTCGGCGTCCTGGCCGACGTTGGCGGGGGAGAAGCCCTGCTTGATCATGTCGACCAGCCAGGTGCACGCCTCCACGGCCGGGTCCGCGTTGAAGGTCGCCTTCGCCACCTCGGCGTCGAAGAGCGTCCCGCCCCACTGGTGCAGCAGGCTGTAGAAGGTCATGCCGCCGGTGAACTGGAACGGGCTGACCCAGAAGCCCTGCACGCCGGCCTTCTTCAGCTCGGTCAGCGCCGCCGTGAACTCGTCCTTGGTCGTCGGCGGCTTGTTCGGGTCCAGGCCGCCCTTCTGCATGACGGCCTTGTTGTAGTAGAAGCCCATCGGGTGCATGTCCAGCGGGATGCCGTACCGCTTGTCGTGGTAGATGCCGCCCTTCCACACCGTCGGGGCGAAGTCGCCCTCGCTCAGCTCCAGGGCCTTGGCCACGTCGTCCAGCTCGGTGATCACGCCACGGGCGGCGAAGGTGGCGAGCTGGTCCATGTGCATGACCGCGATGTCCGGGCCGTTGCCGCTGGTGACCGCGCCGGGCAGCTTGCTGTAGTAGTCCTGCCACTCGTAGGTGATGACGCTCACGGCGATGTTCTGGTGCTCGCTGTTGAACTGCTCGACCAGCTTCTTGAAGATGTCGCCGTCACCGCCGGTGAAGCCGTTCCAGAGCTTCAGGTCGACCTTCGGGCCGGTGTAGTCCTTGCCGCCGTTGCCGGCCGCCGTGGACCCCTTCGTGCTGCTGCCGCCGCCGCAGCCGGCCAGCGTCAGCGTGGCCGCCGCGCCGAGCCCGACACCGAGGCCGAGCAGCCGGCGCCGGCTCATCTCGTTCTGGATCATGCTTACTCCTTGGGGGACGGGTTGAAGTATTGCCTGGTCACGCCTGAGGCGCGAAGCGCAGCAGGTTCCAGGAGCAGGCGGGCAGCGCCACGGAGCACCGGCCGCCGTCGAGGGTGGGGGTGGTGACCTCCCGAGGCGTCACCCGGTCGGGCTCCGCCTCGGTGTTCGTGGCGGCCGGGTCGGCGCCGGCCGCGAGGGTGATGTGTTCCACGGCGCGCAGGCCGGGCAGCCCGCGCAGGTCCAGATCGAGGGGGAGGTCGTTCGGACCCCGGTTGACGGCGAAGACGGCCAGCTCGCCGGTCTCCTCGTCGTGCACGGCGACGGTGTCCAGCACCGGCACCTCGCCGTACCGGCTCGTCTCGTACGTGGGGCCGACCGGCTCGGTGCGCAGCACCGTGCCCCGGGCGTGCCGGGCGGTCAGGGCGAACGGGTGGAAGATGCTCTGCCGCCAGGCCGGCCCGCCGTTGCGGGTGCGGATCGGGGCGATCACGTTGGCGAGCTGCGCCTGGCAGGCGACCCCGACCCGGTCGGCGTGCCGGAGCAGGGTGATCAGCAGGTCGCCGACCACCACGGCATCGACCGCGGTGAAGTCGTCCTCGATGAGGGCCGGCGCCTCGACCCAGCCGCGCCGGTCCAGGTCGGCCTGGAGGCGCGACTCGTACCAGACGTTCCACTCGTCGAAGGAGATCTTCAGCTTGCGCTTGTGCCGCTGCCTGGCGGCCACGTGGTCGGCGGTGGCGACCACCTCGCGGATGAAGTTGTCCATGTCGACGGCGGAGGCCAGGATGCTGGCCCGGTCACCGTCGGACGGGTCGTAGTAGGTGTGGGCCGAGATGTAGTCGACGTGCTCGTAGGTGTGCTCCAGGACCGTCGCCTCCCACGCGGCGAAGGTCGGCATCCTGCGGTTGGAGCTGCCGCAGGCGACCAGGCTGATCGAGGGGTCGATCATCTTCATGGCGCGGGCCGTCTCGGCGGCGAGCCGGCCGTACTCGTCGGCCGTCTTGTGGCCGACCTGCCACGGCCCGTCCATCTCGTTGCCGAGGCACCAGAGCCGGACCCCGTACGGGTCCTCGGCGCCGTGCTTGCGCCGCAGGTCGGACAGCTGGGTGCCGCCCGGGTGGTTGGCGTAATCCAGCAGGTCGCAGGCCTCCTGGACGCCGCGGGTGCCGAGGTTGACCGCCATCATCGGCTCGACGCCGGCCTCGGCCGCCCAGGTCATGAACTCGTCCAGGCCGAACGCGTTGGTCTCGATGGTCTTCCAGGCCAGGTCGAGCCGGCGCGGGCGGTCGCCGACCGGGCCCACCCCGTCCTCCCAGCGGTAGCCGGAGACGAAGTTGCCGCCCGGGTAGCGGACCACCGACACACCCAGCTCGCGGGTCAGGTCCAGCACGTCGCGCCGGAAGCCGCGCGGGTCGGCCTCCGGGTGGCCGGGTTCGTAGACACCGCCGTAGACGCAGCGCCCCATGTGCTCGACGAACGAACCGAAGAGGCGACGGTCGGCCGCGCCGATGGTGAAGGTCGGGTCGATCGTGAGCTGCGCGTTCGGCACGGGTGCCACCCTTTCCTCGGTGCTCCACCCGGTGACCTCGGTCACCGGTGTCCCTGGTTTGTACAACGTTGTAAGCAACGCTGTAAAGCGATCGTTACGTCGTCGTGACGCGGTAGAGTGCGCCCCAGCAGTCACCCGGGAGGAAGCGCAGTGCGGCACAGGCTCAAGGACGTCGCGGAACGGGCCGGCGTGTCGGTGAAGACCGTCTCCAACGTCGTCAACGGCTACCAGCACGTCCGCGCCGACACCCGGGCCCGGGTCGAGGCGGCCATCGTCGAACTCAACTACCGCCCCAACCTCTCGGCCCGCAACCTGCGCAAGGGCCGCACCGGCGTGATCGCCCTGGCCGTGCCCGAGCTGGACATCCCCTACTTCGCCGAGCTGGCCCGGCACGTCGTCACCGCCGCCGCCGAGCACGGCTGGACGGTGCTGATCGACCAGACCGGCGGCGGCCCGGAGCAGGAACGCAAGGCGGCCAGCGGCATCGGCGACCACATGATCGACGGCCTGATCTTCAGCCCGCTCGCGCTCACCGCCGACGACCTCGCCGGCCTCGACGGCATGCCCATGGTGCTGCTCGGCGAGCGGGTCGACCACGGCCCCGCCGACCACGTCGTGGTCGACAACGTGGCCGCCGCCCGGGAGATCACCGCCCACCTGGTCGGGCTCGGCCGCCGCCGGATCGCCGCCATCGGCTCGCAGCGCACCCCCGAGGGCGCCAGCGCGCGGCTCCGCCTCACCGGCTACACCGCCGCGCTGGCCGAGGCCGGCATCGCGTACGACGAGCGCCTTGTGGCGCCCGCGCCGGCCTGGCACCGCGCGGACGGCGCGGCCGCCATGCGGCACCTGCTCTCCAGCGGGGTACGCCCCGACGCCGTCTTCTGCTTCAACGACACCCTGGCCCTCGGTGCGCTGCGCGCCCTGCACGAGTCCGGCCTGCGGGTGCCCGACGACGTCGCGGTGGCCGGCTTCGACGACATCGAGGACGGGCGCTTCTCCATCCCGACGTTGAGCACCGTGGCCCCCGACAAGGAGCGCATCGCCCGCCTGGCGGTCGAACTCCTGGCCGGCCGCCTGACCGGCGACCCGGAGGCCCCACCCCGCGAACTGGTGGCCCCCCACCGCCTGGCCCTACGCGAATCCGCCCCCTGACCGGGTCAGTCGAAGAAGCGGGCCAGGTGGGAGCGGGGCGGGGGTGGCGCGTCGGGGGGCAACGGGGTGAGGTCGGCGAAGATGGAGGCCCCGTCGCAGCCCACGTGCAGCGGGTACCAGCGCGGGGTGCCGGGTGGGCGCTGACCGCAGATGCCCTTGAAGGTCTGCACGTCGAGCAGGCGCACGTGGGTCGGGTCGGCCACCGCGTTGACGTGCCGCCACCAGGGGCTCATCACGTGCAGCACCCCGCCCGGGCGCAGCGCCCGGTGGCACTCGTCGAGCAGCGGCAGGAAGTCGATCAGGTGCTCCAGGATGTGCACCGCGAAGAGCACGTCCACCGAGTCGTCGGCCAGCGGTAGCGAGCCGGACAGGTCGGCCACCGCGTTCACCCCGGGCGCCGGATAGATGTCGAGCCCCAGGTTGCCCGGCCACTGCTTGGTCGCCCCGCAGCCCAGGTCCACCACGACCGGCGCCCGGCCGGCGACGCTCACCCGGCACCAGACGCCCAGCACGCCGTCGAGCCGGCCCACCAGGTCCCGGACCAGGCGCAGCTGGGCCGGGTCGGCGACCGCGCCGTCCAGGTGGGCCACTCCCCGGTCGAAGCGCACCTCCACGGTCAGCCCGCGCAGCCGCTCGTCGTGCCGGGCCTGATCGGCCCACGCCTCGGCGAGGAAACCGTCGACCTCCCGCAGCCGCTCGCCCGAGAGCGCGGATTGCGCCATCGCCACCATGCGTCCACCTCCGGGCGGCGCGATACCCGCATCCCCGCCCGATATGCCTCACCTGCCCGGATCTCGCCCCCGCCAGCCGGAGGACCGCGTCGCCGTGGGAGTCGATCGGCTCCAGCCCGCCGAGCTGGCGGCATCCGGCACCCAGCGACGGCGCCACCTCGGCGAGCTGGAGTTGATCAAGGGCAGGGGCAGGGGCCGGTCAGCCGGCGATGGTGCGGCGGGCGGTGCGGGAGCCGCGCATCCGCTGGCGCGGCTGCGGCGCGGGCGCCTTCGGCCGTTTCAGGTGGTAGCGGTGCAACTCGTTGTTGCCGGGCAGCGATGGGTCCTCGCTCATCGCGACCAGTTCCCAGCCCTGGTCACCGGCCCGGTTCAGGTGGGCCAGCGCGGTGTCGCCGTACGGCGTGACGTCGATCATGGAGCCGTCCGGGCCGTACCAGATGAAGACGACCTCCCACCCGATGTCGGTGGTGGCGGCCTGCCGCCGGCGGACCAGCAGCGCGTACTCCCACTTGAGCATGGAGTCATTCTCACCCCGCGCGACCGGGTCGGCACGGATCAATCTTCGGCGATCCGCCCGTCCGCCACCCGCAGCCGCCGGTTGACGCTCACCGCGTCCAGCATCCGCCGGTCGTGGGTCACCAGCAGCAGCGTTCCCGGATAGCCGGCCAGGGCCGATTCGAGCTGCTCGATCGCCGCCAGGTCCAAGTGGTTGGTCGGCTCGTCGAGCACCAGCAGGTTCACCCCGCGCCCCTGGAGCAGGGCCAGCGCGGCCCGGGTGCGCTCACCGGGGGAGAGGGTGGCCGCCGGCCGCAGCACGTGGTCGGCCCGCAGGCCGAACTTGGCCAGCAGCGTCCGCACGTCCGCCGGGCTCAGCTCGGGTACGGCGGCGCCGAACGCGTCCAGCAGGGGCTGGTCGCCGAGGAAGAGCCCCCGGGCCTGGTCCACCTCGCCCACCACCACGCCCGGGCCGAGCGCGGCGTGCCCCTCGTCCAGCGGCAGCCGCCCGAGCAGCGCGGCCAGCAGAGTGCTCTTGCCGGAGCCGTTCGCCCCGGTGATCGCCACCCGGTCGGCCCAGTCGATCTGGAGGTCCACCGGGCCGAGGGTGAAGTCGCCCCGGCGTACCCGGGCGCCCCGGAGCGCGGCCACGACGGCGCCGGCGCGGGGCGCGGCGGCGATCTCCATCCGCAGCTCCCACTCCTTGCGCGGCTCGTCGACCACGTCCAGGCGCTCGATCAGCCGCTCGGTCTGCCGGGCCTTGGCGGCCTGCTTCTCACTGGACTCGGAGCGGAACTTGCGGCCGATCTTGTCGTTGTCGGTGGCCTTGCGGCGGGCGTTCTTCACGCCCTTCTCCATCCAGGACCGCTGTGTCCGGGCCCGCGCCTCCAGCTGCGCCCGGGTGCCGGCGTACTCCTCGTACTCCTCGCGGGCGTGCCGGCGGGCCACCTCGCGCTCCTCCAGGTAGGCCGCGTAGCCGCCGCCGAAGTGGTTGACCTGGCCCTGGTGCAGGTCCAGTTCCATCACCCTGGTGACCGTCCGGGTGAGGAATTCCCGGTCGTGGCTGACGACCACGGTGCCGGCGCGCAGCCCGGTGACGAAGCGTTCCAACCGGTCCAGTCCGGCCAGGTCGAGGTCGTTGGTGGGCTCGTCGAGCAGGAAGACGTCGTAGCGGCTGAGCAGCAGCGAGGCCAGTCCCGCTCGGGCCGCCTGGCCGCCGGAGAGCCCGGTCATCGGGTGGTCCAGGTCGACGCGGAGCCCCAGCTCGGCGGCGACCTGCTCGGCCCGCTCGTCGAGGTCGGCCCCGCCCAGGTCGAGCCAGCGCTCCAACGCGGTGGCGTACTCGTCGTCCGCGCCCGGCGCTCCGGCGGTCAGCGCCTCGGTGGCCGCGTCCAGCGCCGCCTGCGCCGCGGCCACCCCGGTGCGCCGGGCCAGGAAGCCGCGGACCGTCTCACCCGGCCGGCGCTCCGGCTCCTGCGGCAGGTAGCCCACCGTGGCGGTGGGCGGGCTCGACACCACCGACCCCTGCTCGAGCGGCTGGAGCCCGGCGAGGGTACGCAGCAGCGTGGACTTGCCGGCGCCGTTCACCCCGACCAGCCCGACCACGTCGCCGGGGGCGACTACCAGGTCCAGGTCGGTGAAGAGGAGACGGTCGCCGTGCCCGGCGGTGAGGTCCTTGGCGATCAACGTGGCGCTCATGAGGAGATCGAGCCTACCGGCGCGCCGAATCGGATGACCCGGGCTCGGGGCCCGACCGGGGTGAGGGAGACTCACAGCCGTGGTGACCACTCTGGCGATCGACTGCGGGGGCGGTGGGATCAAGGCCTCCGTGCTGGACGCGGCGGGGACCATGCGCGCCCGGCCGCTGCGCGTCCCCACGCCGTACCCGCTGCCGCCCGCCCTGTTCGTCAAGACGCTGCTGGACCTCGGCGGCCGGCTGCCCCCGGCCGACCGGCTCACCGTCGGGATGCCCGGCATGATCCGGCACGGCGTGGTCGTGGCCACCCCGCACTACGTGACCCGCTCCGGCCCGCGCAGCCGCATCGACCCCGACCTGGTCGCCGAATGGTCCGGGTACGACGCCCGCAGCACCCTGGCCGAGGCGTTCGGCGTGCCGGCGCTGGTGCTCAACGACGCCGAGGTACACGGCGCGGGCGTCGTCGCCGGGGCCGGCTGCGAGCTGGTGCTGACCCTCGGCACCGGGCTGGGCAGCGCGCTCTTCGACGGCGGGGTGCTCGCCCCGCACCTGGAGCTGTCGCACGCGCCGGTGCGCTGGAACACCACCTACGACACGTACGTCGGGGAGCCGGAACGGCGGCGCCTCGGCGACGCGTTCTGGTCCCGGCGGATCCGCCAGGTGGTGGACGGCCTGCGGCCGGTCTTCCGCTGGGACCGGCTCTACCTGGGCGGCGGCAACTCCCGGCTCATCCGGCCGGACCAACTGGCCCGGATGGGCGACGACGTCGTGGTCGTCCCGAACACGGCCGGAATCGTCGGCGGTGTCCGGGCCTGGGAGCTGGTCGGGGACCGGTACGACCCGACCTCCTGAGCACGATCCGCCCCGAAGGAACACTCGCGGTACGGCTGGTGTTGTGCCAGCGTCGGAGAAAGGGCTGGCGCGACACGAGGAGGTGGATCGAGTGGATCTTCTGGCGGAGTACCGGCGGGCGACCATGTTCTTCGAAGCGGGTGACCCGACCGGAGCGGCCCGGCTGCTCGAACCGATCGTCGAGGCCGAGCCCGGCAACTCCTCGGTCCGGCAGCTGCTGGCCCGCGCGTACTTCCAGTCGGCCCAGCTCAACCGGGCCGAGGAGCAGCTGCGCGAGCTGGTCGACCGGGATCCGAGCGACCACTACGCGCACCACGTGCTGGGCCGGACGCTGGAGCGGATGAACCGCCCCGTCGACGCGCTGCGGCACCTGCGCATCGCGGCGGCCATGTACTCGACCAACGCCGACTACACCACGGCCCTGCGCCGGGTGGAGGGCAAGGTCGGCGGCCGCTGACGGTTGACCTCGAAGGGCAGCCCTACGGGGCTGCCCTTCGGCGTACCTACGATGGGCTGGTGAAGCTGAAGCTCGACCTCCACGACATCTACAACAGGGGTCACGACATCGACCGGGCCCTGCGCGGGATCATGGACGAGGCGGTGGCCAAGAAGGCCACCCTCGTGGAGATCATCCCTGGGAAGGGCTCCGGCCAGCTCAAGAAGAAGGTGCTGCGCTTCCTCGACCAGAAGGACGTCAAGCAGCTCTACCACCGCGTCGAGAAGGACTCGAAGAACTTCGGCCGTCTCTTCGTCCACTTCCGTTGGAAGTGAGTTCCGGGTCTACATGCGGGCTTGGCGGCGGCCTGCGATTGTGCCGGCGGCAAGCGTGATCACCATGACCGCCGCGAGAATAAGGATCGCGGTGATGGAGACTTCTATTTCCCACCCCGATTGTTTGGAACCGAGCAGATAGGTGGCTTGCGCCAAGGCCGGCGCCAGGAGAAGCACCGAGGCGACGATGGGCATCCGTGCATCGACCGGCGCGGTGATGACGGCCAGTGCGGCGAACGCGCACAGGGACATCAGTGGTACGTGCAACCAGCCGTTGATCGGGCTCGGCGCCAAAGCGACGACTGCCAGTGCCCCGAGGCCGGGCCAGGCCCACGGTCGGGCCACGGGCGTCCGGGGTGCGCGGAGCAGTCGCAGCAACGCCAGCGAAGCCAGCGGCGCTGGCCAGAACTCGGGAAGCATCGCGTCCTGGAGGTCATAAACCGACGAGAACCAGAACGATAGGTCCCACCCATTTGCCGACAAATGTTGCGCGGCCACGGTCAAGATCGCCGTAGCGAATGCCAGCCGGTAGCTACCCCACGCCGCAGCGAAGAGCGCGATGGTCAGCAGCGCCGGAATGACGATGAACCACCATGCGCCGGGGTTGTACGGGCGCTCCGACAGCATCGTCACCAAGAGCCCGATCGGGCCTCCGGCCCGCTGCGTCAGGCCGTACACGAGCAGGGACAGCGCGGACAGCCGCAGCGCGGAGTGTCCCAGCGCCGATCGAGAGCCGAGACGGTCGACACCGGTGCGGGCGCGTAGCCCTCCGACCACGAGCGCCACCGCTTCTCGAAGGCTCGGCCGCCGCGGGTTGTCAGCCGCGGCGAGCAGGGTTTCGAGCATCTCGTCGGCGCGATACTGCCGGTAGGCGCGGGGGTAGGCCCGCAACAGCCACCTGTAGCGGCGCTCCAGCTCGGTCATGCCGGCACCACCCAACCCGCAGTCATCGGGCGGACGGAACGGTTACGAACGACGCTCGCCGCCGCAGCCATCCGCTCCGCCTCCGCAGTCAACGCGGACATACCTCGCTGAGTCAGCTCGTAGGTACGGCGGGCACGGCCGTTGACCACCGCTTCCTCGGCCACCCGCACCATCTCTTCACCGGTGAGCCGGTCCAGAGCGGCGTAGAGGGTGCCCGTCGTGAGGCGTACCCGCCCGTCGGACAACTCCAGCGCCCGCTTGACGATCGCGTAGCCGTGCAAGGGCTCGTCCTGCAACGCGGCCAGGATGAAGTAGGTGGGTTCGCGCATCGACGCGGAGGACCTAGTCATGCCGTCGACATAAGCAGATGATCGACGTATCGGTCAAGATCCCGAGCGCAATTCTGTACGATTCCGCCCTTTCCCGCTGATACCGTCGTACCGCGGCCAGGGAAGCTGCGCGGAGGAGATCGTCCAGCGTGACGGCGCGGCCGGCGGTCCTGACGAGTTGCGGGGGTTCCGGCCGTGTTCGACGGGTTCGAAGAATTCGACATCCGCACGTCCGGTGCGACGATCCACGGACGCCGTGGCGGAAACGGGCCTCCCGTTCTGCTCCTGCACGGCATTCCCGAGACGCACCTCATGTGGCATCGCGTAGCGCCGCAGCTTGCCGAGAACTACACGGTGGTCGTCACCGACATGCGGGGCTGGGGCGACAGCGGCAAACCGCCGAGCAGCGCCGATCACGAGCCGTACAGCATGCGAGCCGTCGCCCGCGACCAGATCGAGGTCATGCGGAGTCTGGGCCATGAGCAGTTCCGCCTCGTCGGCCACGATCGCGGTGCCCGGTGCGCCTACCGTCTTGCGCTCGATGCACCCGACGTCGTCACTCGGCTGGCCGTCATGGACGTCGTTCCCATCGGCGATGTCTACAACCGTGCCGACAAGACGTTCAGCCTCTCCTACTGGGTCTGGTCCTTCCTGGCCGCGCCGGCGCCGGTGCCCGAGCGGTTCATCGACGCGGCGCCCGCCGTGCTCGTCGATTTCATGCTCGACACCTGGCCAGAGGTGAAGGATGCGTTCCCCGCCGAGGTGCGGGCCGCGTACGTCAAGCAGTTCACCGACCCCGCCACGGTCCACGCGATCTGCGAGGAGTTCCGCGCGGCCGCGACGGTGGACTACGAGCAGGACGAGGCGGACCGCGGAATCCGGAAGATCAAGTGCCCGGTGCTGTTTCTCTGGAGTCAACGGGGTCAGGTCGCGAAGCTCTACGACGACCCGCTCGGGATCTGGAGGGAATGGTCGGACGACGTGCGGGGCGGGCCCGTCCCGGTCGGGCACTTCATTCCGGAAGAGGCCCCCGGGCAGACCACACAGCAGCTCCTGGAGTTCCTGAGCTAGAGCCAGGTCGACGGACGGCGGGAGGCCGGGCATGACGACCGGGGGCCGCAGCGAGCTGGTACGCCCGCCGAACGGGTCGACCCGCGCCACCCTGCTGGAACTGCTCTTCGACGTCGTCTTCGTGGCGGCGCTCGCGCTGGTCTCGATGCTGATCGCGGACCGCGCCTCGTGGAACGGCGTCGCGCCGGTCGTGATCATGCTGATGGCGATCTGGTGGACCTGGTCGATCACGTCGACCACCACCGACTTCTACGATCCGGACCAGCGACCGATCCAGGCCATCCTGATGGTGACCATGCTCGGCGCCGTGGTGACGGCGGCGGCGCTGGCCACCGACTCGCACGCGCTGGTCTTCGCGATCGGCTACGTGACCCCGCACCTGGTGCGTGGGGTGGTGCTGGTGACCGTGCTGCACCAGCACCGGCACATGGCCGAGCAGCGGGCGGCCCGCTTCCTCTTCTGGTTCGTGGTCTCCAGCTTCTTCTGGATCGGTGGGGCGCTGCTGCCGCACGGGTGGTCGTGGGCGCTCTGGGCCGTCGCCGTGACGATCGACTACGTCTCGGCCGCGGCGCGCTACCCGACGCCCGGTCTCGGCCGGGTGCCGTTCGCCCAGTACGAGAAGACGACCGACCACCTGGGTGAGCGCTACCAGCAGTTCATCATCCTGGCTCTCGGTGACGTCATCCTGGTGCCGACCCTGGAGATCAGCAGGTCCGAGTTCACCCTGGCCCGTTCGGCCGCCTTCCTGACCGCCTTCGCCTCGATGCTGCTGCTCTGGCAGATCTACGTCCTGAGGGCCGGATCCATCGTGCGGACCACCGCGCCGGGGCTGCTCCGGCGGGCGACCCGGCTGGCGCCGTACACCCACCTGGTCATGCTGGCCGGCGTGGTCTGCACCGCCGCCGCGTTCGACCTGGTCGTCGAGCGGCCCACCGGTGACACCCCGGCGCGGTGGATCGCGCTGATCCTCGGCGGGCCCGCGCTCTTCCTCGTGGGGCGCACGCTGTTCACCTACCGGATCGTCGGCACGTTCCCGTTGCACCGGGTGTTCTGGCTAGTGATCCTGGTGGTCGCCATGCCGTTGGTGGGTGGCTGGCCGCCGGTGCTGGTCACCACCTTCGTCGTGCTGGTGCTGGCCGGCGTGGTGGCCGGGGACACGATGGGTGGCCGTTTCGCCCGTCCCCTGCTGCGGGGGCGCCCCGGCTGACGGGCGCCGGCTACAGCGGATAGGTCCGGGCCACCGCCAGCATCTCCGAGCTGTGCGAGCCGACCACGCCGACGTCCGCGGGCCGGGCCCGGAACCCGGGCAGCCCGCCCAGCCCGTCGCTGGCGTCCATGGCGCGCAGGTTCACCTGTCCCGCCTTCGGCACCAGAGTCAGGGTGACCTCGACACCCTCCGGCGGCGGGGCGTGGAAGACGACGCCGAAGCCCCACCGGCCGTCGCGCGCCTTGACCGGCACGTCCCGCCCGGCCACGGTCGCCGACCGCACCTCGGCCGTGGACGTGTCCACGTGCAGGGAGAGCAGCCGGACCGGCCGCTGCGGCAGCACCCGGACGCGCAGCACCCGCTGGTCGCCGGAGCGGGTGTCGGAGAGCGTCTCCAGCTTCGGGGCGGGCAGGTTCGCCGCCTGGGCCGCTCCGCTCCGCAGCTCCGCGTCACCGAGCCCCGGGAAGTCGTCGGCCACGGAAACGGCGCGGTCCACGTACCCGTCGGTCCACGGCTGGGGGTCATCCTCGTGACTGAGCCACTGCGCCTTGCCGGTGCCGGCGTCGAGGGCGTACATGAGGTGGGTCGGCACGGGGTGCGCGGCGTCGAAGCGGTCCACCGCCAGGCCGACCCCGGCGAGCACCACGGCGGCGAGCGCGGCGGCGCCCGCGGGCAGCGCGCCGAGCCGGCGGGCCCGGAGCGCGAGCAGGCCGCGCTGGCCGCCGGCCTGCGGGTGCAGCAGGTCCACGACCGGCAGCGCGGCCAGGCCGAGCAGCACCGCGACGAGCGCCGCCACGCCGCCCATGCCCATGCCCAGCGCCGGGAAGAGCAGCACGATGGTGGGCAGCAGGATCACCACGGCCACCGCGCCGGCCAGGGTCACGGCGACCACCGGCCAGGGGCCGTCCCGGCGGGTGGCCAGCGCCGCGAGGCCGGCGAGCGCGCCGGCCAGGGCGGGAACGGTGGTCAGGTACGCGCCACCGGGCACCAGCACGGCGAGGAGCACCCCGAACAGGGCCAGCCAGACCAGGCCGCCGAAGGCCAGGGCGGCCGGGCCGGCCCAGCGGCGGGTCAGCGCGTACCAGGTGAACAGGATCGCGGCGGCGAGCGCCACGACGGCGAGCCGGTACCAGACCGGGCGGTACGGGTCGAGCAGCTCGGCGTAGCCGGGGCGGACGGTGGTGACCGCGGTCCAGAGCAGCCAAGCGCCCAGCGGGGCGGCGACGACCGGCACGAGGGCCAGCCCGGCGCCGGCCGCGAGCCGCCCGGTGGTGGCGCGGCCGCGCCGGCGCAGCAGAACGCCCAGCGCGCCGACCGCGAGCAGGGCGGCCACCGCCAGCGGCAGGGTCAGCCAGCCGGGGTAGCGGACCAGCCCGCCGGGCACCGGGAAGTAGGTGTCGTCGTGGCCGGAGCGCAGGTCGCGCAGGTCGGTCCGGCCGAACTCGCGGGCCAGGCCGAGGGCGTTGTCGCCGTGCATCTGGAGGCTGCCCCGGTTCATCGCCTCGGGCACGTCGAGCGGGGTGTGGTAGACCGCGCCCCCGTCGATGTACGCCGAGTTCAGCCCGACGAACCGGTGGTCGAGGAAGGCGGTGAAGTCGGTGTCGTTGGGCAGCGCCCGGTAGATCTCCACGGCGAACGAGGTGCCCACCGGGTGCGGGGCGGCCCGGCCGAAGGCCTCCACGAGCTTCGCGTTGTTCCGGGACGTCTCGAACATGATCACCGGGCCGGTGGAGCCGCGGGCCTCCAGGTTGAGCACCACGCCGCCGTCGGCGGCCAGCGGGTGGTCGGCGGCGAAGCCGGCGGCCCCGCACAGGCACGCCTCCTCCGCGTCGGTGAGCACCAGGACCACGTCGTTGCGGGGGCGCGGGCCGGCGGCCAGCGCCCGGGCCACCTCCAGGACGGTCGAGGTGCCGGCGGCGTCGTCGTTGCCGCCCGGCCCGGACTGCACCGAGTCGTAGTGGGCCACCAGGAAGACCCGCCCGGTCGGGTCGGTGCCGGGCAGCCGGGCCACCACGTTGCGGACCCGGGCCAGGGTGGCGCCGCCGGCCGCTCCGCTGAGCTGCCCGGCCTCCGGGGCGACGGTGTCCTGCACCTCGGTTTCCAGACCGAGCCCGCGCAGCACGCCCACGACGTGCTCCCGGACCTGGTCGTTGGCGGGGCTGCCGGCCACGTGCGGCCGCGCCGCGATGACCTTGACCTGCTGGTACGCCCGCTCGGCGCTGAACGCGTCCGCGGGCGCGTCGGCGGGGCGGGGCGCCGGGGTGGCCAGGTCGACCAGGACGCCGGCGCCGACGGCGAGCAGCGCGGCGAGCGCGGCCAACGCGGCGGGCAGCCGCCGGCCCGGCCGGGCCCGCCTCC